>CAMPJY010000001.1 GCA_946887025.1 uncultured Salinimicrobium sp.
TTAATTATTGTTTATTCGTCGATACCTGATTCGACCTCTGTCTCGATTTCCATCTCAGTTTCCTGATTAATATCCTGGTTCCTGTTATTGGAAGATGCCTCTGAATCCAGCAGGGCAAGGAACTTGTCGAGATTAGGAAGGATCACAATTCTGGTCCTTCGATTCTTGGCCCTGTTCTCGGCAGAATCGTTCTCCACTAAAGGATGATAGCTACTGCGTCCTGCAGCGATAAGCTTCTCAGGAGCCACGTCAAATCTGTCCTGCAGCAATCTTACGATGGCTGTAGCCCTTCTCACACTCAGGTCCCAGTTATCAATAAGGTAGGAATTCTCTACCACCTTTTTATCATCAGTATGGCCTTCCACCATTACTTCCATACTTGGTTCTGAATTAATAACATCAGCCAGTTTCTGAAGCAGGGGATATGCATCCCGGCTCACTCTTGCGCTTCCGCTTCTGAACAACAGCTCATCGGAAACATTGATCATCACTACGGTTTCATCGACAGTGATCTCGATATCATCACTTTCTCCTTCGCTGATCTCCTGTTTCAGGTTATAGGAAACAGCCAGGTTAATGGAATCTTCCAGGGTCTGCGCCTCTGCCAGGGCAGCAGGATCCACTTTAGTAAGAGTTTCCCTCATTTTCTGCTTGTTCACATTGGACATGGCAGTGAGTTCATTCATTTCGAGTTTCTGGTCATTCTCGTCCCTTAGGGAATTTATCTTGGCATTATAATCTGATACCCTTTCTTCAATGGCGCTGAGTCTGGTTTCCAGCTCTTCATTCTCAACCTGGGCCTGCTGAAGCTCGCTTCGGGTATTATTATAGTTCGTTTCCAGTTCCGTGTATTTCTTCTTGGAAACACAGGAGGTTAACATGGTCGCTGCCAGTACTGTTACTGCAAAAATTCGTTTCATATGGTTCTGTTTTTTTATTTATGCCCGTTTTTTTAGGAGCAATGATTAAAACGTTTTATATATCGAAGTTATATAAAAGCCGAACTCAGGAATTCGATTTTAACGGAAGATTATAATTCAAAACCCCTTGGTGCTAAATTATTCTTAAGGAAAGAAAGGATTCCAGTTATTAATTTTATTTTTTACGTGTTAATCCAGAAACAACCAATGTTCCTTTAATTTTACCCCGATTTGGAAAAAAAGAAGAAAAAGAAGAAAGCTTTCGGGTTTCTTCGGATACTGGTCAAAATCCTGCTCGGCTTTGTCCTGCTGCTCTTTCTCCTTGTTCTTTTTCTCAGAAGTCAATGGGGGCAGGATATCCTGAAGGATAAAGTCATTTCCTCCCTGTCCGAAAAAACAGGTACCACCATTGAAGTGGACAGGCTCTATATTACCTTTTCCGGGGATATAATTCTGGAGGATCTCTATATGGAAGACAAGGCAGGGGATACCCTGGTATTTTCTGAAATGCTGGAAGCCGATATTCCCATCTGGCCCATCATCCGGGGAGGTGATATCAGGATCAATTCCCTGGTGTCTTCGGGTTTTAAGGCCAATGTTATCCGGAAAGACAGCATCAGCGGCTTCAACTATGAATTCCTGTTGGAAGCACTGGCCCCAGCCGATACGACGACCGTGACTCCCGTTGATACCACTGCAGCCAAGCGCAACATTATTATTGAGGATATAAAGGTGAACGATTTCGACCTGTTGTTTGTCGATCAGGTGGCCGGAATGGAATCTTCAGTGGAAGTGGGCACCCTGGGACTTAAAATGGAGGTTTTCGATCTGGCCAACCTGAGTTTCCACGCCTCAGAGGCGGTGCTGGCGGATTCAGAGATTTCTTATATAAGGACAAAGCCCTTCCCTGAGAAAGTGGATGAGGAGGAGGTGCCTTTACCTCATATTATAGCCGATGAACTATTCATGGAAAATGTAGTAGCTCATTATGCATCGGTTCCTGACGGGCTGAAGGCTGACCTTGATATAGGAAATCTTTCCCTGAACCTGCCGGAGGCCGACCTTTCCAAGAATATAATTGACATCGCCTATTTCCACTTAAAGGACTCCGAAGTGTCCGTAGTCACTTCTCCCGAGCCTGTTTCAGAAACTGAGGCTGTGTCTCCTCAATCCGGGGAACCTCAGGGATTTCAATGGCCTCCCTGGGATATTACGGTGAAGGAGATAATCCTTGAGAATGACGATATAGCTTATAAGGTGGAGGGGGTACCTTACAATAAAGGGGAATTTAATGCCCAGGCGATGGATTTTAGAAACCTTCAACTCGAAGGGACAGATATTTTTCTTAAAGAAGGATCTGCTGGGGGAACTCTTAAAGAGATCGCTTTCCGGGAAACCAGCGGGATCATCCTTAGGAATTCAGGACTGGCCTTTTCTGTTGATGAACAGGCCCTTCGCCTTGACAATCTGGTCGTGGACCTGAACAACAACCGCCTTAAAGGAAATCTGCGCCTAGGATATTCCTCCCTGCAGGATTTCATTGAAACCCCTGAGGAAGCTCAGATACAGGCAAACCTTTCACAGATCTACCTGGAGCCTCAGGACCTGTTCCTGTTTCAGCCTTCACTCAGATCAAATCAGTATGTACGAACTCTTGCAGAGAATAGTCTGTCAGGTCAGCTTAGAGTCGAAGGCAGCCTTGCATCGATGAATATTTCATCCTCCAACTTCACCTGGGGGAATACCAGCCTCAGTGCCAGGGGACATATCAGCAATGCCCTTCAAACCGAGGATCTCGCCTTCAGTTTTCCTTCAGTTCATCTCAGTTCCACTGGGGGAGACATTAGAAAATTTGTTGCACAGGATAGTCTTGGAATTAAAATACCTGCGGACCTGTCATTAACGGGAAGTTTTAAAGGGGATCTGGAAAATATCACGGCAGATGTGGAACTCAACACCTCAGAAGGAAATATACTGGCTGAGGGCTACTTCAACAGTCAGGGACAGCTTGCTTTTGACGCCGATGTACAGGTGCTGGACCTGGACCTGGGGGCATTGCTGCAAAATGAAAAACTGGGGGAACTGAGCCTCAGCATCACTGCTGTCGGAGAAGGGGCAAATGTAAATGTCCTGGACGCCACTTTAGAGTCTAACATTTCGAGTTTCACCTACAATGGGTATCCAATTACCAACCTTGAAATCACGGGTGAAATTGAGGATGGAAAAGGTCCGGTTTATACTCAGTACCAGGATGATAATCTGAACATGGAGATGGAGAATTTTCTGATCCTGGATTCGGTAGCTACCCAGGTTAATACCAATCTTGATGTTATCGGAGCAAACCTGCAGGCCCTGGGGCTGACAAGAAGGTTAATAAAAGTCGGATTTGAACTTGACGCCTCCTTTAAAGGCAATGCCGAGGCCTATGATGTGAATGCTGAAATCGTGGACGGGGTAACTGTGTATGGAAACAAATCTTATCTATTGGGTGATTTCCTTGTCTCCGCGAGGGTGAGACCTGATTCCACAGCCCTGGATGTTGTCAACCAGCTCTTGAATCTGAACCTCAGGTCCAATGCCGATCCCGGTTCCTTTGCCAGCGCCCTTCAAAGACATTACAGAAGCTACCTCTCCGCAACCGTGGAAACTGATACTGTGGAAGATCCTGTTAACCTGCAATTTCACGCGGAGATCAGGGAAAATCCAATCCTGAATGAGGTTTTCTTCGCGCAGCTGGAGGAACTGGATACGGTCGATATCTCAGTGGATTTCAGGGAGAAAGACAGGGAACTCATAGCTGATATCAACATGCCCTTCTTCGGATACATGGGAAGCGAGATCGATAGTCTGGGCTTTCATCTCAACTCCAACAGGGCGGACTTCAATTTCAGTTTTGGCTTCAATTCCATAGCTTCCGGCCCGGTATTCATTGATAAAACCAGCCTTGAAGGGGAGGTGGTGGATAAGATCCTACACCTCGATTTCAATTCGATGGCTGAAGGGGAAAAACTCTACAGCATCCGTTCGGAAATCACCCGCAAGAGTGATACCGTGACCCTGGCGCTTAACCCATCTGAGGTGATCATCAACAGTCTTCAATGGGATGTTCCTGCCAGCAATCTTATCAGGGTGGCTCCCAATTTTATGGCCTTTGAAGATTTCCGACTGACCAGGGAAAACCAGCAAATGGAGATCACCGACGACAGGGCAGGAGTGGAGAAGGAGCATTTAGCCATGACTTTTGACAATTTCAGTCTGCAATCCTTCCTCGGGTATTTCAACCCCACGGAACCTCTGGCAGCAGGTAATCTTCAGGGAAGTCTTACCATTGAAGATCCCTTTGGCAGCAAGGGTTTAGTCGCTGATGTTGATATAAATGATTTTGAGGTGCTCGAGGTGCCTATGGGGGTCCTGACGCTGGATGCAGAAGCCCTTAGTGCGAGGGATTACAACTTTGATCTTGCCATCAAGGAAGGCAAGGTAGACCTGGATCTTACCGGAGGCTTTACGGCTGCAGCCGATGGGGCTCAATGGTATACAGAACTTGACTTGAACAGGGTGGAAATGGAAATCGTGGAAGCTTTTTCTTTTGGAGAGCTGAAAGATACCCAGGGCAGTTTTTCCGGTAATGTCGATCTTTCGGGAACCTTCGTCGATCCTCAATATTCAGGGCAACTCCACTTCCAGGATGCGGAATTCACGGTTTCCAAGCTGGACGCTCCATTTTTGATCCGTGATGAAACCCTGGCCCTTGATACTGAAGGCATGTATTTCGAGGATTTTGTGATTGAGGATTCCGATGGGAACAACTTCATTGTGGATGGGGAAATGTTGACCGCATCCCCATTAAATCCGGAATTCAACCTGGCATTTTCTGCTGAAGATTTCACCCTGCTCAATTCCAGCAGTGAGGACAACGAACTTTTTTATGGTACAGCGGTTATTGACCTGGAAGCAAAACTGACGGGTTCCCTGAATCTGCCAAACCTGCAAATGAATTTGATTGTTGGGGGGGAAACAGATCTTACCTATATCATCCCCGAATCAGAAGTGGGGATACAACGCAGGGAGGGGATCGTGAGGTTCGTCAACAGGGAAAATCCCGATGCCATTCTTACCGCCACAGAGGAAGAATCCTATGCCCTTTCGGGAATAGAGATCCAGTCCACTGTTACCATTAATGAGGATGCGGTTTTTAATATTATCATCGATGAGCAGACTGGCGATAACCTGCAGGTAATAGGGGAGGGGCGGCTGCTTTTCAATATCTTTTCCAACGGCAGGACTACCATGAGCGGGCGCTATGAAATGAGCGGGGGTCATTATGAAATGAACCTTTACGGGCTGGTGAACCGCCGCTTTGAAATTGTGGAGGGCAGCCATATCACCTGGGCAGGTGATCCCTTCGACGCCTATCTTGACCTCAGGGCCAGCTATACGGTGGAGACCGCAGCTTCCGACCTGATGGCGGCACAGATTTCAGGGGCCGACCCGGCTGACCGTCAGCCTTTCCGTCAGGAACTTCCTTTCATCGTCTACCTGGATGTCGGGGGACAACTGATGAGGCCTATCCTGAACTTTGGGCTGGACATGCCCGAAGAGGAGCAGGGAGCCGTCGGAGGGCAGGTGTACGGCAGGGTACAGCAGATTAATGAACAGGAGGAGGAACTTAACCAGCAGGTGTTTTCGCTGCTGGTGCTCAACCGTTTCTATCCCAGCACAGGAAGTGACGGTACAGGTGGAGGTACCCTCAATATCGCCCGCGACAACCTTAATGATGCGCTCTCGGATCAGCTCAACATCATTTCCAGAAATCTGATCGGGGAGGATTCGGATCTGAAACTGGACTTTGGTCTGGACACCTTCACTGACTACCAGGGAGAAAGTCCCAGGGAAAGAACTCAGTTAGATATTACCGCTGAAAGGGCTTTTATGGACGATCGGCTCATTGCCAGGGTGGGTAGCGAGGTCGATATCCAGGGAAGTGCTCCCACGGGGGATGATGTTCCCATGATAGGGAATGTGAGCCTGGAATATCTCATCGATGAATCAGGGACCTGGCGAATCAGGGGCTTTAGAAGCAACCGATTTGAGAATGTGATCGAGGGCCAGGTGATCGTCAGTGGGATCGCCCTTATCTTTCAGAAGGAATTTAACGAGTTTCGAGAATTATTTGAGCAGCTGAAAGAGTCGATTCAGAATGATAAAAACAAAAACTAGAGACAGTGGCAGGAAAGATTCCATATATAAAACACCTTCATTTCTCATTGCTGTGTTGCGCAATCCTTTGCCTGCAGGGCTGTAGTGTCAAAAAGTTCATCCCAGAGGGGGAATTGCTGTATACCAAAGGCAGTGTGGAAATTGACACTACTTCCCAGCTAGCCGATATCAAGGAACTGCAGACGGAACTGGAGCGCGTTCTCCGGCCTGATCCTAATGGAAAGATCCTGGGAATGAGACTCGGACTGCTGGTACATTACAAGGCACAACGAGAGAATCCCGGCTTTCTCAATAAATGGCTCAACAAGAAGATAGGAGAAGAGCCTGTTTATGCTTCTGATGTGGACCTGACAGAGGTGGAGGAGATCCTCCTGAACCGCCTGGAGAACAGTGGATTCTTCTACAGCCAGGTCACCTCCGCCATGATAGAGAAACCCGAGAAAAAAGAAGCTGAAGCTGTTTATACAGTCGATCTTGAGGATCCTTACCTGCTCGAGGAATACATCCTTGACGGCGATTCCCTGCAGGTTTATCAGGAAATAGCAGAACATTGGGAGCAGACGATGATTTCCCCCGGGATGCGATTTGACTTATCCACCCTTAAGGCTGAAAGGGACAGGATCGACAGAAACCTGAAATCCAATGGGTACTACAATTTTAATCCCCAGTTCCTCATTTTTGAGGCCGATACCAACCAATATGAAAACAGGAAATTCGACCTGTTTTTATTGTTGAAAAAGGATGTTCCAGAAAAAGCCATCATTCCTTATAAGATTCAGCAGGTCAATATTTATCCCAATTATGTGATCGAGAGCGATACCATTCAGCGTGATACCGTCAGGTATGAGAACAAGAATTATATTCAGGACGAGGTCTTCTTCAAACCTAAACGTCTGGATCCATATATACTTATTGAGGAAGACTCCCTTTACAATCCCGACGACTCCCGCTTCACCAGCAGGAGACTTACTACGATCGGGGCTTACAGGTATGTCAATATTCAGTATGAGGAAATTGATTCCCTCTCCACCGACAGTTTAGGTATCCTGGAGGCCAATATCTATTTGTCTCCACTTACAAAAAGAGCTTTAAGAGCCGAACTGCAGGCAGTGACCAAATCCAATGATTTCGTGGGACCGGGACTTTCTCTGACTTATTCCAACCGTAACCTTTTTCACGGGGGGGAGATCCTGAACCTTACGGGGGAACTGGGATACGAATGGCAGATGGGGAGTAAGGACCAAAAGAGCCTGAGCAGTCTGAGGCTTGGTGCTGATGCCGACTTGTTTTTTCCCAGAATGCTGTTTCCTATCCCCATCAATACGGATAACAATTGGTTTAAGTATTCCATTCCGAAAACCAGGATCGGGGTGGGGATGAACTATCTCGATCGAAAAAACCTTTACCGGATGTATTCCTTTCACGGGGAATTCGGATATAACTGGCAGGCCAACAGATTTTTGAATCACGACCTGACCCCTTTGTCTATCAATTATGTGGACCTGGGGAAAACCACTCCTGAATTTGACCAGATCCTTTTGGACAATCCATACCTGCAGAACTCCTTCCAACAGCAGTTCATCGCCGGACTAATGTATTCCCTTACCTACAATGGGATGGTGGACGACGAAAAGACCCACCAGTTCTTTATAAACACCAATCTTGATCTGGCGGGGAATACTATTGATCTTTTTACAGGAAGTTCAGGGGAAGAACCGCAGAAAGTTTTAGGACTGGAATACGCTCAATATGCCAAACTGGATTTTGATGTGCGCTACCATTTCAAAGTCGGGTCGGAACAGAAAATAGCCACCCGCCTCTTCGCGGGTTACGGGATGCCCTATGGAAATTCCGATGTGATGCCTTTTTCCAAACAATATTTTTCCGGAGGCCCATATAGTGTGCGCGCCTTTAAGATCAGAGGACTTGGTCCGGGCTCCTTCAATCCTGAAGAATCACAGGAATCGGCTTATTTTGATCAGGCCGGGAACGTAAGGCTGGAAGCCAACATAGAATACAGATTCCCGATTATTCCATTCCTGAACGGGGCTGTATTCGCAGATGCGGGCAACGTCTGGAATACGGGAGATGTGGAATATCTTGAAGGAGGAAAATTCAGCTCCGATTTTCTTACGGAATTAGGGATTGGGGTAGGTTTCGGGCTGCGGGTGGATATTCAGCATTTCGTCATCCGTTTTGATTTGGCAGCTCCCGTACACATCCCCTGGCTTCCCAAAGGGGAACGCTGGGACCCGAGGTTCTCAGAGCCGGTGCTGAATTTTGGAATAGGATATCCATTTTAAAATGGAATAAATTAAAATTAATCCTGCCTCAGTACCTCCTCAATCTCCCGTAACTCATTTGAGTGGAATCTCAGCTTCTGGAGTACCTTTAAGTTGTCTTCCAGCTGCGCCACACTACTTACGCCTACCAGCACAGAGGTCACCCTTTCATCTTTCAGAAGCCATGCGATTGCCATCTGAGCCAGACTCTGGTCTCTCGTTTCAGCTATTTCATCCAGTTTCCGGATCTTCTCCAGAAGGGGGGAGGTGATGATGGATTTATCGAGATAGCCCCCTTCAATGGCAGCCCTGGAGTTCTCAGGAATACCTTTCAGATATTTGGAAGTGAGGATGCCCTGTTCAAGTGGGGAGAACACTATGCTCCCTATCCCTTTTTCTTCCAGAGTGTCCAACAGTCCGTTTTCCACCCATCTGTCCAGCATGTTATATCGCGGCTGATGTATAATGAACGGTGTGTTCTGGGCCTTCAGTATTTCTGCCGCCCTGGCGCTGTCCTCGGCTGAATACTGGGAGATCCCAACATAGAGGGCTTTACCTGAACGCACTATCTGGTCAAGGGCTCCCATGGTCTCTTCCAGTGGAGTTTCGGGATCAGGGCGATGATGATAGAAAATGTCTACATAATCAAGTCCCATCCTCTTAAGAGACTGATCCAGACTTGCTATCAGATATTTCCTGGAGCCGAAATTTCCATAAGGCCCCGGCCACATATCCCATCCGGCTTTAGTGGAGATGAGCAGTTCGTCCCGATAGGCCTGGAAATCCTTTTGGAAGATTTCTCCAAAATTCTTTTCCGCCGAACCATACGGTGGCCCATAATTGTTGGCCAGATCGAAATGAGTGATCCCATTGTCAAAGGCAGTCCGAAGGATTTCCCGTGCATTTTCAAAATCATCGTTGTCGCCGAAATTATGCCAGAGGCCCAGAGAGAGTACTGGCAATAAGATTCCGCTCCTGCCACAACGGCGGTAGATCATTTTCTCGTATCGATCTTCTGAGGGCTGATATTCCTTCATTTTTTACTGTTTTATATAATAGAGTCCGGCAAAAGGGAAACTGGGTTTGAAAGCATCTAATTTATGGTTTTTGGTAGAAAGTTCCATATAAAATCCACCGGCCTCCCCAACTATTCACACTAAAAGATTTAATTCCCGAATACCTTAACACGAAAACTTTTACCTTTGATGAATTAGGTCAGATTTTTGATATACTATTTCTGAAAGCCAAACTTTTCTGAAATGAAACGATTATATATTTTCATGAGCCTGTTCTTTATTACAGGGGTTTCAATTGGGCAAATTGATCGATCCACCGGGGGAAGCATAGGAATTCCCGCGGTAGAGTCTCCCACACCCATGCCGGAAAAGAGCAGTGTCTTTTCCAGGGATGGACTCCTGATGCCGGAGGAGAAGCCACTGGGTTTTCCCGAAGAGAAAAAGAAGCCGATGAGCATGACCACGGACAATGGACTTATGACTTATACGCTTGATAATTTCACTCCCAAAGCCTTTACCAAGGACAAAGAGGCAAAAGAAGAATACGGCAGGGATCAGTATCTTGGGGATTACCTTACCAAAGGGGATTTCGTGGAATTGTACTGCCGGGATCACGAATTTGTAGATGGGGATAAGGTGAATGTTTATCTGAATGGAATGCTGGTACAGCGTTCCGTGAGTTTGATGGGGGGATATGAACCTATTCTGATCAGCCTGAAACCCGGATTTAACACCATAGAATTTGAAGCCTTAAACCAGGGAACCTCCGGCCCCAATACCGCTGAACTGATACTTTTTGATGAGAAAGGACAGTCCCTTGCACATAAGGAGTGGAACCTTTTAACCGGCTCCAAGGCCAGGATAGTAGTGGTTAAAAACTAGCACCTAAAAATATCCTCGACAGCGGGGAAACTTCTACTCCAATTTCTCCGAATCCACCTCTTCAGCTTCCTTCTCTGGAATAACAATGGAGGCCACAATTCCTGCGCCCAGGGAAAGGGCGATTACAGTTAAAGATAACCATTCAGGGATCTCCATATGGTGAGAGAAGATCATTTTCAATCCTACATAAGCCAGGATCACCACCAAACTATAGTTGATATACCTGAACTTGTTGAGCATCCGTGAAATAAGGAAATACATGGACCTGAGTCCCAGAATAGCCAGGATATTGGAACTGAACACGATAAAAGGGTCGGCAGTGATAGCCAGGATGGCGGGGATACTGTCAAGGGCGAATAAAATATCGGTGAGTTCGATCATTATTAACGCCATGAAGAGGGGAGTGGCAATCCTGATTCCCATTCTCTTAATGAAAAAGTTTTCTCCTTCAATAAATGCTGTAAAGGGAAGAAATTTCCTGATCCTCTTGAAAATAAAGGAATTCTTGGGGTTGAACTCTGTATCTTCTGACTTCAGCATTTTAATGGCAGTGTAGATCAGGAAAACGCCAAAAACGTAGACGATCCAGTCGAATTTATTGATAAGGGCCACCCCGAAAATGATCATAAGTGCCCTGAACACAATAGCTCCCAGAATACCCCAGAACAATACCCTGTGCTGGTAAAGGCTTGGGATCTTAAATGATTTAAAGATCACTGCAATAACAAAGACATTGTCAATACTCAGGGAGAGCTCAATTAAATATCCTGTAATGTATTTAAGGACGGCGTTGTCGGGAGTAAGTCCAGTCGGATTGGGAAGTAAACCATCAGAAAACAGCCACCAAATAACTCCTGAAAAACCAAGCGCCAGACTCACCCAGACGCTGGTCCAGATAGCAGCTTCTTTGGTTTTTATAACATGAGCTTCTTTATTAAAGACCCCAAGGTCGAGTGCAAGGAAAATTAAGATCATTCCAATAAAAAGGCTCCAAATAAGCATATAATTCTTTTTTAAATCTTTGAAGTGGCAAATATACGAAAAGAGGGGCGAGGCTGCAGCCGTTCCTCCACTAATGAAAGCATTATAAGAGAAAATTATATTTTACAAGATCTGACAGCAAAATATAACAGCTTTTTAAGGCTTTTTATTAAGAGATTCAGGTGATTTGTCCTAATTTTAATCAATTAAGTCCTCTAAATTGCTTCATTATGAAAAAAGTACTTATTGCCATTGATTATAACCCGGTTTCGGAAAAAGTGGCTGAGGCTGGATATGAACTGGCTCAGAGATTGGGCGCCCAGGTGTGTCTTATGCATGTCATGGACGACATAGGCTATTATAGTACCCCTTTCCCCACATTTATGGGCTACGAAGGCTATTCAATGGCTCCGGACCTGAATGTTGCTGAAGAATTAAGAAATATAGGAAAAGATTACCTGGATTCCGCAGCCAGACATTTAAATGATGAGACAGTGACAACCTATATGGGAGAAGGGGATACTGCAAATTCTATTCTGGACTACGCCAGGGAATGGAACGCAGACCTGATAGTGATGGGGACCCACAGCCATTCGGCATTGGAGAAGATTCTTTTGGGAACGGTTGCCTCCAAGGTATTGGAAAAAACAAAGGTGCCGGTGTACATGGTTCCTGTCAAGAAATAATTTCCTGAAAATGAATTCAGGATGAAAATCAACCTTAATATTCAGCTGGAATTTGAATTATATTTGCTGCTTTCAATTAAGGTACAATGGAGCAAAAAAGCGGAGAAATAGGAGAGGGGTTAAGGCAGGAGGAAATCGACAGGTGTATTCTGGTATTGCAGGAGCTGATAGAGGATACGGATCAGCTTTTTGAGCTCCCTGAGGAGAAACGCATCGCTTTATTAAAGGCGGCAGGATTGCTTTCAAGACCCGATAGGGATGAATTCGAAAGAAGAAAGAAAGATGCCAGGAAGGCTGTTAAACGGAAAATGATCGAGCGGGATAAACACGCCCGTAGGGAAACCGGAATCAGGACTGCCAGGGAAGCCGCCATATTCATCGCCCCAAAACTTATTGCACCCTCAGAAGCCCCAAGGGATCTGGAACTCGAATCCCCCAGAAATTGTTATGTATGTAAGTCTGTATATAACAAACTTCACCATTTTTACGATTCCATGTGTACCGAGTGTGGGGATTTCAATTACGCAAAAAGATTTCAAACCGCTGATCTGACAGGCCAGGTAGCCGTGGTAACAGGTTCCCGGCTGAAAATCGGATACCATATTACGCTCATGTTACTCAGAGCAGGGGCTACGGTTGTGGCAACTACACGTTTTCCGGCGGATTCAGCTTACAGGTATTCCCAGGAGAAGGATTTTAGGGAGTGGGGGCACCGCCTGAAGATCCATGGGCTGGATCTCCGTCATATTCCAAGTGTAGAGATTTTCTGCAACTATATAGAGCAGCAGTATTCCCGTCTGGACATTCTTATCAATAATGCCGCCCAGACTGTTCGCCGTCCTGCTGGCTTCTATAAACACCTGATGGACAGGGAGGAACTTTCAGTTGGAGAGATGCCCAAAGCTGTTCAGCAGCTTCTGGAGGACCATCTTTCCTGCCTGCAGCAATTGAAATCCCTGAATCAGGGATCGTCTAATTCAAATTCATCCCTTCCCGTTACCTGGCACGGACAGGAGCCGGGGGTAGGAATAAGAGCTTCTGCGAAACTGTCGCAGATCCCATACAGTTTTGACAATTCCCTTTCTGTCAGGGAAGTTTTCCCTGAAGGAAAGCTGGATGCAGACCTGCAACAGGTGGATCTTCGGAAAACAAATAGCTGGAGACTGAAACTGGGGGAAATAGAAACCACGGAAATGGTCGAGGTACAGCTGGTGAATTCCATTGCGCCCTTTGTGCTTTGCAACAGGCTTTCAGAGCTGATGAAGAAGGAGAACACCGGAAAGAAACATATAATTAATGTTTCTGCCATGGAAGGTAAATTTCAACGCTTCAAGAAGGAAGACAGGCATCCGCATACAAATATGGCAAAGGCTGCCCTGAATATGCTGACCCATACTTCAGCGGGAAGCCTCGCAAAGTTGGGAATCTTTATGAATGCCGTGGATACGGGCTGGGTTACGGACGAGGATCCCGCGGAATTGTCAAAAAAGAAAATGGAGATTCATGATTTCCAGCCGCCGCTTGATATAGTCGATGGCGCTGCCAGAGTAATGGATCCTTTATTTGATGGGATTAATACCGGGAAACACTGGAGCGGAAAATTCCTGAAGGATTACATGCCGATAGACTGGTAGAATATCTGAACCCAACTAAAGACAGACAAGAAGGGAGCAGGAGCTCGCGCAGAGCAATGCTTCCTCAGTTTCCTTATTTCTTATTTTACATAATGTAAATTATAAGGAATAAATAATATATTAATGGAGGGAGGCTACTGTTGCTATTTTAGCCTGTTCGAGAACCTGGAGAACATCACCAGCTTCTTTTTGGAATTAATAAAATACACTCCCGTTAAAAGAACTGCTGCCGCAATAATCGACTGAAGCGTCAGCTGTTCATCAAGGAAGAACCAGCCCAGTAGCAAAGCTATTACCGGATTTACATAAGTCGAGGTCGAAACTTTTTCAGGAGAAATGACCTTGAGAAGATAATTGAATGATGTAAAAGCAACTATACTTCCCAAAAAGATCAGGAGCAACATTGAGTACAAGGTTGAGGAATTCCAGTCTGTCGGAGAACTCCAGCTTTCCCCAAAAGCCATACTTGTAAAGAAAAGCAGTATCCCGGCGAAAAACATCTGGTAGCCTGTATTCACGAAATAATTGGAAGGCAGATCGGCCTTGGCGACAAATAAGCTTCCGTAGGACCAGCTTATCAGCGCAAGGAAGATCAGGAATATACCCAAAAAGGAATTCTCCTGCCCGGTGACCTGTTTCTGGCTTACCAGCAGGTAAATACCCACTATTCCAAAAATAACTCCCACAATGGACATGGGCTTAATTCTTTTCCCTTCCAGCAACCACATGAACAAAAGCACCATCAGGGGCTGCGCTGATATCACCAGGGCGGCAAATCCGCTATCCACGTACTTCAGGGCCCAAACCACCATCCCATTTCCAACCGTCAGAAAGAGAAAACCGGCTGCTATCGTATTGAAGAACTGCCTCCTGGTGATCCTCAGGCTTTTGCCTAATATCTTACAAATCAGGAAAATAAAGATCCCTGCGGAAAAGAACCTGATGGAAGCCAGCATAAATGGTGGCAGTTCTGCGACCGCAATTTTATTCAACAGATAAGTAGATCCCCAAATGACATAAATGGCAAAAAATGCCAGAATTATTAAGGCGGGACTGGAGGCTTTAGGCATGGCTGGTAAGGCTTAAATGAGCCGCAAAATTAAGTATAAATCCCCGTCGGTTTTTATAAAAGAATGCCAATAGAAATTTTCACTGATTTCAGTAAAACTTAAGGATAAATATTACTTTTTAGTGAGGTTTCGCAGGGCTACCCACTGCTTCAGCATCTCCCTCGAATCTGTTGCGGGATATCCCAGAACCGATTTCCCGGCAGGCACATCGTTCATAACCCCAGACCCGGCTCCAACCCTTGCACCCGCATGGATGGTGGTATGATCTTTTATCGAGGCACTTCCCCCTATTATTACGCCGTCTCCAAGAGTAACAGAACCCGCAAGACCACTGGCCCCAGCCATAATACAGGAGCGGCCCAGGACGCAGTTATGCCCTATCTGCACCAGGTTGTCGATCTTACAGCCATCCCCTATTATTGTGGAACTGAATTTACCGCAATCCACAGTGGAATTGGCACCAATTTCAACTTCGTTTCCGATAACCACATTTCCAATCTGAGGAATCTTCACCAGTTTCCTCCCACATTCGCTGGGCCTGTAACCAAAACCATCCGCCCCGATGCTCACGTTGTTATGGAAGATACAATGTTGCCCGATCTCCGTACGTTCCCTGATCACAGTACCGGACCAGATGATGGTGTTACTGCCAATAATGGTGTCATCAAATACAGTGACATTAGGATATATCAGCACATGATCCCCCAGCACCACATCCTTCCCGATATAACTGCCAGCCCCGATCTTGCAACCCTGGCCCATCTTTACGGATTTATGGATTACGGCGGTCGGGTGAATGTCTGTTTCAAAAACAGGAGGCTCAGGACTGAACAATTCCAGGACCTTCGCCATTGCCAGGTCAGGATTTTTCACTCTTATAAAAGAGCGTCCTTTCCCCGGTTCAAGTTCAATTTTGGCATCTACGATGGCTGCGCAGGCTTTAGAATCCTCCCAAAGCCTGGCGTATCTCAGGTTTCCAATGAAAGTCAACTGATCTTCCCGGGCTTTTTCGATCTGTTCCGGGCCGGTTATGCTCGTAGAACAGCTTCCAACTATTTCTCCTTCTAAAACGTCATTTATTTCCTGTATGCTGAATGATTTCATATTTTGTTTTTAAACCGGCCTTTTTTAAGTCTGGAATAGTGTCACTAAAATCCAGCTGGAAATTATTAATTGAAAATGTATAGTTTACGTATTTAACGGCTTCACCCCTCTCCCCTTCCAAAGGATTCTATAATTCATCCTTCTGATTTTTCTCCAATTCGCTGAACAGGAACCCATAGATGAAGGAATTTTCCCTAAGCCTGTCCGTCATATTGGTCGCTCCGGAATGGCCTGTCTGGTTTTGGGTCCACAGAAGAACGGGGTTTTTCTGCCCCGGATTATTCTGAAGGCGGGCTGCAAACTTGTACGAATGAAAAGGAGGCACCCGGTTATCGTGGGTTCCCGTTAATAATAACATGGAAGGATAATCCGTGCCTTCCTCAATAGTATGATAAGGAGAATAAGAATAGAGGTATTCGAATTCTTCCTTGTTTTCCACACTTCCAAACTCCGCCAGGTTGGTTGCAGTGGCACCTACCGAGAAATTCTCGAACCTAAGCATATCTAAAACTCCCACATCAACGGCGGCAGCCCCAAAAAGATCGGGCCTTGTCAACGCAGCTGCAGCCGTGACCAGGCCTCCGTGAGAAGCCCCTGTAATGGCAATGTTTTTTGGCGAAGAATAACCTTCTTTCACCAGAAACTCAGCGGCAGCAACAAAATCCAGATAGGAATTCTTTTTATTCAGCCTCTGGCCTCCCTCCCACCAGTCCTTACCAAGTTTGCCTCCACCCCGAACATGTACATAAGCAAAAGCCCCTCCATTCTCTATAAAGTAAACCCCACCGGGCTCATAAGTCGGCGATCCCAGCAGTCCATAGCCTCCATAGGTCTTCATTAAAAAGGGCGTACTGCCGTCCTTCTTCAGCTCCCCTTTATACACAATAAAAATGGGAACCCTGGTGCCGTCATGGGAAGTGAAAAAGGTATTGGCGAACTTGTAGTCCTTAAAATCAAAATTGACCTGGGTCTGCTCCACGATCTCATATTCAAATTTCTCCAGATCCAGTTTGTAAAGCACATTTGGAATGGTGTAGGACTCCATAGAGAATAAAAATTCCCCGAACTCCTCCCTGTAATCCAGATCAGAAACTGAAAGTCCTGCAGGCAGCGTTAATTCCTTCTGAACATTTCCCTGGGTATCCAGCAGGACCAGAATATCGTTTTCCTGCCCCTGATAAGCCATTATGACCCGGTTTTCGACAATTACGTGATCTTTATAAACGGCATCCTGATAATTAGGGGAAATTACTTTCAATTTCTGAGGTGTTTCCAGGGGAATGGAAACCAGATGGGTGTTATTTTCTATACTGGTAAGGGCTATAAGGGAGCCATCCAGATAATGCGAAAACAGCATCTCGTATGGAATGTTCAGGAGCAGCGGCCTGAAAGCTAACTGCGTCTTTTCAGGATCCAGATAGTAATAGCTATAGGTCTTCTTCTTGAAATCCTCTTTCCGGATAACATACAGGTCTTCCTTAGAAGCCCTGAACATGCTGAGGAATTCCTTATCGTCATTGGTCTTGAAGATCAATTGATCCTGTGCCTGCTCCTGTCCAAGTACATGATAGCGTATTTCAGGTAAAACTGTTTTTCCCGTCATGCTGGCTTCTGGAATCCTGGTATAGAAAAACCCATTGTTAAGCCAGTAAATGCCGGAATTCCTGGTATTAGTAAGCAGGTCGGGATGATGTTTCCTGCCCTGCGGCTCGACTACCTTGATCTCAGTCCAGTCGCTGCCATTTCGGCTGTACTGGTAAGCCAGATACTGCTTGTCTTTGGAAGTGGAATAACTCCTGAGGATAATTTCGTCCTTTTCAGAAATCGCATCACTGTTGATCAACACCTTATCCTTTCCATTAAACCCCTTCCTGTAATAGAGACTCGGAGTGGTTTCATAATCGGGATAATACATGGTGAAATAATAGCTGTTTTTGGCAAGACTGCTCAGATTTTCTCCTTCGTACTTCCCCGACCTTCTGAACATGAATCGGTTCATTTGTTCCTCAACGTCGTTGCTGCGCAGCATTTTCCGGAGATACTTTTCTGAAACCTCATTCTGGGCAGCGGCCCAATCCTTCACCTCCTGGTTATTCTCCAGTTCAAGCCATTGATATTCATCCGTAACTTCTGTCCCATGATAGGTGTTCACTACAGGAATCCTGGGAGTTTCAGGATAAGTTATCTGAGCCCGAAGCCCAAGGGAGTATGCTATGAAAACAACAATAGCGGTAATTTTTAAAGTGAAATGCATTTTGAAAGGAAAACTTTAGAAGCTGATATGGATTTTACTCCTTATTTTAATGGAAAGTGCAAGAATAGTAAAAAATCAAAGATGGGAGAAGAATTTTTTTAATATTCATTCCATGAACGGATTGCGCTACTTAATAAAAAACCTTTAGGAATAGTTAGAAATACTCCTGTACCTGCTAAAGATTTCTAAAAGTCCTGAATCAGCATGAGCTTTAACAGGAATAATCGTAATTTTCTAAAAAAGAAAGCAAAAAGATGGCTGCAGGAGGATCGAACATTGCAATATTTGGGGCAATTACAGCAAACACATTAATTGCCATTTGTAAATTCCTTGCTGCCTTCTTTACGGGAAGTTCTGCGATGTTGGCTGAAGGTATCCACTCCCTGGTGGATACGGGAAACGGGCTGCTGTTGCTTCTGGGAATCAAGCGTTCCAAACGCAAACCCGACAGGCTGCATCCTTTCGGATACGGAAAGGAGATCTACTTCTGGAGTTTTGTGGTGAGTATGCTAATCTTTGCCGTAGGTGGAGGTTTTGCCATTTATGAAGGGATCCATGCCTTACAGGAGCCGGTGATCATTGAAGATCCCACCTGGAACTATGCTGTCCTGGGAGCTGCGATCGTTTTTGAAGGCGGAGCCCTGTATGTAGCCCTTAAAGCTTTCAACAAGTCCAGGGCCGAAGGAAATCTTTATACAAGTATAGTCAAGAGCAAGGATGCAGCGACCTTTGCTGTTATTATTGAAGATACCGCAGCCCTGACAGGGCTGGTGGTAGCCATAGTGGGAATTTTTCTTTCCCAGTATCTGCAAAACCCCTACTTCGATGGCGGGGCCTCGATAGTCATCGGGATAATCCTGCTGGCGGTCTCCACCTTCCTTGCCAAGGAAAGTAAAGGATTATTACTGGGAGAAAGCGCCGATGAGGATGTCATTGCCCGGATCGAGGAAATCCTGGAGCAGAATCCACAGGTGGAAAAATGGAGCCTTCCCGCCACCATGCATTTTGGACCGGACAGCATCCTGCTGATCCTGGAGCTGGACATGAACGATAAACTGGATATAGTGAGATCTGAGAAGGTGCTGGTGGAGCTGCGGAATCAGATCAAAGCTGCTGAACCAAAGATTTCCCGGGTATTCTTCCATACCAAGGATCTGAAGGATTATGAGCCTCCTTTTTAGAGAGGATACGCGATATTTATGCCGAGGGTTTCCCGCAGATTTCGCAGATTTGGACGCAGATTATCGCAGATTTTTAATGATCTAATCCCTTTGTTCCTTTTTACTTGACCTGGTGGCGCTCGTTGTCGGTGATGGTGTTTTCATCTACGGAATCTACGTCTTCATTACCGAGCTGGGCCTTGAATTCATTGATGATCCCTCCTTTTAGCAGGATCTCGATCTGGCGGTTGCTCATGGAATGTTTGGTGAAGAATTCAACCTGGGATTTATCCTCCTTCCTTACAACGACCTTAATGTTATTTCGGTTCTGTACATCGTCAACCAGATTGTCAAAACTCACCACGTCTCCCTGTTCGATCTTGTCGTAATCCTCCATGTCCAGAAATTCCAAGGGCAGGATCCCGAAATTCACCAGATTCTGCCAGGCGATCCTCGCATAGGATTTCGCAATGACAGCGACCTGTCCCAGATATTTTGGTGCCAATGCCGCATGTTCCCTGCTGGAACCCTGGGCGTAATTCTCCTTAGCCACCACTATATGGCCTCCGAAATCTTTTTTCGCCTGCTGGGCCCTGTCGTAGAAACTCGAATCAATCACGGAATAAGAAAATTTACTGATCTCAGGAAGATTGCTTCTGAAAGGCAGAACCTCTGCCCCGGCCCTCAGGATCTCATCCGTTGAAATATTATCCCCCATCTTCAACAGTACCGGAACTTCGTAGGAATTCGAAAGTGGATCTATGGAGGGAAGGGATTTAATATTCGGACCTTTCTGAAGTTCCACCTGACTCCCATCTTCTGCGGGGGGCACCAGCATCATGGTGTTTATTATTTCCTTCTCGGGATATTCATATCTCGGGTATTTCATATCGTACAGCTGTTCCAGGTCCCTTGGATCCGTGATCTTTCCTGTAAGAGCCGATGCTGCGGCAGTTTCGGGGCTGCACAGATGTACCATGTCATCTTCTGTTCCCGACCTGCTGGGGAAATTCCTGGGCATGGTCCTCAGGCTGATCGTATTGGAGGCGGGAGCCTGGCCCATCCCGATACAGCCCATACATCCGGACTGGTGAAATCGGGCACCTGCTGCAATCAGATTTGCGAAACCTTTATTGGCTATCAGGTTCTGGATTACCTGCCGGGAAGTAGGATTGATGTCAAATGAGATCGAATCACTTACCGATTTCCCCTCAACTATCGCCCCTGCTATCCAGAAATCCCGCAGCCCGGGATTTGCTGAAGAACCTATAACCACCTGACTGATTTCCTGTCCTGCAACCTCACTCACGGGCACAACATTCCCCGGACTCGTGGGGAGTGCTATAAGGGGTATGAGCTCGTCCAGGATGATTTCATCCTCCAGATCATAGGTGCAGCCTTCATCTGCAATCAGTTCGGTCCAGTCTTCTTCCCGATGCTGTGACCTGAGGAATTTCCGGGTCTCCTCATCGCTGGGGAAAACAGTGGTGGTGGCTCCAAGTTCTGCCCCCATATTGGCAATCACATGCCTGTCCATGGCGCTCAGCTCCTTTAATCCTTCGCCGTAATATTCTATTACCTTACCCACGCCTCCTTTCACGTCATAACGGCGCAGCATTTCGAGAATCACATCCTTTGCACTCACCCAATCCGGCATTTTTCCGGTAAGCTTCACTCCCATTACCTGGGGCATCTTCACAAAATAAGGCTGGCCCGCAATTGCTGCGGCTACGTCCAGGCCTCCCGTTCCAATGGCCAGCATCCCCAGGGAGCCCGCAGAAGGGGTGTGACTATCCGACCCCACCATCGTCTTGCCCGGTTTCCCAAAACGCTCCATATGGACCGGATGGCTCACCCCGTTGCCCGGGCGGCTGTACCACAACCCGAATTTGCGGGAGGCGGAAAGCAGGAAGGCATGATCGTCGGCGTTTTTAAAATCCGTCTGTAACAGGTTATGGTCCACATACTGGACCGCTACTTCTGTTTTGGCCCTGTCAAGATGCATGGCCTCCAGTTCAAGCTGGACCAGGGTTCCCGTGGCATCCTGGAGCAGGGCCTGATCTATCTTTATTCCAATCTCCTTTCCCGGGACCATCTCCCCTTCCACCAGGTGATCGGAAATTAATTTCTGAGTAACATTGAGTGCTGGCATAACGTATTTTTTGAAAAGACTTTAATTTATGAAAATTAGAGGAATTAATCTGCTGTTTAACAACATATTATTTTAGATTCCCCTCTTTTTTTAATCCTGAACAGGTCCCTGGCTGCTCCCTTTCAACTCCGGGTTACAAGCATATCACAACCATAACACAACCATATCAGAACCATATCACAACCATTAAATAATGCTTGTGATATGGTTTTAATTTGCTTCTGATTTGTTTCTGACCCGACCGAATTACGGCTTTGCCCAAAAGAAAAAGCTTCTTTAATCTGAAAGAAGCTTTTTTTACGCAAGCCGGAGCTTCATTTGCAGGAAAGAAGTAATCCCCTGCTAATACTATTAAAGGTTGGGATTTACAGAATTAGGTTTTTTGGAATCACTGAGGGCCAGGATCAGATCCTTTTGCTCCCCGTCAGACAAGTTGAATGCCGGTTTCCCCTTATGTGGGAAGAAGTACATAAACTCATGCATGATGGCGCCCCAGCTTTCTGAAAGACTGTAGTTCTTGTTTTCGCTGCCCATATCGGGTCGCTTAAAGCCTTTTTCATCAGAATCATAATCGGCTCCAATGGCGCTGCAGCCGGCGAAGATCATTCCTTCATTTATCTCAGAATAGAGTACGGTGGCTTCCCCTGATTTGGATGGAAAGTCGTGAACGACCAAGGAAAAATGATCAAATACATTGTTCTTCACGGAAATGTCCTTCACCTTGAAAGAGGAATCATTTACGTTGATGGGATGAGTGAAAATAGGAGCACCTCCTGCATCCTCAGAAATGGTCTTTAAGGAATCATAGGCATTTGCTATGGCCCCTTTGTGGGTCAGGATGATTCCCTTGATCTTATATCCGTCCTCCACAAAATGTTTCACTGCCTTTTGGGCACCTTTCTCTGTAGTATCGATCAGGAGCATGTCCATTCCATTCAAATGCCTGATGGCATAGCCCTGATTTCCGTTCTCCATTTTCAGGATAAAGGTGTCCGAAATAAGTTTATGAAATTTGCCTGGTTCGCTGCTCTGGATAAATTCCGCCGATTGGCTGGAGTACACTTCTCTTTTTTCTACCGTCTTCATTTATGTCATTTTAGAGTTCGATTAAATATACAACCAGCCCCAAACTGTTCAAAGGTCTTTAGCAGCGGTTTAACGGAGCTTTAGGAATCCATTAACGCGACACAAAATCCGGAAAATCTTCCGTGGTCGCTGAAGGAAAATGCGTGTGGAATTATACTGTTCTTTAGGAACAGCTGGGGTATTCCGTTCTCTGTTTTTGCCAGCCGTAGCTGAGGCAAAGGCATGTTTAATCTCTCGGAAATTTCCTCTTTAAATAGCTGTTTCACCTTTGACAATGGGAGCTGATACAAGTTATCCCGGTATAAGGATTTTGATTGAGCCGAGGCAAGGCTATGAATACTGGCAGAAGTAAGATTGGAGGTGATGAAGTATTCCTCCTCCTCTATTCCAATTACTCCCGTGGCTTTATCTCCTTCCCAATTCAGGGAAATGCATTCCTGGATCTTCCAGTTCAGCCTCCTTGGCAACGAAAACCTTCTCTGATGGGCTTTATAGGCGGCTTCCTTCATGCTCCACAGCAACCATACGCAAATATCCAGATCTTCAGAAGAATTCAGAAGCTCCCTTTCCGAAGGCGTAAAAACTTTCTCCAGGAAACCTTTCCTTCTCCAGTTACTCTGCTGCCTAGCCAGCTTCAGGTCAACGATATCGTTCCCGATCATCCCTCTGCCCTCTTCATTTCAATCAGTTGTACGGCATCGTTCACCGTAAGCATTCGGTCCATGGACTCGTTGTCAATGGCAATGTCGAATTCATCTTCGACGTCAAGCACAATGTCGACGAGGTTGGCTGAATTGATCTCCAGATCCTTCAGGAAATCGGTTTTCCCGTTAAAGTCCTGGAACGCATCATCATTCTGGACATAGGGTGCGACTATGGTTTTCAGGCAGTGTAGAATTTCCTCTTTCTTCATGATATGAATTGTTTTAGTGTCTGTATTTCTGAAATATTGCGACGGCATTGACATCCCCAAACCCGAAACTTGCCTTTGCCAAAGTATTGATTGGGAGTTCCCTTGTCCTTTCGGGAACTGCTTTACGACCTATTGTTGACAGTATATCCGGATGAAGGTCCTGGGAGTTTATATTGCCGAAAATAAAATCATTATATATCTGAATTACAGAAGCTACAGCCTCTACACTTCCAGCAGCACTTAAACAATGCCCCGTCAGTCCTTTTAGGGAATTTATAAGGGGAAAGTTGTCGCCTTCTCGCCCCAGGGCTTCCGCCCAGTTCTGTATTTCTGTGGCATCCATCCCCGTCCCGGTGACATGTCCATTGATGCAGTCCAAATCCTCCGGCCTGATCCCTGCCTCGGATAAAGCATTGCTGATACAACGCTGTACGGCTTCTGAATTCGGGGCCGTCATGCTGCCTCCCCCTCTTTGTCCGCCGCTGTTAATATGGCCTCCGAGGACTTCTGCATATATCCTTACACCCCGGGCATTGGCTGATTCCAGATCCTCCAGCAGCAAGGCCCCTGCCCCACTGGCGGGAACAAAGCCACAGGCCGCTTCGCTGAATGGGCGCGAGGCTTCCAGGGGATTGTCATTGTATTTATGGGGAAGGATCCGCAAGGCATCAAATCCGCCCCAGATATAGGGGCCGCTGTCGCTGCAGCTTCCCACCAGCATCCGCCTTGCTTTCCCACTACTGATGCGGTCATAGCCCATCAGGATGGCCTCAGTCCCGGTGGTACAGGCAGAGGAATTGGTGGTGACCTGGTTTCCGCAGCCAAGGATCCCTCCAAGGTAGGCACTGATCCCGCTGGCCATGGTCTGTAAAACACTTGTACTGCCGAGCCGTCTGGTGTTGCCTTGATCGATCAAATGTATGGCTTCCCTGAACTTATCGGCTCCCAGCAGGCCGGTCCCGAAGATGATCCCGCTGTCCCAGTCGGGGGAATCGCTATTGGTGTTATCCAGCCCCGCATCTTTCCAGGCATCTGTGCCTGCGATGACACCATAAACAATGCCGCTGCTGTTCAGGCCTCTCAGCTGAAGCGGGGTAAAGTATTGAGTTAACATTTCTTCAGGAATCTCCGGCTCGCCTGCTATCTGGCATCTGAAATTCAGCTCTCTTAACCTTTCCTGGAACCTGATCCCGCTTATTCCCTTTCGAAGGGCATTTTCAAAAGCGGAAAGCCCCACCCCATTCGGTGCGACCACCCCCATTCCTGTTATGACGACTCTCCTGCTCATTTTTTATTCAGCATTCCTGATATTTCCCCGCGGCAGATCAGCTTTCCCTCTGTGTTCTTCATTTCCACCTTACATTTCAGCTTATTGAACCTGAAGTACATTTTTTCAGAAGTCACCTCTACCCTCTCCCCCGGAAAGACCGGAAGGTAAAAATCGACTGAGGTACTGCTAAGGCTGATCTGGCAATCCTCAACAGCCTTTTCTTTTAAAAGGAAAATCCCCAGGCACACCACCCCTATCTGTGCCATGCATTCAGTCAGGATAACTCCCGGAGTCACAGGGTGGTCCTTGAAATGGCCTTTGTAAAAGAAAGAATCCTCTGGAAACCTGTAGCTGCCCCTGGCGCCTTTTTCGTTTACCTCAAATAGTTCATCCACAAAGAGAAAGGGAGGGGAAAACGGTAAAAGTTCCAGTATCTTTTCGGAAGCCATCAAGGGATTAGTTTTCCCTAATATTGGCGAAATTTAAGTTCGAAAGCAAGACATTTAACGAAGCCTTCAGAAACCTGCCGGGGATCTATTTCAAATGTTCCCCTCCGTTGACCGGAATAATGGTGCCTGTAATCCAGCTGGCCTCATCCTTGCTCAGCAGATAAACTGCATTACCCACATCAGCTGGGGTGGTGAGCCTTTTAAACGGATTTCTCTTTACTGCGTGCACATGAAGGGTTTCATAGCCAGGGATCATCTGAAAGGATCTTGTCACAGTCACTCCTGCCTGAATACAGTTTGCCCTGATGCCCTTAGGAGCGAATTCTAGGGCTATGGAGCGCGTTATTGCCTCCAGGGCTACCTTGGCTGCAGAAACCGCTGCGTAATCCTTCCAGGCCTTTATATTGCCTTCGCTGGTGAAAGAAAGGATGCGCCCATCCTTTGCGAAGAGCCTGGCGTTATAGACAATCTTGGTCCAGTCATACAGACTTATGGCCATGGCATCAATGGTCAGCTGGAAATCCACATTATTCAGCGTAGGTTCTTCCCCCAGCATGGATTTCAGGTTTCCTTTGGAGATACTGTGAAGCAGGGTGCGGATCTTCCCTTTTTCGCCCAGGATTTCCGTGATTTCACGGATCAGGTCCTCCCGCCTTTCCTTTCGGGTGGCGTCGACGTTAAAGCTGTGAAGGGAAACCTGCTGTTCCCTGATCTCCTGGAAGGATTCCTCAATTTCAGGCAGGTCCTCTTTCCTGTCGCGATGGACCACGATGATGTTCATTCCATGAGCCGCAAGTTTTTTTGCAGAGGCCAGCCCTAGGCCTGTACTGCCCCCCAGGATCAAGGCCCAGTAATTCTGGTTTTCAAATTCCCTTACCATTGTAAAAGTACTTTTTGTGCCGAAAAGCCTGGCCCGAAACTCAGCATGAGCCCCTGCTCCCCCTTCTGCACCGGTTTATCAATATATCTCTCCAGAACATAGAGTACCGTGGCGCTGCTCATGTTCCCGTACAGGCGTAATACCTCCTTGGTTTCTGTGATATTCTTTCCTAAGGTACCAAAAAGATCCTCAACTGTCTGCACAATTTTTCTCCCTCCCGGGTGAAAGATCAGGTGGTCCACCTTTTCAATACTCGTCCCATGGCTTTCCAGGAAAGGATAAATTATCTTCTCAAAATGCTCTGCAATATTCTGTGGCACCAGGGGATCCAGGATCATCTTCAGGCCTTTGTTGGTGAGATCGAAGCCCATCAGATGGGTGCTGTCGTAGAAATGGTACATGCCCGTCCCCATCACCTGTGGCCCCTGGGCCTCCTCTTCGGAAGAAAGCAGGGCGCAGGCAGCGCCATCCCCAAAAATGGCCGCACTGACCATATTGGCCATGGAAAAATCATCCAGCTGCAGGGTGGCTGTCGGGCTTTCCACCGCAATAACGGCTGCCCTTTTCCCGGGATTGGCTTTTAAAAAATTATTGGCGTAGATGATTCCTGAAATTCCTGCCGCACATCCCATTTCTGTCACCGGGAGACGGACGATATCCTGTCTGAGCCCCAGATCGTTTATGAGATAAGCATCCAGGGAAGGGATCATGATCCCGGTACAGCTCACGGTGATAATATAGTCGAGGCTCTCCGGCTTCCATGCTGCCCGCTCCAGTGCTTTCTGAAGCACCTTTTTTCCGAGGAGGTTCATTTCCCTGCAGTAAATATTGTTCTTCTCTTCAAAGGAAGTGGCTGTAAACACTTCAGAGGGTTCCATAATGGAATATCTTTTTTCCACTGCCGCATTCTCGAAGATCTTTACCACTTTCCTGCGGAACCTTTCATCCTGATCTTCCAGCCAGGCTTCCACAAAAGGGATCACCTCTTTGGTTTCGCGGGAATATTCAGGCAGTTGTTTGGCGACAGTAGTAAGATGTACCCCCATATTTCAAGGTTTTTTGTTTTTATAAATGATCCATTGATAGCGGAAGGCCCATTTCCATTCAATTTCCTGAACTTTTGTAATTCCCCGCCCGAATTTCTCCAGATCCGCCATTTTAAAGCCCCTGCGGATTGAAATAAGCCCGTCCTTTCTGGCAATCTCATTGTCTATGAAAACCGCGCAGAACATCCTGAACAGCTGGTAAGCGATGGGGCTGCGCTCCAGATCGTTAATCACCACCCCGAGCCGTGCATTCCGCAGAAATAACTCCATGAGGGATTCAATATCCTCATCCTTAAAATGGTGAAGAGTTAAAGTACATAAAATTATATCAGTTTTCATGTTTTGGAAAGCCTCCGAAAAAATATTCATGGGCAGAAAGGAGATTTCGGGATAGTCTGCAGTCTGCTCTCGTGCTATTTCTATGGCATATTCATTGGCGTCTATCCCCACCAGCTCAAATTCCATTTGGTTTTTTCTACCAAATTCCGCCACCTCCCTCAACATACTGCCGTTCCCACAGCCAACGTCAAGTATCCTGACCGTCCCGACAGGATTTTCGGAAAGGATCTTGCTGATCCCCTGAATGCTGATCCGGTTTCCCCCCAGCCATCTGTTGACCTTGTCAAGATCTTTCAGGGTTTTGCGCAACTCCGCTCCCTTCAGATAAAAGTCGTCCATCACTTCCTCCTCAGAGGTCCTGTATTTAAAGTCAGGGAACTTCATGTGAGGGCATGACCATGGGTCCTTTTAATGATTTCGGGAAGCACGAAGGGAACTTTGGAAACCAGCAGCTGGGAAATATCGGACAACTTCTGGTTGAGGAGAATCTTTTGGAGTAACCTCCCTGTTTTTATTCTCCTGCTGAAATTCCTGTTCCAGCTTTGAGTATATTTCTTCTCCATTTCCCTTCTCTGGTCGGCAGAAGGCTTTGGCTGGTCCAGGATCAGTTCGGCTGCTATCTTCGCACTGTGGATTGCCATGGCCATGCCGTTGCCACACAAAGGGTGAATGAGACCTGCGGCATCTCCCAGGAAAAGTATATGATCCTTTACACAGAGCTTGCTATCAAAGCTTACCTGGGCTATGGTCAAAGGCTGATCGAAGAGAGGAGCGGATTCCTTGAAAAATGTCCCCAGAAAAGGATTCTTCTGCAGGACCTCCTGCCGGAAAACCTCCGGATTCTTATGGGGTTTAAAGCTTTTGTAGGTTGCCAGATAGCATACATTCACTGCCCCGGTCTCTGTTCTTGACAATCCGCAGTAACCTCCCTCGAAGTTGTGTAGTGCCACCAGGTCTTCAGGGAAAGAAGGGTTTTGGTAATGGGATTTCACCGCCAGCCAGGGAGCAGGGGTTTTAAAGAAAGGACGATCCAATACCTTATCCAGATTTGATCTCTTGCCATAGGCCGCCAGAACAAATCTGGAGGTATACTTCTCCTCCTCTGCCAGGACTTCAAACTGGTCATCCTTAAAAGCAACTTCAGTAACGCTGGCCTCAACCACCTGGACGCCTGACTCCAGGGCTTTTAAATAAAGCTGCTGATCCAGGGCATAGCGGCTCAGCCCGAACCCGCCTAAGGGAAGGGCTGTTTCAATGGCTTTACCTTTGGAGGTGCTGAAGAGCAGTCTTGAAATATCTGCAGGTTTGAGGTCCTGAAAGGGAATTTCTAATTCCTTCAGGTAGGGCAGCACCTCTCTGGAAAGGTATTCCCCGCACACCTTGTGGTGAGGAAACCTGTTCCTTTCGAAAAGCATGGTGGAAACTCCCTTTCTTGCCAGATGTATGGCAGCAGTCAGTCCCGCCAGGCCTCCGCCTACTATGATCACTTCAGCTCTTTCCAATGATTTACTCTTTTGCACAAAAAAACCCGGGATCAACCGGGTTTGTAATTTGGATCAGGGATGATTATTCCCCAGCATTTTCTTTGGCTTCCTCGATGAGCTCTTCATTTGCAACAATCGCAAGTTCCACTCTTCTGTTTTTGGCACGTCCTTCCACAGTCGAGTTGTCGTATTTAGGCTGATTTTCGCCATACCATTTGGTTTCCATCCTGCCTGAAGACACTCCTTTATTTCGAAGATAATCGGTCACCGCCTGTGCCCTGTTCTTTGATAGGGTAAGGTTATAGGCATCAGCTCCGGTACTATCTGTGTGGCCTTCTATCAGGATATTCGAGTTTGGATACTCTTTAAAGATATTGGCCAGCCTGTCCAGTGCGTCCGCCGATTTGGCGTTGATGTTGTACTTTTCAGTATCAAAGAATACCCCGCTGGTTTCGTCAAAGGTGACATTGATCCCTTCTCCGACTCTTTCAACTTCAGCTCCCGGAATTTCCTCTTCTATCTGCTTGGCCTGCTCATCCATTCGATTTCCTATGTAAGCTCCCGCAGCACCTCCAACAACCCCTCCGATAATAGCTCCTAAAGCGGTGTTGCCTTCTCCAACGTTGTTACCTACTACCCCGCCGATCACTGCACCTCCGGTTGCACCGATGACGGCACCTTTTTGTTTGTTGTTCGCATTTCTCGTAGCGTCACAACTGAACAACAGGCTTGCGGTAAACAGAATTACAAAAAAGTTCTTTATGCTCGTTTTCATATGTATTAGTTTTTATTAAAATTCATTCTGATTGTAAAGGGCTCTCCTTCGAAATTTACGGTCTGTTCCCAAACCATATTAGTGTCGGTTAAAGTTACGAGATTAATCCTGAATCCCTGGTTTCCTGTTGTCGAATCCCAGTCAGAATCTGTCGGTTTTAACAGAAGATTATAAGTTCCTGCAGCTGCATCCACTTCATCAATACTCCACACAAAAAAACGGGTATTGGTATCGCATTGGGCGTTGGTGACTACATAGGTTCCCGTATTGTTGTTCGATACAAAGTTCCAGTCACTATTCCTCAGACAGTCAGCAGTTGCATCTTCAAACAGGGTCACCTGCAGATTTTCTGTACTTCCCGGAAAACTGATGTTGCTTAAGGTCCAGTTTCCGTTGACGGTTTTACGCGCTTCCCGCTGCACCTGGCTCGCTCCACAGGAGGCCAGCATTATTGCTGCAACGAGAATAAAAATTATTTTCTTCATGATTTGATTTTTAAATTAAGGGAAATAAAAATCCAATGTCAATGCCTGAGAAGCATTAACATTGGATTCATTTTTTTACACTTACCTTCTAAAGAGTCGGCTAATTAAGGAAATTACAAGAAGTACAAGGAAAATGTAAAAAATAATCTTAGCTATATCCGCAGCTCCTTCCGCAACTCCCCCGAAGCCAAAAATTGCTGCTATTATTGCGATGATTAGAAAGATTACGATCAGTCGTACCATAATTCAAAGTTTATTGATTAGTTAACTCTAAATTACGTGTCGTATTTCCCCTGAACAAACTATTATTATTATTTTAACTTTAAAACTGTGAAGAAATGACAATTATTTTTCGTCAATTCTAAAAATTCTGTTAATATGATAATAGTGATAAAAGGGCTTGTTCAAATCGTTTCCTGGGGAGGAAATCCTCCTCCAGGGCTTTTGAAAAAGGCACCGGGGTTTCCAGGCTGCCTACCCGTTTTACCGGCGCATCCAAATATTCAAAACACTCTTCAGAGATCATTGCAGCAATATCTGAGGCTATCCCTCCGAACAGGGTATCCTCCTGCAGGATAATGACTTTCCCTGTCTTTTTTACTGAACTAAGGATGGCCTCGTTGTCCAAAGGTTGGAGCGTTCGCAGGTCCAGAAGATCAGCATCAATATCAGGATGCTTTTCCAGGGTTTCCAGGGCCCAGTGTACTCCTGCCCCATAAGTGATAATACTTACGGCTTCCCCTGATTTAAGCAAAGAGGCTTTTCCAAAAGGCAGGGTGTAATAATCAACCGGCACCTCCTGGCGTATACTCCTGTATAATGCCTTGTGTTCAAAGAAGAGTACAGGGTTGGGATCATTAAAAGCAGTATTAAGCAGGCCTTTCGCATCGTATGGAAAGGCGGGATATACCACTTTAAGCCCCGGAGTCTTGGTAAACCAGGCTTCGTTGGTCTGGCTATGGAAAGGCCCTGCCCCCACCCCTGCCCCGCAGGGCATGCGGATCACCACATCGGCATTCTGGTTCCAGCGATAGTGGACCTTGGCCAGGTAGTTTACGATCGGATTAAATCCTGAAGTCACGAAATCGGCGAACTGCATTTCCACCATGGCCTTCATTCCATTGATGGAAAGCCCCATGGCAGCGCTCACAACGCCTGATTCGCAGATAGGGGTGTTCCTCACCCTGTCAGCACCATAAGCCTCCAGGAATCCTTCCGTGATCTTAAAGACGCCCCCGTAAGCTGCTATATCCTGCCCCATGAGTACAAGATTCCGGTGCCGTTCCATCGACTGCCTTAAACCTTGTGAAATAGCATCTATAAAACGGACTTCTTCTGTCTCTCCTTCCGCGCCATCCTCCTCATATTTATAGTCCTGGTATACATCATCCAGTTCCATCTTTGCAGTGGATTCAATTGGAGCCTCGGCATAAGCCTTCTGAAGATGTTCGTCTATCTCAGCCCTGATTTCTTCAGCCATCTCCGCTTCCTTTTCTTCTGAAAGGATGCCCTCGGAAAAGAGGAAATGTTTAAAATTTTCAAGGGGATCTTTCTGTGCCCACTCCTCCATAAGTTCCTGGGGCACATATTTGGTCCCGCTGGCTTCCTCGTGACCCCGCATCCTGAAGGTCTTGAATTCCACCAGCACCGGCCTTGGGTCGTTTCTCATACTTTCAGCCAGGGCAGAGATCTTCTGATAAACTTCCAGGATATTATTTCCGTCAATGATATGGGCTTCCATGCCGTATCCCTTTGCGCGGTCAGCCAGATGCTCACAACGGTACTGTTCTGAGGTGGGGGTTGAAAGACCATACCCGTTATTCTCGATACAGAAGAGCACCGGGAGGTCCCAGACTGAAGCTATATTAAGGGCTTCATGGAAGTCCCCTTCGCTGGTACCCCCTTCCCCGGTAAAGACCGCGGTTATTTTCTTTTCTTTTCTTAGTTTATGCGCTAATGCTATCCCGTCGGCTACGCCCAGTTGTGGTCCCAGGTGAGAGATCATCCCCACGATCCTGAATTCCTGGGTCCCGAAATGGAAACTGCGTTCCCTTCCCTTGCTGAACCCGGAAGCTTTTCCCTGCCACTGTGCAAAGAGCCGGTACAGGGGAATATTCCGGGAAGTGAAAACTCCGAGATTCCGGTGCATGGGAAGTATGTATTCATCCTCCTCCATCGCCATGGTCACCCCTACTGAAATGGCCTCCTGCCCTATCCCGCTGAACCATTTGGAAATCTTCCCCTGCCTTAACAGAATAAGCATTTTCTCCTCTATCAGTCGGGGTCTGAGCATGCCTTTGTACAGCTGCTCCAACTCCAGGTCAGTTAATTCATTTTTTTCAAAAACAAAGCTTCCGGTCGAGATCTGGGATTCCATAAAATGTGTTTAATATTTCAAATGTACTTAAAATTTGATGTCAGGATACTAAGAAAAAGATAAGTCTGAAACTCGTCAGATTTTAATTAACTTTGTCTTGTAATATAAGATAATACCATTAGTATGGAGATGAATAACATTCCCAGTGTGGATCTGGCTGATTTTCTTTCGGAGGATCCGAAAAGGAAACAGAAGTTCGTGGATGAGATAGGAAAAGCCTATGAGGAAATAGGGTTTGTAGCCTTAAAGAACCATTTTCTGAGCGACAACCTCGTAGATGAGCTTTATAAGGAAGTAAAGGCGTTTTTCGCCCTTCCGCTGGAAACCAAGGAGAAATATGAAATTGAAGGCCTTGCAGGACAGCGGGGTTATATTTCCTTCGGAAAAGAACATGCCAAGGGAAAAAAAGAAGGCGATCTGAAAGAATTCTGGCATTTTGGGCAGGAGCCTTCTGAGGATGCCAATCTTACCGAAGAATATCCAGAAAATGTACATGTAGAGGAGTTGAAAGACTTTAACCACGTGGGAATGGAAGCCTACAGGATGCTGGAGAAAACCGGGATCTTCGTACTGAGGGCACTGGCTCTTTATATAGGTCTGGATGAACATTATTTCGACAAATGGGCGTCCAACGGGAACAGCATTTTGAGACCCATACATTATCCTCCCATCCAGGAGGAGCCAAAAGGAGCAGAACGCGCCGGGGCACATGGGGATATTAACCTGATCACCCTGCTGATGGGAGCTTCTACCGGAGGGCTGCAAGTGCTTAGAAAAGACGGAGAGTGGATCGATGCCATCCCACAGGAAGATGAACTTGTCATCAATGTTGGGGATATGCTCGAAAGGCACACCAATAACAAATTGAGATCGACCATCCATAAGGTGATCAATCCTCCTAAAGAGGAATGGGGCAAGCCGCGTTATTCGATCCCTTTCTTCATGCATCCACGAAGCGAAATGCCTTTGAACTGTCTTCCTGAGTGTATAGATGAGGAGCATCCGAAAGCCTATCCGGATATCACAGCCGGGGAATTCCTGAATCAGCGCCTGAGAGAGATCGGTCTTAAAAAGTAGATTATGGCAAAGAAAAAGCTGGGATTGGAAGATTTAGGCGGTTTCGTGTTCTCTACTGACAAAGACTTTAAACCTGAACAATTTTCCGGGGATGAAGAGCAGGAGGCGTTAAAACCTTCTGAACAGTACCTGGAGGCCCATTACAGCTCCAAAGGAAGAGCCGGGAAAAAGGTGACCGTGGTCACGGGTTTCTCGGGCCCGGATGAAGATCTCAACGCCCTGGGGAAAGAGCTCAAAAAGAAGTGCGGGGTCGGTGGATCTGTGAAGGACGGGGAGATAATTATTCAGGGAGATGTTAGAGATAAAGTAATGGCCTATCTGAAAGAAAAGGGCTATAATGTTAAACGTGTGGGAGGATAAACCTGCACGTTTTTTTTACTGATGATTATGGCGGAAAAATTATTGCACATTACCAATGGCGATGGCCTTACAGAGAAACTCCGGCAGCTCAAGGTATCCGGAGACATCGTGGTTTGGCGTGAGATGCTGAGCGAAGGGCCCACCGTTGCTGAAGTTGGATCCGCTGAATTCAAAAGGATCCGAAAGAACTTCCTCAAAGGTACCTACGGGATCACGGCAGTCGAATACCAGGAAAAGTTCCTCAGTGAACTGGAGAAACTGGCAGACATCAGTGAGTACGAGGAAATTGTGCTCTGGTTCGAATTCGACCTCTTTTCCCACATGAACATGCTGGCCCTCATAAGTTTCCTGATGCAGGGAGAGAAGCAAATTCCTTTCTACCTGGTGTGCAGTGGAAGATTAAAAGGGGAGATTGAATTACAACCCCTCTCCGAACTTCCCATGAAGCACCTCGAAAAGCATTATAAATGCAAGATCGAGCTCACCCGGGACGATCTGGAGATTGCGACTTTGATCTGGGAATTATATTCGGGGGACAAACCCAAACGCCTTATTTCCGAAATCAAAAAGACTTCCAATTTTGAATACCTGTCCAGCTGCATCAGGGCTCATATAGAACGATTCCCTAATGCCAAATCCGGGTTAAATACGCTTGAGAACAATGTGCTGAAATTAATTCAGGAACACGAGATCAGCTCCCTGAATCAGCTGTTGGGTTATGCCCTGCAGTACCAGGGCTATTATGGCTATGGTGATGTTCAGATGCAGAGGGTCCTGGACAAGCTCAAAGCTTTCTACAAAACCACCAAATCGGGGGTCACTCTGAATGAAATGGGAGTAAAAGCTTTGGAAGGCAAGGAAAACTTCTACCAGAAACTCAAGGACGACGAGTATTACGGCGGGGTTAAGAAATACGACTTTCTTTACGACCCCGACAGCCACAATCTTTTAAAATTATAGTATGAACAGCTTAGCCGCTTCAGAATTCATCCTGAATAATAACGGGAGCATATACCATTTGAACCTTTTCCCTGAAAACCTGGCCGACACGGTTATTCTTGTCGGGGATCCCGGGCGGGTGGAAAGGATCAGCAGGCATTTTGATCATATTGAGTTCAGGATCCAGAAAAGGGAATTTGTCACCCATACCGGAAGCTATAAAGGAAAGAGGATCTCCGTGGTTTCCACAGGGATAGGCACAGACAATATTGATATTGTACTGAATGAGCTGGATGCGCTTGTGAACATCGATTTTATTTCCCGGGAAATAAAAGAACAGCACCGAACCCTGGATATCATCAGGATTGGCACCTCCGGCGCCATTCAAGCCGATATTCCTGTTGATTCTTTCCTAAGAAGCGACAAGGGAGTGGGTTTTGATTCCCTGCTGCACTACTATCAGCATGAAAACAACACTAACCGGGAATTGGAGAAAGCCCTGGCTTCTCATCTACAGCTTTCTCAGGAAAGCAGCAGCCCCTATATCGTAGATGCCAATCCTGATCTCGCCTCCCAATTCTCCGGCCCTGATCTTATAGGCGGGATGACGGGGACAAATGTCGGGTTCTATGGGCCCCAGGGCAGGGTTTTGAGGCTGCCGCTCAGAGACCCCGGGCTGAATGACAAAATAGAGAGTTTCGGGTTCAAAGGGCAAAAGATCACCAACCTTGAAATGGAAACCGCTGGAATTTATGGTTTGTCTGAACTTCTGGGCCACCGGGCTGTTTCCCTGAACGCCATAGTAGCTAACAGATGTACAGGGGAATTCAGTAAGGAACCCGGAAAAACTGTCGACAGGCTGATAGAATACAGCCTTGAGCAATTAGTTCAATAAATTTCGATTTAACAGAATATTAGAAACGAAAGCACCCCATATTCGTATTTTTGGATAAATGGGAATTTATGTTGAATCCTGAAGATATACGTATCAGGCACCGGGACCTGAATTGGCTGAGTTTTAATGAAAGGGTGCTTCAGGAAGCAGAAGACAGGAATAATCCCCTCTATGAACGTATAAAATTCCTCGCCATCTTTTCTTCCAATCTGGATGAATACTTCCGGGTTAGGGTTTCGCAGTTACGCCAGATCAAGAGGGTCGAGAAAAGCATCAGGAAAAAGCTTGCCCTGAAGCCTACCCGCCTGGTGAAGGAGATCCTGGCAAAGGTGAAACTTCAGCAGCAGAGGTTTGGAGAGATTTACCGAAACCAGATAATCCCCGAACTGGAGGCAAATGGGATCAACCTGATCGGGAGTGAAGCTTACAGCCTGGAGCATCAGAATATCGCCGAGGACCACTTCAGGAAAGTGGAGAAATTTGTCCACCCCACCATTATAGACTGGGAAATTGGGAATAATCTGTTTCTCGAGAACAATGCCCTGTATTTCCTGATCACCTTTAAAGATGAAAAAGTATTCGGACTGGTCAATATCCCCGTGGAGGAGAGCGGGCGGTTCATCGAATTCAATCTGGATAACGGACGCCACGAGATCACTTATCTAGACGATATTATCAAGACCCAGATTCCCGCAATGTTCCCCAAACATGAAGTAAAAGGCATTTTCGAGATCAAACTTTCGCGGGACGCAGAGTTATATATAGACGACGAGATCGGGGGCATACTTGCCGAAAAGATCTACGAGTCCCTCCAGCAGCGTACGGACGGGCAGCCTACGCGTTTGTTATACGATGCCAACATGCCGAAGGAGGTGCAGAAAGCGCTCCGGGAACTTCTGGATATTGGAAAGATAGATATGATGCCCGGAGGGGAATATCACAATTTCAACGATTTTTTTTCCTTCCCCGATCCGACAGAAAACCCGGAGCTCCACGGGGAAAAGCTGCCTCCCATAAAACATAAGGTACTGGAGGAAGCGAGGGACTACTTTAAGGAGATTTCCAAAAAGGACATAGCCCTTCACTTTCCCTATATGTCATTCTCCTACCTGGATCGTTTTCTGGAACAGGCCGCATCGGACAGCAAGGTGGAGGATATAAAGATCTCCATCTACAGGACGGCTGAAGAATCCAAACTTACCTCTGCCCTGCTTACAGCTTTGGAAAATGGAAAGAACATAACTGTATTTATAGAAGCAAAAGCCAGGTTTGACGAAAAGAACAATATCGACTGGGGCCGGAAATTTGAGGATGCAGGCGCCAATGTGATCTATAGTTTCCCGAAAATAAAAGTGCATTCCAAGATCCTGCTGGTCACCCGCAGGGAGGGAGAGGATCTGAAGAGATATGCCTATATAGGTACCGGGAACTTCAACAGCAAAACTTCTGAAATCTACTGCGACCACGGAGTGTTCACTGCCCATGAGAAGCTCGCAGAAGAGCTTTCCCGGGTTTTCAGCGTACTGGAAGGGGAAATGATCATCCCGAGGGAAAAACATCTGCTGATCTCCCCCTTCTCTACCAGAAAAAGGTTCAGTGAAATGATCATCAGGGAAACAGAGAATGCTTTGAACGGGATAAAGGCCTGCATTACCGCCAAGATGAACAGCCTGGAGGACGTGGAACTTGTAGAACTGCTGTATAAAGCCAGCAATGCAGGGGTAAAAATAAGGCTCCTGGTTCGGGGATTCACTTGTCTTATTCCCGGGATCAAGGGAATGAGCGAAAATATTTATATTACAAGTATCCTGGACAGTTACCTGGAACACGGAAGGATCTATATCTTTGAGAACGGCGGGGAGGAAGAGATTTATTTTGGAAGTGCAGACTTCATGACGAGGAATATGGACAGAAGGATCGAGGTCATCGCCCCCATTTACGATGCGGACATTGCCCGGGAATTCAAGGAGATCCTCGACATCCAGTTAAAGGATAATGTCAAGGCCCGAATCCAGGAGGAGACCGAGAGCAATGAGTACGTCAGCCGCTCGCCCGGGGAAAAGCCGGTGAGGTCACAATTGGAGATCTATAATTATTTAAAGCAAAAACACGAGTCATGAAAAGCATTAAAATAGGTGGAGTTCCGGAACATTTCAATCTGCCCTGGCATCTTGGAATAGAAAATGGCGATTTTGAGAAGGCAGGAATATCGGTCAGCTGGAGGGATTTTCCTGACGGTACGGGCGGCATGTGTAAGGCCATGAGGAATGGGGAACTCGATGGGGCGGTGATGCTTACGGAAGGTATTATTAAGGATATCTGCGCAGGCAACCCTGCCAAGATCGTGCAGGAATACATAGGTACCCCCCTGATCTGGGGAATCCATGTGGCAGCTGATTCTCCTTATCAATCCGTGGAGGACCTGGAACACCAGAGAGTCGCCATCAGCAGGTTTGGTTCGGGTTCGCATCTGATGGCCTTTGTCCACGCCGGCAGGCAGGGATGGAACATGAGGGATCTTGACTTCAAAACTGTAATAGATATTGATGGAGCAGTGAACGCCCTCGAGGAGGAGGAAGCAGCTTATTTCCTATGGGAACATTTTACCACCAAACCCCTTGTGGACAAAGGGATATTCAGGCGCTTAGGCGACTCCCCCACCCCCTGGCCCTGCTTTGTGATCGTTTTCCGGGAAGAATTCCTGAAAGAACATTCCGGGGAAGTGGATAAGCTCCTGAAGGTACTCAACGGGATCACCTCCGACTTCAAACAGCGACCCGGCGTAGAAAAACTTCTGGCGGAAAGGTATGGGCAGAAACCGGAGGATATAGAGGAATGGTTAAAGCTGACGGAATGGAGTCAGCAACAAATATCCGAAGAGGAATTTGAGCGGGTTCAGGAGGAACTGAAGGAACTGAATCTGATCACTGAAAAATGTAAGAGAAGCCATGTCCTGCATACTTTCGAAAAATAGATGCTAACATAAAAAACACGAATGAAAAAAATAACACTTCTGCTTGCCTTAATGATTACCACCGTTACCGCTGCGCAGGATTCCCAACAATCGGAAACAATTTACAAGCGGGATACTGCGAAAAATGAACTCAGTTTAAACGTCTTCAATATTTTAATTTTCGGAGCAATTGATGGAGGCTATGAGCGTATCCTTTCCGATTACAGCAGTATTTCCCTGGAAGTCTTTTCCAAGAAGATCAACAAAAATGAAGGGGAAGATTTTGATCTTTCGAAGGCCTATTCCAAGGAGTTTTCCCTTACCACCAAGTTCAAATATTTCTTTCAGGAGCGGAACACCGCCTGGGGATTTTATGCTGAAGGTTTTGCCATGTATTCGGATGGATTCAATGATAAGGATGTTGAAGTCACCAATCCTGACGGGCAGCTTGTTACCGAAGAGATTGATGTGGAATACACTGATGTAGCCATTGGAGTCGGGGTTGGCGGTAAATTCGTTGCCAAGAAAGGTTTTCTTCTGGACCTATCCTTCGGGTTCGGCAGGAATATGTTCAACAGGGATTCCCCTGATCTGGTGGTGGTGCCTAATATTAATGTAGGGTATAGGTTTTAAGGCTCTCCTTAAAACCCTAAGCTGGCGGAGTCTCCAGACTCCAGCCCCTTAATCTGTGCGAAAGATCGGGCGCAGCGACCCGTAGAGACAATACATTGCGTTTCTACCCGCACATTCCGCTGGTCCAAATTCCCCACATGAAGAAACTTCATTAATTTCTTCCGCTAACGTAATTGACTTTAAACAGAATCACTAGTTTTGGACAATGAATTGCCTCTGGCTTCAGCCAGAGGACCTGTGATTGCACCCCTTCACTGGGCTTTAGCCCAATTGTAATCTTCTCAAAATTGGGCTAAAGCCCTGAACAATTAAGGATTTTGGGACCGGGGCTTGAAAGCCCCGGCAATTGAGAATACCGCCACGTTAAATCCTTCGGCCAACTTATTGGACGTTAGTCAGAATCTCCAGATCGCCGTAAGCCTACCCCACCCTCAAAAATCATTCGTCCCCGGAAAATTGATATAATCCGGCGCCAGGGACTCCTGTGGAGTCTCTGTTTCCTCTTCCCTTCGCGCCCGTACAAACTCCTCGTTCAGGATCTTATGAATCAGTTCCTTGAAGGTATCAAAATCCACCTGATAGGTCAATCCGACCCCCTGGGTAAACCCGAGCTCCTCCCCTATATACTGGATATCATTCTCGCGGTTGAAGATCTTTGCCCTAAGGTTACCTTCCTCATTCAGCAGGAATTCCACCTCCAGATTCCCCACCACCACACTCTCTGTCACCCCGCCTACTGGCACTCCCACCTGCCCATTGATCAGCACCCTTTCACTGATTTGGGTGGAAAGGGTGACCCCGAACCTGTCTGCGGTATGCTGCTCAGGCGTACGCGTTCCCTGTTCATAATTCAGCCCAACCTGAAATACCCCACTTTCGTCGGAGAGCAGGTCATTGAAGAATCCGGAGGCAAAATTCCCCGCCACCGCAGTTCCGCTGTTCTGCGAAAGCACATTATCAGAATAGAATTGTCCAAGGGTAATGAGGGAAAAGGCCTGCACCTCGGTATTGGTACTGGTCTCGATTATATATTCAAGCTCTGAACGCACGGCGGAGGTGGCATTGGGATACTCCAGGTCAAAGGAGAAATTAGGCTGGGCCAACTCCCCTTCCAGATTGATCACCACATCCACAGGAATCCTTCTGCTGATGGATGGATTCTCGAGGATGATTGCCGGATTGGCCATGGCCTCATACACGGCGCTGATGTTCAGGTCGGCCTGAATGGGGTTTCCATTCCAGTTGATACTTCCCCCGGGAAGCACCTCAAAACGTTTCTCCAGGGTCCCGTACTTGAAGATATACTCCCCGTCATTGGCGATAAAATCCCCCCACATATTGAATTTTCCTAGGGTATTGATCTCTATCAGGAGAGTTCCTGCCCCCCGTCCCCTCAGGATACTTCCGTCCATATCGATCTCCACCAGCGCATCGTTGGTGACATCGAGATCGAAATTCAGTTCCAGGCCTTTTACATCGGGCATATCTATTTCCTCTCCGGCCAATCGGGCTGCTTTTTCCTCCGGACTGAGGAAATGTATATAGGATATATCCCCAATGCTTTCAGAATCCTGGATTGGAACCTTGAAAACCGTCCCCCGCTGGGTGCTGGCTACCACATCGATCACGAGTTCATCTGTGGGCCCGTAAATGGCTGCAGTCCCATCTATAAAGGCTGTCCCGTAATAAAGCACATCCTCTTCATATTCCGTGTCCAGCACGAGCAGTCTATCCGAGCTAACGTTTAACCCCAGCATCCATTCCTTGAAATTACGGTGGGAAATAAACCCGTCCAGCACCCCTGTGGTGCCGAATTTGGTATCGTTAATCGTAATATTCTCAAAAAGGAACTGCTGCTCGGAAAGGTCCACAACTGAATTGTCTTCAATACTGAGATCCACATTCAAAATGGGGATTCTCAGGCCTGCATCCATCAGCCTCAGGCGCCCGCTGAAATTCGGATTTTTGTAAGCCCCCGTTATATCGGCCGAGCCGGAGACAAGGCCACGGATATTGTCTATGGCGTCCCCTCCCAAGGGACTGAAGGCTGACACATCGAAATCCCGGAGATTCACATCGAGATTGATGGTTGGTACTTCATCATTGACTGCGATCTCCCCAATGGCCGATAAAGACTCCAGATTTTCATTCCGCAGGGTCGCATTGATGTTGTAAAAGCTCAGGTCCCTGTTCCCCAGCACATCCAGGTACAGGTTCCCCAGATAGGTATCATTGATTTCCAGCCCGTCAACCGTAAGGGAGGTATTCGGAAAATAGGCCTCGTTCTGCTGCAGCAGGTTCAGGTTCCCATTCACTATTCCCCCCATGTCGAGACTGTCGATATCAGGGGTGATCTTGCCAAGATCCACATCCTGAAACTGCACCTTTAGATTCTTATAGGTGGAATCCCTGACTTCCCCTGTGAGCCGTATCCGCTCGTCCTGATGACTCAGCACCAGGGAGTCGAGCTGGATGTTCTGCATGCCTTTGCTGAAGATAAGCCTGTTGGACCTGTTATTGAATTCATTCAGATACCAGGTGCTTTCCTTGAAGGTGATGTCCGATTTCTGTATCCCCACCACCGAATTGTTCTGCTCGTTTATCGTGTGAAACAGGTTCAGATTGAAGACGTCATTATTATTGACCCCCCCTCTGAATTCCGACCTGATGTAGAGCGTGTCATTGAGGGTCACATTGATAAGATTGAAATCTGAAAGGCTGTAGAACTTCGTCGCCACACTGTCCACTTCCACATAGGTATTGAAAAGTGGGTTGGTGTTATCCACCTGAAGGTTAACGTTCTGCAGAAGGTTATCGTAAGCTTTGATTTCAGGTGACCTGAAGGTAAGCCGGAAATCAGATTCATCCGATTCCACCCTTCCCCGGATAAAGGAATTCGGGGCCAGCGTGAGCTCAGGGAAAAAGACTTCCACAATTTTGTTATAGATGTCAAAGTTGAATTCCAGGTACTGATTGTTGGTCAGTTTGTTGGGCTGATAGTTGGAATACAGACTTCCCAGGGCATTCTCAAAGAGCGCCCCCACCTCGGTAATGTCAAACACCCCTTCCACAGTTCCACTGATAACATCGGGAGAATTCACCTCGATGGTCCTCACAGGCCCCTCAAAGCTGGAGGTGACCCTGAGATCGTCAAAGCTGTACCGGTCGTGGAGATTGGCGTAAGAGGTATTCAGAAGAAGTATATTCCCCGCAGCATTGTTCAGATTGGTACCTGTCATGTTCATGATGATATCTCCCTTAAAGACGGAAACACTGTCCCGGGAAACGAAATTAAGGGCTGCAAGATCGGCGTAGCCAACTGAAGCCTCGAAATCGTACACATTGATATCCTCCGAAAAGTTCACCAGGCCGTTGAACTCCATCTCGAGATTGGGATCCCTGGAAATAAGATTCCCATTGAAAACAGGGGACTTCAGGGTCCCGATCACCTTCAGGTTTTTGTAATTGTAGCCATACAGCCCAAACCTTGAGATCCCGCCTCTTATTTCAGTATCCAGGCTTTCAGAAGTAAATCCTTTTCCATCTATACGCAGATCGAAGGTAGTCTTTCCCAGGTACTCCTTGTCCAGCAATTTTCCCAGATTAAAATTGTAGGCTTCAATATCCCCCAGATAAGTCACCTCCTCTGCCTGGTCGAAATTCCCGATCATCATGGTCACCTCGGCCTCACCAAGCTGACTAAGTATATGCACATCGGCATCTACGGAAGAATTGGTCACCACGGCATAGCCCTGAAAAGTCACATTCCCGAATTCCTGAACTTCTTCCGGTAGTTTATCGCGAAGCAGATTGGGCAAGAGGTTGACCAGATCGTAATAGTTGGTGGAGAGGTCCCGGAGATCCCCCTGTATGCTGAATACCTCGTCTTCCTTGGCAAATATTTTCTGCACGATGATGTCTCCGATAATGACACTGCGGTCCATTCCGTTGAACACCAGGTCATCCAGGCGGAAGTTGTTTAGCGGCCCCTGGAAAACCGTGCTGAAGTTAAGCAGCTGATCGTCCCCGAATTCAGAATAAAAAGCCTGCAGGTCATTTGTGGATACGGCAGCCTCCTCAAAATTGGCCGTGATGACCACTTTATTGACAAAATCCCCGTAGCCTTCTTCGGTGTTCAGATGAATGTCCCCCACCACCTTTGATTCAGGGGTATTTAGTTCCAGGTTACGCAATTCCAGGGCGGAGGTGGTATAGGTGAAATCAGCTTTTAAAAAGTCCACGCTGAGTCCTCGGCGTTCCAGGCCTGACATGTTCTGTATCTCCAGGGAAACATCCGACCCGTTGATCCAGAGGTCATTCCCCACGATGTTCAGGTCATCCACCCCCACGATTTCCGGATATTCCGCATTTTCGTCAATATAGGTGAACTGGCTGTTGATGATCTCCACCTCCCCCGCATTCAGTTCAAATGGCACGCTCTCCTTTTTGCGTTGCTTGGGCTTGAACTTTTCAGAAAACACACTGAGGTTATCCTTTTTCTCGCCTTCGTACACCCTCATGTCCATCTGCAGGTTTTCAACGACGGTGGTTCCCAGTAAGGGCGTGACATCCAGCAGACTCGAAAGGCTGAGCACAGAAGTCTGCACCTCCTGGGCGTAGATCAGGGTGTCGTTATGATGATCGCGGATCAGGATGTCATCCACGTTTATCCTGCCGTTATAACTGAAGCCGATCCTACCTATGGAGATATCGACCTTGTTCTTTTCATTTATGGAATTGGTAACCTTGGAGGCAATGAAGGTCTGCACCCCCGGAATGGAAAATACGATCACGAGAATGACGAAAAGGAGGAACAATGCGAGCAGGGTTCTACCAAGTATTTTCCAGAATTTTTTGATAGGTATTTATGTTTTAACTTTGCCAACAATATTAACGATTTTTAGGCCTAAATCATATAGATGGCTCCACAAAATATTTACATACTTGGCATAGAATCCTCCTGTGATGATACGGCCGCAGCGGTGCTTCACAACGGAAGGATCCTCTCCAACGTCGTGGCGACCCAGGAGATCCATAAAAAATACGGGGGAGTGGTCCCCGAGCTCGCCTCCCGGGCGCATCAGCAGAACATAGTGCCCGTGATCCACGAGGCGCTGAAACAGGCGGGAATTAATAAGGAACAGTTGTCTGCAATTGCTTTTACACGTGGCCCCGGATTAATGGGTTCGCTGCTGGTGGGCACTTCCTTTGCAAAATCCATGTCCCTGGCGCTTAATATCCCGCTTCTGGACGTCAATCACATGCAGGCCCATATCCTCGCCCATTTTATCGAGGAGGAAGGCTTCTACAAGCCGCAGTTCCCTTTTCTGGCGCTCACCATAAGTGGAGGGCATACGCAGATCGTGAAGGTTTCGGATTATTTTGACATGGAAGTCATAGGCCAGACCATAGATGATGCCGTGGGGGAAGCTTTCGACAAAAGCGCCAAAATCCTGGGCCTCCCCTATCCGGGTGGACCGCTGGTGGATAAATATGCACAGGCGGGAAATCCCAAGGCTTTCCCTTTTCCCAAACCTAAGGTAGGAGGGCTGGATTTCAGCTTCAGCGGATTAAAGACCTCTATCCTGTACTTTGTTCAGAAACGGATGAAGGAGGATCCTGAGTTCGTCAAGGAGAACCTGGAGGACATCTGTGCTTCCATCCAGGCAACCATTATTAAGATCCTGATGGACAAGCTTAAAAAGGCCGTGAAACAGACCGGAATTCAACAGATTGCCATCGCAGGCGGGGTTTCTGCCAACAGCGGGATCAGGAATACCCTGAAGGAGGCGGAGGGGAAATACCGGTGGAAGACCTTTGTACCCAAATTTGAATATACTACCGATAACGCCGCCATGATCGCCATTGCGGGACATTATAAGTTTTTGGAAGGGGATTTTGCCGATATGGGGATAACGGCCAAGGCGAGGATAAAAATGTAGGGAGGCGTGATGGCCGTTAAGTGGAGAGTGGAAAGTGGAGAGTGGAGAGTGGAGAGTGGGAATTATAAGGCGCTGGTCCAAATCTCCAGATTTGGACCTTTCGGGTGGCAATCTCCAGATTGCCGTGGAAGGAGTCTGATATGTTAATGGGAGTCTGGAGACATATTTTCCGCCAAGCAAAACAAAGTAGACCTTAGGTCTACTAAAAAAATGAACCTATGCAATTATTCTATAACCCCGAAGTCTCTGAAACCGATAAACAGGTCGTCTTCCCCAAAGACGAATCCAAACACATCGTCAAGGTCCTTCGTAAAAAAGAAGGCGACATTTTGCATCTGACTAACGGGAAAGGTTTTCTCTTCAAAACAGAGATCCTGATCGCGGGCACCAACAAATGTATTGCAGAGATCAAGTCCTTTCACAAATTCCCCCCTGCCCCCTATCAGCTACACCTGGCGGTGGCTCCCACCAAAATGAACGACCGCTACGAGTGGTTCCTCGAAAAGGCGACAGAGATCGGGGTGCAGGAGATAACTCCCCTTATTTGCGAACACAGTGAACGAAAAGTGGTGAAGACAGAGCGTTTTGAAAGGGTCCTGCAAAGCGCCGTGAAGCAGTCCTTACACACCTGGTTTCCCAAATTGAATGAGCCCATCCCTTTTTCTGAATTCCTGGAGAAGCATGGGGCCGGGCAGCGGTTTATAGCCCATTGCGAGGAGCAGGCGGAGAAGAGTTCCCTGAAAGCCAGCCTGGAATGCAATGCTCCCGTAATCATCCTGATAGGTCCCGAAGGGGATTTCTCTGCAGAGGAGATCAGGAAAGCCCTGGATTCCGGATGGCAGCCGGTGAGCCTTGGCGAGAGCAGACTGAGGACCGAAACCGCCGCCCTGGTAGCCTGTCATACGGTTGCCCTGGCTCACGAAAATTAATTATCTTTCCATAAAAATTTAACCCTATGAGACGGTTGCAGCTATTTTTCCTGATCTTCTTCCTGGCCCTGTCCGGGAGTCAGGCGCAGGAAATCGGGGTGCTGAAATACAAGGGAGGCGGCGACTGGTATAGCAATCCCACGGCCCTCCCCAACCTGATCAGCTTCTGCAACCAGAATATAGGCACTGCCCTTTTCCCTCAGCCCGTGCCTGTAGAGCCCGGGAGTTCGGATATCTTCCGCTTTCCCTTCATACATATGACCGGCCATGGGAATGTCTTTTTCAACGAGGAGGAGGTCGAAAACCTGAGAAATTATCTCCTGAGCGGAGGTTTTCTTCATATTGACGACAATTATGGGATGAATGAATATATCCGCCGCGAACTCAAAAAGCTGTTTCCCGACAAGGAACTGGAGGAGCTGCCCGCAGAGCATCCCATCTTCAGCGCAGCCTATGCCTTTCCTCAGGGGCTGCCAAAAATACACGAACACGACGGCCTCAGGCCCCAGGCTTTTGGTATTTTTGAGGACGACCGCCTGCTCTGTCTCTTTACCTATGAAAGCGATTTGGGCGATGGCTGGGAAAATGCTGAAGTCCATAACGATCCCCTGGAGGTGCGCCAAAAAGCCCTGCAGATGGGAGCTAACATCATTAAATACGTCTTCTTGAATTGAGCCGACAGCTGACCCATTATACCACTGACTTCGAAGAAAAGAAGTTCCCTCTGGTTCTGATCTGTGACGGAGTGTCCTCTCCTGCCAATATTGGCAGCCTTTTTCGCCTGGCTGATGCCTTCAATATCGAGAAACTGATCCTGTGTGGAAAACAGCTGAATCTAAATTCCGCCAGACTTCAGAAAACCGCCAGGGGCACTTTTGAAAAGGTCCCGTTCGAGCAGCAGGAGGATATCCTGCAGGTGTGTGAGAAGTATAAGAATGAAGGCTATACCTTGTTTTCCCTGGAAATCACCGACGACAGTGTTAGTCTTGAGAGCATGGATTTTAGCCAATTCGGGCGTGTTGCCTTAATCTTGGGAAATGAGGTTTTGGGAATTCAGCAGCAGGCACTGGACCAGTCCGATAACAGTTTGCATATCAGGATGTTTGGCAGGAATAGCAGCATGAATGTGGCCCAGTCGGCGGGAATTGCCCTTTACGAAATCACAAAAAGCCTTCAGCCGTTGCAATACTTATAATATATTTACGAAGTGAACGCAAAAGAATTATCCTACGGAATCCTAAGGGCGCTGGCTATCCTGCTGGGCGTATGCCTTCTGCTGTACTTCCTGTACGAAATCCAGTCGGTGCTGGTTTATATTGCCATAGCAGGGGTCATTTCCCTGATCGGTAGACCCGTGGTCATTTTTCTGCGCAAGACGCTTAAGATCCCAAACCAGATCTCAGTGATCCTCGTCCTGCTGCTGGTGCTGGGCATCATCATTGGGCTCATCACCATCTTCGTCCCCATAATCATTGAACAGAGCAAGAACCTGGGACAGATCGACATTGAGGCCTTTAACCGAGATTTGAATGAACTTAATGAGCAGATCAATAATTATCTGGGGGTCGAGGAAATAAACATCATAGAAGGGGTGCGACAGTCCGAATTCCTGCGGGCATTTGATATTTCCACCATTCCTACTTACCTGAATAATTTCTTCGGGATCCTGGGGGCAGGTGCGATCGCCCTTTTTTCGGTTATCTTCATTTCCTTTTTCCTTCTGAAGGATTCCAAACTTATGATCAACAGTATCATGGTTTTCGCCAACACCGGACATGAGGATAAATTCCAGCGGGCCTTCAACAAGATCAAGATCCTGCTGTCAAGGTATTTCGTCGGACTGACGCTTCAGCTGACCATCCTCTTCGTGTTATATAGCTTTCTGCTGTCCATTTTTGAAGTCGATAACCCCATTGCCATTGCATTCATCTGTGCTTTTCTGAATATCATCCCTTACCTGGGACCTATCCTGGCGGCTATCCTTATAGGCCTGTTCGTGATCTCCAGCAACCTGGGCGCCGATTTCCAGACCATCATCCTGCCACAGCTGCTGTATGTCATGGCCGGATACATCATCTGCCAGCTCATCGACAACTTCATCAACCAGCCCCTTATTTTTGGGGCCAGTGTGCGCTCCCATCCCCTGGAGATCTTCCTGGTGATCCTGATCGCCGGCCTGCTTTCGGGCATCGTGGGAATGATCGTGGCCGTGCCTTTCTATACCGCCATGAAGGTGATCGCCAAGGAATCCCTCAGCGAATATAAGATCGTGAAACGCCTTACCAGGGACCTCTGATTTGAACAAGGCGCTGTTACATAGGGAGGTCCAGGAGTTCATTTCAGAAAATTACGATAAGGACCTGGCCCGACTGGCCTTTCAGGGCAGTCCCTTTGAAGGCGTCAGCACCCAGGAGCTGGCAACCCAGCTGGCGGGGAAGAAAAAAGCCGAAAAGAAACTGCCCACCTGGTTCCGGACAGAAGGCATCCTCTATCCCCCCAATATCAATTTGGAGCAGACCTCTTCTGAGGTCACCGCGGCATATAAGGCTTCCCTGATCAAGGGCGGACTGCTTATGGACCTTACCGGGGGCTTCGGGATAGACAGTTTCTACTTTTCAAAACGATTTAATAAGGTGATCCACTGTGAACTGGACCCCGAGCTTTCTGAACTCGTAGCGCACAATTCCCGCGTTCTGGAGGCAGAGAATATACAAACCCTTGTCGGGGACGGATTAGCCCATCTGGAGGCCTCTAATGAGGTCATAGACTGGGTATACCTGGATCCCGCGAGAAGGGACAATGCCGGGGGAAAGGTCTTTCATCTTTCCGACTGCCTGCCTGATGTCCCCGAGCATCTGGAGCTGTTGTTTTCAAAGACTTCGAACCTCCTGATAAAGACTTCTCCCCTGCTGGATCTTCAGGCGGGCATACTGGCGCTTGAAAAGGTGAAGCAGATCCACGTGGTGGCGGTAAGGAATGAGGTGAAGGAGCTGTTGTGGGTGCTTTCAGAAGGCCCTTCAGAAGAGGTCAAAATCAGGACCGTAAATTTTAAAAAGAAAGGCCCGGAGGTGTACGAGAATGTTTTCAGGAAGGAATCTTTGGTCGATTATAGCGTTCCTCTCGCCTATTTGTACGAACCCAACGCCGCCATCATGAAAAGCGGCCTGGCCGATGCCCTGGGGGAAGAGCTGGGACTGCTGAAGCTGCATCCCAATTCCCAGCTGTTCACCTCTCAGGAGCTTAGGGAGTTTCCGGGCAGGAGGTTTAAAGTGCTGCAATCTCTCCCCTACTCCAGGAAAAAGCTTAAAAAAGCACTGTCATTTGACCAGGCCCATATAGCCACCAGGAATTTCCCTGAGTCCGTGGCCAGGCTGAGGAAACAGTTCAAGCTGAAGGATGGCGGGGATAAGTATCTTTTTTTTACTACCACGTGGAAGGAAGAGAAGCTGGTGGTGGTGGGTGAAAAAATTCTTGCAGGGACCTAGCAGATTCCTGTAACCATCTACGGACAGTCGCGACCTGTCCCTACACCAGGGGGGGAAATCAGCCACGAATCCACGAATATTTTTTTTATCGTAATTCGCTATTGAAGTTTCGGAGTAGCTGGACGGAGTCTCCAGACTCCAGTCCCCTTAATAGCGAGTCTCCAGACTCGCGTGGCGGAGCCAGAACGCGATGAATAGCGTCCCTACTCAAGGCCCGCCGAAGAAATTAATGGATTGTCTACATGTGCAGAATTTGGACCAGTGGGCTTCAAGGCCAGCCATATCGGGGCTAAACTGCATTATCCCTTTTCCAACTCTTTTGGCAAAAAATTTAAATTCAATCCTAATGTTTAGCTAATTGATTTATTCTTAGGAGTTTAAGGCTATATATTCGCCTCATCAACCTAAAACTAAAAGCCATGAACACCCAAGCAATAAACCACAACAACCTGATGAGCACCGGCGGGATGAGAAGCATTGAATCCAAAGAGGCAAAGGCGCTGGACATCAGCGTGATCAGGACCAGGGAATCCCGAAGAAACAGGAGGACCAATATCGACTGGTTTTCTATCTAGTTACGAATTTCATGAGTAAATTTGCTGTCTTTAAGCCCCGGAAAGCGAATGAAAATACTCAGGAAAGTCATGTATATACTTTTAGCCGTTATTGTAGTTGTAATTGTAGCTGGATTCATGGTGCTGCGGCAGGAGATCTTTGGTGCCAGACCCGATGGGGAGCGGCTGACCCTTATAAAGAATTCGGAAAACTACCGCGACGGAAAGTTTCAGAACCGCAGTCACACCCCTTCCCTGGCAGAAGGCCATAGTTATCCGGGGGTACTCTACAACTTCTTGTTCAACAGGACGGAGAATCTTGTGCCAACTACTTCAATTCCTTCCGTAGACACCGATCTAAAAGCCCTGCCGCCTGAAAAGGACCTGCTTATCTGGTTCGGCCATTCCTCTTATCTGCTACAGCTGGAGGGAAAAACCATCCTGGTGGATCCCGTGCTGAACGATCATGCCGCCCCCTTCAGCTGGATGAACAAAGCTTTTGAGGGTACGGATGTATATCAGGTGGAGGATCTGCCTGAGATAGACTACCTGCTCCTCACCCACGATCATTATGACCATCTGGATCACCGGACCCTGAAGAAGCTTAAGGGGAAGGTATCCAAGATCGTCTGCGGCCTGGGAGTTGGTGCCCATCTCGAGGCCTGGGGCTATTCCCCGTCCCAGCTTATCGAGAAGGACTGGGGAGCCCGGGTGGAACTGGATGGCGGGTTAAAGCTGTATTTCACCCCCGCACGGCATTTCTCGGGCAGGAGTATTTTCTCCAATAACACCCTCTGGACCTCCTATGTGGTGGAAACCCCCTCCAAAAGAATTTTCGTCGGCGGTGATAGTGGCTATGATACGCACTTTGCGGAGATTGGGGAGCAGTTTGACGGCTTTGATCTCGCTATTTTAGAGAACGGACAGTACAACGAGGCCTGGCGCTATATACATACCATGCCCGAGGAAGTCCTGCAGGCCGGTACAGATCTGAAGGCCCGAAGAATCTTTCCCGTGCATTCCAGCAAATTCGACCTGGGCGGCCACGCCTGGAATGAACCCCTGAAGAAGATAACAGAGCATAACCAGCACTATAAGCGGGACCTGATAACCCCGATGATCGGACAGCCGGTGGATTTGGATGATGAGGGCCAGGAATTCCGCCGCTGGTGGGAGGAAATGT
>CAMPJY010000002.1 GCA_946887025.1 uncultured Salinimicrobium sp.
CGGAAGTCCGAAGAAAAGATCTTCGCCATCTGCGGGAAAAAACCTTAGCGTTTCCCTCCTACTATCACCACAATCTCCCCTTTAGGCGGCTTGTTCTGATAATGTTCCAGCACCTCGGCTGCCGTCCCCCTGACCGTTTCCTCATGTAGTTTTGTGATCTCCCGCGATACAGAGACTGGTCGGTCAGCTCCAAAATACTCCACGAACTGCCCCAAAGTCTTGACCAGCTTATGCGGCGATTCATAGAAGATCACAGTCCTGCTTTCCTCCGCCAATAACTGAAGGCGCGTCTGCCGCCCTTTCTTGACGGGCAGGAAACCTTCAAATACGAACTTGTCGTTAGGGAAGCCACTGTTAACAAGTGCAGGCACAAAGGCGGTGGCCCCGGGCAGGCAGTCCACTTCTATTCCCACCTCCACACAGGAACGGGTGAGCAGGAAACCGGGATCGCTGATGGCGGGAGTCCCGGCATCACTTATGAGCGCGATGGTCTTTCCGTTTTTGATCTGCTGTACCACCCCCTCCACGGTCTTATGCTCGTTGTGCATGTGGTGACTCTGCATGGGGGTATTGATGTCGAAATGCTTCAGCAGTTTACCGCTGTTACGGGTATCCTCTGCCAGGATCACGTCCACTTCCTTCAGCACTTTTATCGCCCTGAAGGTCATGTCGTCAAGATTTCCTATGGGGGTGGGAACCAGATATAATTTAGCCATGTGAGGGATTAATCAAACCTGTTTTCCACGATATCGAGGAACCGGTGTTCATACTCCTCTTTGCCTTCCCAGTTATTGTAATCAGGCTTCACCATCTGCAGCACAAAATCCTTGGCCTCCTCCCTTGATTTCAGGGTGTTCAGCTGTGATAGCACGCGGTTGTAGTCGCTGGTACTGCCATCGAAAAGATGTCGTACAAAGGCTATACGGTCGTTTATCCCTATCTGGATGCCTTTTTTCAGTCTGTCGTTAATGGATCTTGGCTTTTCGGATTCATGGAATCGCATCTTTTCCTGCTGGTCGGGGAATCTGGATTTCCCTGTTTCACTGGACTGGGGTTTTTGGGGTTCCCTTTCTCTTGATTTTTCTGGCTCGAAGGAGGTTTTCTTCTCCGGAATCGATGGTTTTCGGTGCACGGGCTCAAACTGTGGCAGCTGATCGTAATGCACCCCTCCGATATCCTCCATATCGTTTTTCATATACCTACGCGGAAGTATATATTCCAGCATGTCGTCCACTTCCTGGGCCTCGGGAGGCATCTGTGCAACAATATCCTTAATCTTTTCAGTATTCGGTTCCATCAGGCCTTCCTGATCGTTGTATTGGGTCCCATCGGGGGCATATTCATCGTGCTCCTCCTCCGGAAGATCGTAATTATCAGTGTAGGTGACGGGAACTGATTCTACGGAATTCTCTTCTTCAGAACGATCGGTGGGTTCGCTGAAGCTTTCAGTTCCAAGGATGGCAGACTCGGTGAAATGGAGCAAGGTAAGTTTCTCATAAAGTTGCAGGGCCAGCTTTTTCAATTCCAGGGAATTGACCTGCTCCTCCTGCTTTGACTGGATTATTTTTTCGGCTAAAGCTATTAACTCCTCTTTCAGTTGCTTTTTCATAACTTTCCTACTTGGGTATTTATATGCGGTTGTATTTTTAATATTTTTGTTCCACCTTTATGCAAAAGCGAAGTTCGCTTTTTCGTCTTGAAAAATACAAAATGTTTCTCGAAAATACAGTAAATCACAAGGAGCAATTTGGCTGGATCGAAGTTATCTGTGGTTCGATGTTCTCGGGAAAGACCGAGGAGCTGATCCGCAGATTGAAGCGTGCCACTTTTGCCAAACAGAAAGTAGAAATCTTTAAACCTGCCATCGACAGGAGGTACCATGACGAAATGGTGGTCTCCCACGATTCCAATGAGATCAGGTCCACGCCGGTTCCCGCGGCTGCCAATATCAGGCTGCTTGCCGACGGCTGCGATGTGGTGGGGATCGACGAGGCCCAGTTTTTTGATGAGGAGATCGTGTGGGTTTGCAATGATCTCGCCAATAAAGGGATCAGGGTCATTGTGGCGGGACTGGATATGGATTTCAAGGGAAATCCCTTTGGCCCCATGCCCAATCTGATGGCTACCGCGGAATATGTGACTAAAGTCCACGCCGTCTGCACCCGTACGGGAAACCTTGCCCAGTACAGTTATCGCAAGGCCGCCAGTGAAGACCTGGTGCTGCTGGGGGAAACCGAGGAATACGAACCCCTGAGCCGTGCAGCTTTTTATAAAGCCAGGCTGAAGGAGAAAGTCAGGACTTTCGAGGTTAAGGATCCCGAGGAATTGAATCCTCCTAAAGCCCAATAAGATGTCAAAAGCCCGGGAGACTGTGCTGGAGATAGATCTCCAGGCGCTGGAACACAATTTCAACTACCTCTCCGAGAAAGCCGGACCAGGCGTAAAACGAATGGCGGTGGTCAAGGCCTATGGCTACGGCAGCGATGTGGTGGAGGTGGCGAAACGACTTGAAGCCATTGGCGCCGATTATCTTGCGGTAGCCTTCCCTTCTGAAGGCATTATTCTACGCGAAGCAGGAATTAAACTGCCCATCCTGGTGTTCCAGTCCCAGCCTTTGCATTTTGAATCGCTGATAGAGCATTGCCTGGAGCCAAGTCTATACAGCAAAAACCAGTTTTCCGAATTCTTAAAAGTAGCTGAAGCCAGAAAGCTGAAGAATTATCCTATTCATGTTAAATTTAATACAGGTCTCAACAGACTTGGTTTTTCCCCGGAAGCAACAGACGAGGTTTACGAACTGCTGAACCAGTCTGAAGCTATCCGGGCTGCCAGTTTTTTCTCCCATCTTTCTGCCAGCTGGGACTGGCAGGAGCGGGAATTCACTCTGGAGCAGATATATACTTTTAAGCAGATTGCGGTGGAGCTTTATGAGAAACTGGATTATGAGCCCTGGCTCCATATCTGCAACACCTCGGGGATCATCAATTATCCCGAGGCCGCTTTTCATATGGTGCGGATGGGCATCGGCCTGTTCGGTTACGGGAACGACCCTGAGGTGGATAATCACCTGAAACCTGTCGCCACTCTGAAGACCGTGATTTCCCAGATCCATGAGCTGGAAGAAGGAGAATCTGTAGGTTATGACCGTGCCTTCAAGGCGGAGGGGCCCATGAGGAGCGCCACCCTGCCCATCGGCTACGGGGATGGGCTTGGCAGAACTTTCGGGAACCAGCGTGCAGGAGTTTTTATTGGCGACCAGTATGCCCCCATCATTGGAAATGTGTGTATGGATATGATCATGATCGATGTCACCGGGATTTCCTGTGAAGAGGGGGACGAGGTGGTGATCTTTGGCGGACCGCAGCACGGATCTGCACTGGCGAAGGCGGGAGGCACCATTTCCTATGAACTGATCACCTCCATCTCACAAAGAGTAAAGAGGGTTTTAATATAGATTTAATCTTTCATTAAGATTTTTTGTATATTAGTAAATACTAACCCAATCAATCAATTATGGCATTTATTCAAGATTTCAAGGCCTTCGTCATGAAAGGCAACATTATCGATCTGGCAGTAGCGGTAATCATTGGTGCTGCCTTCGGAAAAATTGTCACTTCCCTTGTGGATGACATCATCATGCCTGTAGTCGGATTGCTGCTGGGCGGGATCGATTTCAGCAGACAATTCTTTGCCCTCGACGGGAATTCCTATGAAAGTCTGGAAGCCGCAAAAGAAGCCGGCGCTGCTACCCTGACCTATGGGAATTTCATTCAGGTGGTGATCAATTTCCTCATTATCGCCTTCTCCATCTTTTTAATACTTAAGGCCTACGAAAGGACCAAGAAGAAAAAAGAAGCCGCCCCTGCTGCCCCAAAAGGGCCTACTCAGGAAGAGCTGCTTGTGGAGATCAGGGATGAGCTGAGAAAAAAGAATAATTTATAGAATCTGAACGTCTGTAGTAACCGCTACACTATATGTCTAACCCTAAACCACGCCCAAGGCGTGGTTTTTTTTTCGGTATCCAGGTTAAACATAACGGGGAAATGTGTACAATTTCCGTGAGAAGATTCTATTTCAATTTTTCATTGATACATTTGCAGAATTAACTCCGTAAATTAATCTTATGAAAATAGCAGTAGTTGGGGCCACCGGGATGGTAGGCCAGGTGATGTTAAAGGTACTGGCGGAAAGGAATTTCCCAGTAAGTGAATTATTGCCCGTGGCATCAGAGAGATCCATTGGTAAGAAGATCAGCTTCAGAGGCAAGGACTATGAAGTAATAGGATTGGAGGAAGCCGTTCGACTAAAACCTGATTTTGCTCTTTTCTCTGCGGGAGGAAGTACCTCTCTGGAATGGGCTCCTAAATTTGCGGAAGCCGGCTCTACTGTCATTGACAACTCTTCCGCCTGGAGAATGGATGTCACCAAAAAACTGGTCGTGCCTGAGATCAATGCCAAAGATCTGAGTCCTGAGGACAAAATAATCGCCAATCCCAACTGTTCCACGATACAGATGGTGATGGCCCTTGCTCCGCTTCATTCAAAATACAAAGTGAAGCGAGTGGTGGTATCGACTTACCAGTCCATAACCGGGACAGGCGTAAAGGCAGTGCAGCAGCTGGAGAACGAGTACAAAGGCGAAAAAGGGGAAATGGCCTATCCTTATCCCATACATCGGAATGCCATCCCTCACTGTGATGTCTTTGAGGAGAATGGCTACACCAAGGAGGAGATGAAGCTGGTCAATGAAACCAGGAAGATCCTTAAAGACGACAGCATCGCCGTCACCGCAACTGCCATCCGTATTCCCGTGGTCGGGGGGCACAGCGAATCGGTGAATGTGGAATTTGAGAAGGACTTCGATATAGACGAGATCCGCAGGGATCTGAAGAACTTCCCCGGAATAAAAGTACAGGACAACCTAGATGTGAACACCTACCCCATGCCCATTTATGCGGAAGGCAAGGATGAAGTTTTCGTGGGTCGAATCCGAAGGGACCATTCCCAACCCAACACTCTCAACATGTGGATCGTTGCCGACAACCTTCGCAAAGGTGCCGCCACCAATGCAATTCAGATTGCTGAATATTTAATAAAGAAAAAGGATCTGGAACAAAACTGGACGAAGATCGTGTAATCGGTGCTCGGGTTTATGTTTAAGGTTTGCTGATAAATAATCTGCGAAAATCTGCGCTATAAATCTGCGTTATCTGCGGGAAACCCTTAGGAAACCTTTGGGACCATCAACCTTAATTAAAAACTGGAAACCGTAAACCGAAAACTCCTATATTTACCATCCTTAACCGCAATTCTGCATAAAAATGAAAAAAACAATCCTGAGCGTTTTCTCTGTGGGACTCCTTTGTTCCTGCGGCAGTGAGGTCTCAAAAGAATCAACAGCCTTGACGTATCCTGAAACCAAAAAAGTAGACACCGTCACCAATTATTTTGGCACTGAAGTTCCGGACCCTTACAGATGGCTGGAAAACGACCGTAGTGAAGAGACTGAAGACTGGGTGAAATCCCAGAACGAGGTCACCTTTGGATACCTCGAGTCCATCCCCTACAGAAAGGAACTTGAAAACAGGCTTTCCGCCCTTTGGAACTATGAAAAAATAGGAGCTCCATGGAAGGAAGGGGATTATATTTATTTCTCCAAGAACGACGGGCTTCAGAACCAGTCGGTCATCTATCGCAAAAAAGGAGAGGACGGAACTCCTGAAGTATTCCTCGACCCTAACAAATTCAGCAAGGACGGTACCACCTCACTGGGTGGGCTGAGCTTCTCTGAAGACGGGAAGACTCTCGCTTACAGCATTTCCGAAGGTGGAAGTGACTGGAGAAAAATCATCATCATGGATGCTGAGACCCGCGAGATTGTGGAAGATACCCTGGTGGATGTGAAATTCAGTGGCATGTCCTGGAAAGGAAATGAAGGGTTTTACTACTCCAGCTATGAGAAGCCTGAAGGCAGTGAACTCTCTGCCAAAACGGATCAGCATAAACTTTACTACCACAAGCTGGGAACGCCTCAGGGGGATGACAAACTCATTTTCGGAGGAACCGAAGCGCAGAAACACCGCTATGTTGGTGGTGGCGTGACAGAAGACAACAGGTATCTGGTAATTTCAGCTACGAATGCCACTTCCGGAGGAAAACTGTTTCTGATGGACCTTACCAAAGAAAATCCTGAACTGGTAACCATTCTTGATAACGACAAAACCGACAGTTATGTGATCGATAATGTTGGCAGCAAGCTGTATATAGTTACCAATCTTGATGCGCCTAACAAAAAGATAGTAACGGTTGATGCATCCAATCCGACGCCTGAGAACTGGGTGGATTTTATTCCTGAAACAGAAAACGTACTGAGTCCTGCCACTGCTGGAGGCTATTTCTTTACAGAATATATGGTGGACGCCATTTCAAAGGTGAAGCAGTATGACTACAACGGAAAACTCGTCCGTGAAGTGGAGCTTCCCGGAATAGGAAGTGCCAGTGGTTTCGGTGGAAAAAAGGAGGAAAAGGAACTTTATTTCTACTTCACCAACTATGTTACTCCCGGAAGCATCTATAAGTACGATGTTGAGACGGGAATTTCAGAATTATACAACAAACCTGCCATTGACTTCAATCCTGAGGATTATGAAAGCGAGCAGGTTTTTTATACCTCCAAGGACGGAACCAAGGTGCCTATGATCATCACTTACAAGAAAGGCCTTGAGAGAGACGGTAAAAATCCTACCATCCTCTACGGATATGGAGGATTCAACATCAGCCTGACCCCTTCTTTCAGCATCGCCAATGCAGTGTGGATGGAGCAGGGTGGAATTTATGCAGTGCCTAACCTTCGCGGAGGAGGGGAATACGGGAAAAAATGGCATGATGCGGGAACCAAACTTCAGAAACAGAATGTGTTTGATGATTTCATCGCTGCTGCGGAATACCTGATCGAGAACGACTATACTTCCAGCGATTATTTGGCGATAAGAGGAGGTTCCAACGGAGGATTGCTTGTGGGAGCTACCATGACTCAGCGTCCCGACCTGATGCAGGTGGCTTTGCCAGCAGTAGGGGTAATGGACATGCTGCGTTACCACACTTTTACCGCGGGCGCAGGATGGGCCTATGATTACGGAACTGCGGACGACAGCAAGGAGATGTTCGACTATCTCTATGGCTACTCACCCGTACATAATGTGGAAAAAGGGGTGGCATATCCAGCGACTCTTGTCACTACGGGTGACCATGACGACCGCGTTGTCCCTGCGCATTCCTTTAAGTTCGCTGCGGAATTACAGGAAAAGCATGCTGGAAATTCTCCTGTGCTGATCCGCATTGAGACCAATGCAGGTCACGGAGCAGGTACCCCGGTGAGCAAGACCATTGAGCAATATGCCGATATCTTTGCCTTCACCCTTTACAATATGGGCTTTGAGGTGTTGCCTGAAAAGGTGGATGCCAAGGTGAAAGGATAATCCGCAATAGTATATCATTTAAAAAGTCCCTGCATTTTGGTGCGGGGATTTTTTTTGTCATAAACCCCAGAAATAGAATTAATTTGGGTATATACTGATTTTCCAGCCCCCTTTCTATATTTTTGTACCATGCTGGATCTCAAAAAAATCTCCTTCAGTTATACCGAAGCCCCCTTCATTAAAAACCTGAGCCTGAAAATTGCCAAAGGGGAGACCATTTCCCTGATCGGCGCCAGTGGATGCGGGAAAAGTACCCTGCTGCAGCTTATATACGGGCTGCACCATGTAGAGGGCGAGATCTTTTGGAATGGAGAAAAGCTGCTGGGGCCGAACTTTAATCTGGTGCCCGGGGAGGATTTTATCAAATATCTCACGCAGGATTTCGACCTGATGCCCTCTATTACGGTGGCGGAGAATGTCGGGAAGCATCTTTCCAACGTCCATCCTGGAAAGAAACAGAAACGCATCAGGGAACTGCTGGACCTGGTGGAAATGAAGGAACTGGCTGATACCAAAGCCAAATACCTCAGCGGAGGGCAGCAGCAAAGGGTAGCCCTGGCAAGGGCGCTGGCCCGGGAGCCGGAGATCCTGCTCCTGGATGAGCCTTTCAGCCATATCGATCATTTCAGGAAGAACAAACTCCGCCGCAGCCTCTTTGCCTATCTCAAAGAGAAGAAGGTTACCTGTGTGGTAGCTACTCACGACAGTACCGACGCCCTTTCCTTTGCAGACAGGACGCTGGTGATGAAGGCAGGGAAGTTAATTGCCAAGGGGTCGCCCCGGGAGCTGTATCAGAACCCGAAAAACATTTATGTGGCATCGCTGTTTGGGGATGTGAACGAATTGCCTGGAGAGCTGCTGCGGGAGAGTGGAGAGGGGAGAGTGGAAAGTGGAGAGTGGAGAGAGGAAAGTGGGAAGAGGAAAAAAGTTATTCTTTATCCGCATGAAATAAGGGTGGTTGAAGACTCGGGGTTTTCAGCACAAATCAGAACATCTTATTTCAAGGGTGATGTTTTCCTGATTGAGGCCGAGCTGCAGGGGAATGTCATATTTTTCGAACATCCAACTTCGTTGGAAAAAGGTGCGGAAGTATGTCTCGAGGTTTCGGAGGAGCTGATGAAATTCAGACTGCGGTAGAGAAGCAATGCATTGTGTCTGTACTAGTAAACGCGTTCAATCCGTTCTTCGACTCCATTAAAAACAAAAGTCTCTCCCTCCTGTTTCCCTGAAAGCGCCTTGGCGATGGGGGAACCAACCCCCACAGCGAAGAACTGCCTGTCCTCCACCTCAAATTTTCCTGCCGGTATGGCGATTATGTAGTTGTTCCCGCTGGTCTCCACCGCACTTCCAAACCCTACCACTCCGGAGGAGGGCGTATTGTCAATAAGAGTTATTGTCTTCTTCAGTTGCCCGTACTGCTCCAGCTGCCCCGATAGTTTCTCAAATTCCAGGTGCAGCATGGCCCTCCCGGTCTCGTATTTATCGCCCATGGAGCATTTGGTTTCCAGCTTGAGGGCATCCTCCAGGTCTGCTATTGCCCCCCGGATCCGTTCGATCCGCTCCTCCACATAACTGCGGCAGGCTGCTATTAATTCGCTTTTCTTTTCTGAAATCATACTGTATTTTCCTTCCTCTAAGATATGGAAAAGCCATTAAAGAAGCTCCGCGAGCTCCGTGCCCACCAGACTTCCAATAGCCACCCCCATCCCGCCAAGGCGCACCCCGCAAAATACATTGTCGGAGAGCTGCTTCACCACCGGTTTCTTCTGAGTCCCCACGCCCATGATCCCGCTCCAGCGGTGGGCGATTTTCACCTCCTGCTCCGGCAGGATCACCTGCTGCAGCAGCGTCTCCAGCCTGTTCTGGATCAGCTCCGTCAGTTCGAGCTGTGTTGTTTCCTCAGTCTCTATATCAAGATTCCTGCCGCCTCCCAGAAGGATGCGGTTGTCGATATTCCTGAAATAATAAAAACCTTCCTCCAGATGAAAAGTCCCCTTCAGCTGCAGGCCCTCAATGGGTTCTGTTATCAATACCTGCGCCCTGGCGGGTTTTACTTCTGAAATACCCAGCTGAAAGGCAAACCCGTTGGTGGTGATCAGAAGCTTTCCTGTCTCCAGTTCAAACTGGTCCGTCTGAACGTTCACCTTTCCGTTTGCTTCTGAGAAATTTTCCACGGTAATATTGTTAAGTATCCGCACTCCGAGGGAACGTACTTTCTGAAGAAGCGCGTACATCATTCGGCCCGTGTGCAGCTGCCCCTCAAAAGGGGTGTAAAAACATTGGTTGTTCACCCCCTTGAACCCAAAACTATTTTCCTGAACCTTAAAAGTTTCTTCACCAAAGACCGGCATCAATAAGCTGTTGATTCGCTCCTGCCCCTGAAGACATTGTTCCAGCAGGGCCTCCTCCCCTTCTGCAAAAAGCTCGGTCCCGCCCCATTGCTGATAACCTATCGCCTCGTCCCCCAGATTCTTCCGGAGCAATTCCAGGCCTTTTAAACGCTTTTTCACCAGTTCCAGCACCTCGTCCTCGCTGTGGGTGTTCAGGTCTGCCAGAAGCTCTGAGATGCTCCCGAAAGTGGCAAATCCCGCGTTTTTGGTGCTGGCGCCATTGGGCAGGAATCCCCTCTCCAGGATCAGGACCTTCGCTGCAGGGAATTTTTCCTTAAGGCGAAGGGCACAGTTCAGCCCCACAATCCCGCTACCGATGATGGTGAAGTCAATCTTATTGAGCCAGGTGTCGTATTCCCAGTAGGAAAGGTTCATGCATTGTTATTTAAAGTTACTTTTCAAAGTTAGAAAGTTTTACTTTAAATTATATTCGTGGATTCGTGGCTATTTTTTGTACACCAGCAAATAAAATAGGAAATTGCGTCACGGTTCAAGGCCTTTCCAATGAAAACACTAAAGAAACTACTCGCTTACCCGCTCTCTGTCGTTTTTTATTTCTTCTTTTTCCTCACCCTGCTGGTGTTTCACCCGATCCAGTGGATCTCCCTCAAACTTGGCGGTTATGCTGCCCATAAAAAAAGCGTGGATATCTTCAATTTCTTCCTGCTGCGATGCCTGAACCTGCTTGGAACGAACTTTACTTTTGAAAACCCACAGGACCTCCCCGGTGACAGGTCCTGTATTTTTGTGGCAAATCATCAGGGGACATACGATATCCCCCCAATCATCTGGCATCTGCGAAAGCATCATCCGAAATTTGTCAGCAAAAAGGAGCTGGGCAAGGGAATTCCCAGCATCTCCTTCAACCTGAAGCACGGCGGGTCCATCCTCATCGACCGAAAGAACCCGAGGCAGGCCATCAGTGAAATCGTGAAATTTGCAGATTATCTCAATGAACATAAACGCTCGGCCGTCATCTTTCCTGAAGGGACCCGAAGTCGTACGGGGGCTCCCAAAAAGTTTCAGACGCAGGGCCTACAGATGCTGATAAAGAAGATGCCCGACGCCCTGGTGGTCCCCATTACCATCAACAATTCCTGGAAACTCTTCCGCTATGGCCATTTTCCATTGGGAATAGGCGCCCAATTACATTTTAAAGTCCACGAGCCCATCCCTGCAAATTCAGATGATCCCGCAAGCATAGCGGCCCACGTGGAACGCATCATCACGGCTGATATTTTTTCTTAATCCATTCCCCGCATGAACAAGGAGAGCATTATTGAAAATACCATTGCCTTTGTCAAACAAACACTTTCAGATGCTGAAGGCGGGCATGACTGGTTTCATATCGAAAGGGTTTATAATACTGCCCGCCACATCGCCTCCTCCGAACGGGCGGATGCTTTTGTGGTAGCGCTGGGGGCGCTGCTCCACGATATAGCAGATTCCAAGTTCCATGAGGGGAATGAAGAAGTGGGACCCCGGATTGCAGCGGAATTTCTTCAGGAACAGGAGGTCGGGCCGGAGGTGATAGATCATGTGGTGAAGATCATCGAGAATATTTCCTTCAAGGGAGGGAATATCGCAAGGGATTTCCATTCCACGGAACTGGACATAGTACAGGATGCCGACCGACTGGATGCCCTCGGGGCCATCGGGATTGCCAGGACTTTTAACTACGGGGGATTCAAAGGCAGAGCCCTTTATGATCCAGCCATCCCGCCAAACCTTTGCATGAGCAAAGAGGAATACAAGGCTTCCACCGCCCCTACCATCAACCATTTCTACGAAAAACTGCTGCTGCTGAAGGACCGGATGAATACTGATACCGGAAGAAAAATGGCAGAGGAGAGACACCTGTTCATGGAAAAGTTCCTTGAGCAGTTCTATGCGGAGTGGAAGGGAAAATCCTGAAATCCATTATTACCGACAGATAATTTTTGAGAAAAAGTCCCGAAAAGTTGGTCATATAAATTATATTACTACATTTGTAGTAACAAGACTATAATTGTGGATATGACGAACCTTACCAAAAATGAACTGCAGATCATGAAATACCTCTGGAAGATTGAGAAGGGTTTCATGAAGGACATTGTAGAGGAATTCCCCGAACCAAAACCTGCCTATACCACCATATCTACGCTGGTGGGGCGTATGGTCGACAAAAAATATATAGGTTTCCATAAACTGGGAAGGGACAAAGAATATTATCCCAAACTACAGAAAAACGCCTATTTCTCCGCTCAGGTCAAGGATATGGTCGCCCAGTTCTTCAATAATTCCGCTTCCCAGTTTGCCTCCTTCTTTGCAAAGGACGCCGACTTCAGTATGAAAGAGCTGGAGGAACTGCAGGAACTCGTCCAGAAAAAGATCTCCCAAAAGAAAAAGTAATGCTGAATTATATCATCTATTCCATCGCCGGCCTTGGAATAGCATTCCTCCTGTACCAGCTGCTCCTGAAAACGGAAAAAAGCCTGCACTTTAACCGCTTTTACCTGCTGGGCGCCCTCGTGCTATGCCTGATCTCTCCCCTGCTGGAATTAAATATTGGTTTCCCGGGAGGGGTAGCCGCCAAACCAGACTTTGACCAGATATTAAGGGGAGGTGGGGAAATTATTGAAGAAGACATCTCCATCAGTCACCTCGAAACCCTCGAAAATAATAATCCCCTGATTCCCCGCATCCTGTTAATCACCTACCTAATGATAGTTACCATTCTAGTCTTCAGGTATTTGAGGAATCTTCGTCAGCTATATGTATTGATAAAAGGGAATCCTCCTCTGAAAATAGGAAGATTAAAAGTGATCCCTGTGGGAACTGCCAAAAACCCTTTCATCTTTTTTAATTACTTGTTCCTCAATGAAAAAGATCTTGAGAATAAAACCTACCTCAGCTCGGTCCTTACCCACGAAACCGCCCATAGTGCCCAATTTCATTCCATAGACATCCTGTTGCTGGAACTTCTCAGCTGTTTCTTCTGGTGGAACCCTTTTCTGCGCCCCATGAAAAAAGCAGTGCTGGCAAACCACGAATATCTTGCAGATGCAGCCGTTATCAAAGCGGGAATCGGGGTGGAGGAATACTCCCGGCAGCTCATACAAACCGGAAACAAAAACCATAATCTTGGATTGAGCAGTGGATTCAGCTTTATCCAGACTAAAAACCGTTTACATATGTTACACGCCACCAACTCCCAAAAAGCGTTGAGAGCCGCTAAAATCCTTTCCGTATTGACCCTGTTCTCCCTTGTGTTCGCATTCAGTTCCTTCACCAGCCATAACAATCGCCCTTTCAGAGTGGTAATCGATGCAGGGCATGGCGGGAACGATCCGGGTAGCCTGAATGAAAAGCAGATAAACCTGCAGGTCGCCCTGGCATTGGAAGCATTGAGCAAAGTTCAGGAAATCGAAATCATACTCCTGAGGGATTCGGATATTTTCTATACCCTCAAAGAAAGAAACGAATTCATCAAAGCCCAGAATGCCGACCTGATGCTCAGCCTTCATTGTAATTATGTTGCTGACAAACCTGAAGTCCATGGAATGGAGGCCTTTATCAGCGAACAAAGCGAAGATTATGAGCAGGCCTATCAATACAGCAGGATTCTGCTGGCAGAACAATTCGGAAGCGGGACGGACAAGGCAGATATTAAAACCGCCAATTTTCTCCTCCTTCGGGACAGCAAGATTCCGGCCATCACCCTGCATTTGGGATATCTGAGCAATCCCCAGGATCGCGCCAATCTCCAGGACCCGGAATATCAGAAAAGGCTTGCAGCCAATCTCTACGAAGCCCTGTTGGAGATAAGGGAGCTTAAATAGTCACGGATCATGGCGGGACATGCGATAAATCGCATCTCCGCTTAGGGTCAGAACAATTTCAGCTGCCCGTCCTTATACTGCTCGTGCAGCTCGCAATTGAGTCTGGGGCGATCGTCGTTCAAGCTATATTTTTTCCTGGCTATCACGATTTGCTGGCGGATCTGTTCTGAAATAGTACCCGCCCCTTTCATCCGTCTCCCAAATTCACTGTCGTTCAGGCTGCCGCCATGACATTCTGCGATCTGGTGCAGAACCTTTTCGGCCCTGTCAGGCATGGTTTTCCTGATCCAGGTGGAGAACACCTCTGCTATTGCGCCGTTCAGACGTACCACGGTATAGCCAACCCCCAGTGCCCCGCGTTCGGCGACTGCCTTTACCAGTGGCAATATCTCGTGACTGTTGATGGAAGGAATAATGGGCGCCATCATCACGCTGACCGGAATGCCTTTGGCACTCAATTTTTCCACCGTCTCGAGGCGTTTCTTTATGGAGGCGGTCCGGGGTTCCAGAATCCTTCTCGTATTCTCATCCAGGGAAGTAATGGAGAGATTCACCCGAACCAGATTGTCCCGGGCCAGTTCTTCCAGAATATCCAAATCCCTTTGAATAAGCGCGTTCTTGGTGATGATCCCCACAGGATGCTTATACTTCAGAAACACCTGCAGCAGCTTTCGGGTAATTTCCAGCTTCTTCTCCACTGGCTGGTAACAGTCCGTATTCCCCGAAAGCACAATGGGGGTGGCTTTCCAGCTCCTGCTTCGCAGTTTCTGCTCCAGCAGCTCCACGGAATTCCGCTTTACGAGTATCTTCTGTTCAAAATCCAGGCCGGCCCCGTAACCCCAGTATTCGTGGGAATTCCTGGCGTAGCAGTACACACAACCGTGTTCACAGCCCTGATAAGGATTAAGCGAATACTCCAGGCCAACATCAGGACTGCTAACCTTGTTGACGATGGTCTTGGGAAAGGTGTCGATAAAGGTCGTACGGGAATCAAAAGCTTCCTCCTCTTCAAGGGCGCAGTGATTCAGAAAATCGTCCCGCAACTCATATGAATGCAGGGCAAACCTGTTCGCCACCTGGTGCTGGGCACCCCTGCCTTTTATTATACCTCCGTCCTGCATAAGAGGCAAATATAGGAATAATTCCTAAATCGCAAGGAGTGTATATTGGTAAATTTCCAATAAGGAAAGAAAATAAAAAACTTTATTTCCCTGGAAAATCTGCCTTTTTCTTGTTCAGGAACGCCTGGGTGCCCACCTTGAAATCCTCGGTGCCAAAGGAATTCCCGAATTCCTCGATCTCCACCTCGAACCCGTTGACCCCGTGTTCGTAATTCGCATTCACCGCCTTAATGGCTGCAGAAACAGCCACCAGGGAATTCTTCATTATCTTTCCCGCAAGCTCATTCGCAAAGGGCAACAATTCCTCGGAAGAAGTTACATGGTTCACCAGATTGTACTGCAGCGCCTGGTTGGCGTCCACCATGCCTGCGGTCATGATCATTTCCATGGCGCGCCCCTTGCCAACGATCTGCGGCAAGCGCTGGGTGCCTCCATATCCCGGGATCACTCCCAGCGATACTTCTGGAAGACCCATTTTGGCATTCTCACTGGCTACCCTGAAATGGGCTGCCATGGCGAGTTCCAGTCCGCCACCCAGCGCAAACCCATTGATGGCTGCAATTACTGGTTTAGAGAAATTGCTGATGAAATCAAAAAGCAGCCGATGCCCATCCGCGGAAAGCTGTTTTCCCTCTTCTACGGAAAAATCTGCGAATTCCCTGATATCGGCACCCGCCACGAAGGCTTTCTCCCCGCTCCCGGTAAGGATGATGACCTTCACTTCCTCGTCGATCTCGGCAGCGCTGAAAGCCTCATGCAGCTCCTGTATGGTCGCCTTGTTCAAGGCATTGAGTTTACTGGGCCTGTTGATGGTAAGGGTGGCAATCCCGCCCCTGTTTTCAAATACTATGTTCTCGAAATTCATGGCTCGTTATTTTGGAATACACACCTTAAAGATAGTGCCTTTATTTAACTTTGACTTGAGGGTCACGGAGCCGTGATGGTTCTCCACGATGTTCTTCACCATGGCCAGCCCGAGTCCCATTCCGCTGGACTTGGTGGTGAACTTGGGCTCAAAGATCTTTTCTTTATTTTCTTCGGAAATCCCCATTCCGTTGTCCGAGATACAGATACACACATGGTTCTCTTCCTCGGTCACCGCCACCAGGATAGCCGGGTTCTCCACATCTTCCACGGCATGGACTGCATTTTTCACCAGATTGGTCACCACGCGGATCAGCTGCGTACGGTCGAACTTAGCTTCAATTTCTTCCTTGTCTGAAGTGAATACGATATAGTCCTCGTTAAAGATATCCAGGGCCAGCTTCACAATCTTCGGAACATTCAGGCACTCATTCTGCTGGGCAGGCATTTTGGCAAAGGTGGAAAAAGCGGATGCAATGGAACTCATGATGTCGATCTGGTTGATCAGGGTTGCTGAATATTCCTCCAGCTTCTTATGGATATCAGGATCCTCGGGATCGAATTTACGCTGAAAGTTCTGCACCGTCAGCCGCATGGGGGTCAGCGGATTCTTGATCTCATGGGCCACCTGTTTCGCCATTTCCCTCCAGGCCTGCTCGCGTTCGCTGGAAGCCAGTTTCTGCGCACTCTCCTCCAGCTCATCGATCATACTGTTATAGGCATGCACCAGCGTATAAATTTCCACGCTGGCATCGCCAATGTCGATCTTCTGGTTCCTCTTATCCAGGCGGGTCTGGTTGATCTTGTCAGAAACCGTTTTCAAGGATTTGGTGATATAGGTGGATAGGAAATACGCCATGGCGATAGCGATCAGCAACATGAAAAGGTACACCTCTGTAAGGCGGAACAGGAAATTGTTGAGGTCGCGCTGGTAATACACATCATCCTCAATATAGGGCAGGTTCAGGATGGCCAGCGGCATGAATTTGTTGTCGGTAATATAAGTGTAAGAGGACTGGAATTTCTTCCCATTCTTTCTGGTATGCCGCACCACCCTTTTGCTGGAGGAGGAATTCAGCTTGTCGAGGATTACCCTGTCGAGGAAAATATCGGAGGTATCCCTGAAAAAGGACTGGTTGGATCGGAGTATCAGTCGTCCGTCAAGGCTGTAGATATTGATGGGCATATTGTGAACCTGCGAGATCTCGTGGATCTTCTGGCGCTCGATCAGGATGAGGGGGATGTTTTCGGCGTTCACTTCGTAGGTGGTGCTTTCTATCACAAAACGGATATTTTCCCTGATGGCCTCCTCCTTTCGCTCCAGCCGTTCCCGATGGTAATCCTTCGCCTCCTCCTTGTACTGGATGATGGTAATCCCCGCTATCAGGATCGAGGCCAGCAGCACCAGCAGGATCATGGAGAAGAAGATTCGCGTTCGCAGGGAAAATTTTAAAAGCTTCATGGTAATTAATTGCTGCGGTTAATTTATCAATTATTAAACCATTCTAGCGGTCGCGGTTCCGTGTTCGCAGAGTTTTATAAAGTTTCACCCCCAGCATCAGCACAATGGCTAGCAGGAAGAGCCCGATTACGCCATAAATCCAGTTCACCGCGCTTTTCAGGATCACCAGAAACACCACGGCAAAAAGGATAAGGGTCGAGCCTTCATTCCAGAGGCGCATCTGGGTGGAGGTCCATGTTTTCATTTCCTTCTGAAGTTTCTTGAATAACTGGTGACATTTAAGGTGGTACAGGATGAGCAGAAATACAAAACCCAATTTCACGTGCATCCAGGGCTGCTGCAGCCATGCGGGCATAAGGATGATCAGCAGGACTCCGAAAAAGATAGCAAGTATCGCCGAGGGCCAGGTGATGATGAACCACAGCCGTCGGGTCATCAGTTTCAGTTGGTCTGTGAGGATCTGCCGCTCAGACTCGGGTTTTTCCGCAGCTTCAATCTGATAAATGAACAGTCGTGGAATGTAAAATAGACCCGCAAACCAGGTGATGACGAAAATAAGGTGCAGGGATTTCAGGTAAGGGTAGAGTTCCAGCATGTACGGTTTTTTATGCCCCGGGGGCACCAAGTCTTTAACAAAGATAGGAATATTGGTGGGAAAATAGTCCGAAGACCGAAGTCAGGAGAAGGAAATGCTCCCTTCGTGCTAACTGCGCCCTGATAGTACTGGAGCTGATAAAGATTTTGGTGGGATATGATTTCGGGTTGCGCCCTCAACGGAAATTAATTCGTCCTGTGCAGTGCCCACTCATCCACCCATCGGGCGAGCATCCTTACCCAGTCTTCCCGATCGTTAAGACAGGGGACCACACTAAAATCTTCGCCACCAACCTCGTGAAAGATCTCTTTCCCCTCCATCCCAATCTCTTCCAGGGTTTCCAGGCAATCAGACACAAAGGCGGGGGTTACCACAGCAAGTTTTTTTGTGCCATTCAGGCCAAAGCGCTCGATGGTGCGATCGGTATAAGGCTTCAGCCATGGATCCCAGCCCAGTCTCGACTGAAAGGACACAGAGTAGCTGCCCTCCTTCATTTCAAGATATTCAGCCACCAGTCTGGTGGTTTCGTAACACTGGTGCCGGTAACAGAATTGATGCGCGGCGGAAGGGGTCTGACAGCAGCTGCCATCTATCCTGCAATGGGATTTGGTGATATCGCTTTTGCGGATATGCCGCTCGGGCACCCCGTGGTAGGAAAACAGCAGATGCTCGATCTCCTTGCCCTGCAGGCTTTCCTGAATGCTGTTCCCAAGCACCCGGATATAATCCGGATGATTGTAGAAGGCCGGCACGGAAGTGAACTGCATATCAGGGAAATATTTTCTCCGCAGCTCCTCCGCCAGCACCAAAATGGTCTCGGTGGTGGCCATAGCGAACTGAGGATACAGCGGAAATATCAGCACCTCCTTCACCCCCTGCTCGTGCAGCTCCTGCAGCCCCTGATGTATGCTGGGGGTCTGGTATCTCATGGCGAGGGAGATGGGCACCGAGGTAAGCTCATCCACTTTCTTCTGCAGCCTTTCAGAAAGCACGATCAGGGGGGAGCCTTCCTCCCACCAGATACGTTTGTAGGCTTCGGCTGATTTCTTGGGCCGGGTGTTCAGGATGATTCCTCTCACGATAAAGCTTCGCAGCAGGAAGGGAACATCGATGACCCGAGGGTCCATCAGAAACTCGTCGAGATACTTTTTTACATCCTTGGGATCGGTACTGTCGGGGGATCCTAAATTTACCAGGAGGACTCCTTTACTCATTTGCTTTGTTTTCTTGTGAATTGTTCCCTGGGCGAGGCAGGTTTTCTCCTTAATTCGGCTCTGCTGCCAGGGACATCAAATATTTTTTAGGGGTGGTGCCAAATTTCTTCTTGAAAGCCGCTATAAAATGGCTGGAGGTGCTGTAGCCGAGCTTCAGGCCCACCTCGTTGACATTATAGTCTCCGGAATTCAGCAGTTTCCTCGCCGATTCCATCTTATAATCAAAAAGGAAGCTGTATACAGAATCTCCGTACACCTGCTTAAAACCTTCCTTTAGTTTTTTCAGGCTCAGCCCGATATCCTCCGACAGCTCCTGCAGCGATGGCGGTTCAGACATATTGGCAATTACTATATCTTTGGCTTTCCGAATCTTCAGCACGTTCTCCTCATCGTTCAGGAAAGGACAGTTTTCGGCGTTGGCATCCTCGGTCCGGTTGAAGTACAGGCTCAGCAGCTCGTAGGCCTTGGCTTTATAATACAGGTTCCGGATTGTGGGCACTATATTGAAATTTGCCAGTTGATTCAGCACGATCACCATGGAAGGCGACATCTGGTTTTCCTTGTAATACTGCTTATCCTTGTTCTCGATGTTCAGGAATGAAATATATTCTGCCTCTTCCGAGAAAAGCGCATGGAATTTACTGATGGAGATGACCACGGAAATCAGCCATGATTTAGGCTTCAGCTCCAGGTCAATGGGCAGCTCGCGTTTGGGGTTGTACAGTAGCAGGGAAAACTCCTCGCTGAGGGGCATTCGATAGCTGCCATTGTTGAAGAGGAAGGTGCCGTCGCCTTTGCCACAGAAGTGGAACTGGATATAGCTTCGGGACAGGTTCCTGAAAACCTTCAGGGTCTCCGCACCTTCATTCTGGAATTTGTAGACAAAAATTCCATCCTCCAGTTTGGTCTCTTCAAAAAGCCTTTCAGCGTTATTTTTTTCCATAGCCAAGCCGTTTTCAGGAGCAGCTTTATTTAGAACGGTTCTAAACAATTACCTGTTAAACCTTTGCCCCTGCTGGCAAAATTAAAGGAAAAAACTGATAAATGTCATCTTTGGACCTAAAAACCCGTGCAGCGTTAAAAATAGTCCCTCCTGCGTTGTTTTTTGATAAAGCTTCGTTTTAATTTTGCGTCACAATTCCAAATCAGGTAAATGGAAGATTACAACATTTCTACAGGCCGGCATTTTTACACGGTTGGTCTGAGTTATAAAAAGGCCGACGCCGAGATAAGGGGGCATTTCAGTTTAGGGGAAGAAGCAAAGCTGAATCTGCTGCGCCAGGCAAAGGCTGAAGGTATCGACGGCATCCTTGTTACCTCTACCTGTAACCGGACAGAGATCTATGGATTTGCCCAGCACCCATTTCAGCTGATCAAACTTCTGTGTGAACACACACATGGCACCATCGAGGAATTCGAGAAGGTGGCCTATGTCTATAAAAACCGCGAAGCCATTTCCCATATGTTTAAGGTGGGAACCGGGCTCGACAGCCAGATTCTTGGGGATTTTGAGATCATCAGCCAGATAAAATCTGCTTTTCTACAGTCCCGGGAAATGGAGGTTGCCAATCCTTTCATGGAGCGGCTGGTGAACGCCGTGATTCAGGCGAGCAAGCGCATCAAGAACGAGACGCAAATCTCTTCGGGAGCGACTTCCGTCAGTTTTGCTTCTGTTCAGTATATCCTGAAGAATGTGGAGAATGTTTCTGAAAAGAACATCCTGCTCTTCGGAACAGGGAAAATTGGAAGGAACACCTGCGAAAACCTGGTGAAACACACCGGGAACAACAAAATCACCCTGATTAACAGGACGAAGGACAAGGCCGTAAAAGTAGCCGGGAAATTTGACCTGAACGTGAAGGATTACGCAGACCTGCAGGCCGAGATCCGCAAGGCAGACATCCTTATTGTTGCCACCGGGGCTCAGAATCCGACCATCACCAAGGAACTTATATACAACAAAAAAGAATTGCTGATCCTGGACCTTTCCATTCCGAAGAACGTTTCGGGGAATGTACAGGAACTCGACAACGTCAGCCTGATCCATCTGGACCAGCTGGCAAAGATGACGGACGAGACCCTGGAGCGCAGAAAGGAATTCGTGCCCCAGGCGGAAGCCATCAACAGGGAATGTGAGGCGGAATTCAATTCTTGGCTGGAAACCCGAAAGTTTGCTCCTACCATCAAGGCGCTGAAGAAGAAACTCAAGGCGATGAAGGATGAGGAAATCGATTTCCAGCGCAGGAAGATCAGCGATTTCAACGATGAGCAGGCCAAGGTTGTTGGGGACAGGATCATTCAGAAGATCATGAAGCACTTCGCCAACCACCTGAGGAGCGATTCCAATACCACCGACGAAAGCATTGAGCTGATCCAGAAGGTATTCCAGCTGCAAGAAACTCCTGTGAAATGACGAAAACCATCCGCATCGGGACCCGGGACAGTGAACTTGCCCTCTGGCAGGCGAATACTGTAAAGAACGCGCTGGAGGCCCTGGGCCATCAGACCGAGCTGGTACCGGTGAAATCGGAGGGGGATCTGGTACTTGACAAGCCCCTTTACGAGTTTGGCATCACGGGTATTTTCACCAAAACCCTGGACGTCGCCATGCTAACCGATAAAATAGATGTTGCAGTGCACTCCATGAAGGATGTCCCCACTGCCCTCCCCCACGGAATTGTGGAGGCTGCGGTGCTGAAACGCGCGCACACCCAGGATATACTTATCCACAAAGGCCTGGATTTCCTTGATGATGCCGGGACCATTGCCACGGGGAGTCTCCGCAGAAAGGCCCAGTGGCTTCACAGACATCCCAATCATCAGGTGGTGGACCTGCGGGGGAATGTGAATACCCGCCTGAAAAAACTGCAGGACAACGACTGGAACGGCGCCATCTTTGCGGCTGCCGGCCTGGAACGAATAAATCTGAAGCCGGAATCCTATATAGACCTGGACTGGATGGTCCCCGCCCCTGCGCAGGGAGCCATGCTGGTGGTCGCTAAAGAAGATGACAGCTTCTGCAGGGAAGCTCTTGCAGCCCTGAACCACAGGGAATCTGAGATCTGCGTTCATATTGAGCGACAGTTTCTGCGGACCCTGGAAGGCGGCTGTACCGCACCCATCGGAGCACTGGCCACCATAGAGGAAGATCAGATACGTTTTATAGGAGTGCTTTTCAGTGTGGATGGCAGACAGAAATTTGAGGTAGAGAAAGTAGTTCCCATTTCAGAAAGTCAGCAGCTGGGAAACAGTTGTGCGGAAGAGATCCTCGGAAACGGAGGCGCTGACCTGATGCGCCTGATAAAAGCTACCACAGGAAAGGGATGAAAGCCAGCCTGCTGTCGACCAGGAAACTGACCCGGGGTCAGAGGGAGCTGTTGCTCAATGCAGGGATTGGCCTGGTAGAGAAGGATTTCATTTCCATAGTCCCCCTGGAATTTTCAACAGAAGAGCTCCCCAGAAACCTCATCTTCACCAGCCAGAATACGGTCCATATCTTTGATAGACACTTTTCCGAGAAAAAACCATTGGACAGGAATATCTTCTGCGTGGGGGATAAAACTGCTGCCCTTCTTTCAGAAAAAGGATATCATGTTCAGGAATCCGCAAATTATGGTGCCGAACTCGCAGGGATAATCGTGGAAGACTACAAGGAGGAGGAATTCCTCTTCTTCTGTGGAAAAAAAAGGAACGATGACCTTCCCGAATTCCTGGCCTCACAGCAGGTGAATTTCAGGGAAAAACATATATACGACACGCTTTTCACCCCCTCAAAAATAGGTCGTATCTTTGAGGGAGTGCTGTTTTTCAGCCCCAGTGGTGTTAAAAGTTACTGTTCAGAAAACGAGCTTTCAGAGAGCATCGCCTTCTGTATAGGCACGACCACCGCGGCCGAAGCAGAAAAACACCATGGCAGGATTGTACTTGCCAAAAAACCGACCATAGAAAACCTAATTGTGCAGGTGATCCGGCATTTTTCCTGATCCCGGAGCTGCAGCTAAACTGTCGGAGCTTATCCGAACGAAAAACAGATACAAATGATCAAAAACGATTTATTTCTGAAGGCTTTAAGGGGAGAGAGCGTAGAGCGCCCTCCCGTATGGATGATGCGACAGGCGGGACGTTACCTGCCCGATTTCATGAAGCTGAAGGATAAGTATGATTTCTTCACTCGCTGTCGCACCCCGGAGCTGGCAACGGAAATAACCGTGATGCCCATCCACCAGGTGGGTACCGACGCCGCTATCCTGTTCAGCGACATCCTGGTGGTGCCGCAGGCCATGAATATCGAGGTGCAGATGAAACCTGGACTGGGGCCCTGGCTCCCCAATCCCATCCGTTCCATGAAGGATGTGCAGCAGGTGATTGTCCCGGATGTTCAGGAAAGCCTGGGCTACGTGATGGAGGCCATAAAAATGACAAAAAAGGAGTTGAATAATGAGGTCCCGCTTATAGGTTTTGCAGGCTCCCCCTGGACCATCCTGTGTTATGCCGTGCAGGGTCAGGGTTCCAAAAATTTTGATATCGCCAAGGAGTTCTGTTTCACCAATCCGCAGGCGGCACATACCCTGCTTCAAAAAATAACCGACACCACCATTTCCTATTTAAAAGCCAAGGTGGAAGCCGGGGTGGATGCGGTGCAGTTATTCGACTCCTGGGGAGGCATGCTTTCCCCGGAGGATTATCAGCAGTTTTCCTGGAAATATATGCAACAGATCATCGATGCCCTGAAGGGGAACACTCCTGTAATCGCCTTTGGAAAAGGCTGCTGGTTCGCCCTGGATAAAATGTCGAACTCGGGCGCCAAGGCTCTGGGAGTCGACTGGACCTGCTCCCCGCAGATGGCGCGGAAACTGACGGGAGGGGAAATTACGCTGCAGGGGAATTTTGATCCTGCACGTTTGTTTTCGCCTCCTGCAGAGATCAAAAAGATGGTGCACCAGATGATCAATGATTTTGGTAAGGACCGATATATAGTGAATCTGGGGCATGGCATCCTGCCAAACATCCCTGTGGAAAATGCGATTGCCTTTGTGGAGGCGGTGAAGGAATATAAGGTATAGCCATTGAGTAGAGACGCGATTCATCGCGTCTCTACCGCCAAAATGGGGCAAATATTACTATAGACAATGAAACAAAAATTCTTTCAATACATCCAGGATCTTCAGGACCAGATCACCTCCGGACTGGAAGAGGTGGATGGGTTGGCAAAATTCAGGGAAGACCTCTGGACGCGCGCCGAAGGTGGTGGCGGCAGGACCAGGGTCATCGAAAATGGCGCCGTCTTCGAAAAAGGGGGCGTAAATATTTCCAAGGTACATGGGCCCCTTGCCCCTGCCATGCAAAAGCATTTCGGGGTTGGGGATGTGGATTTCTTCGCCTGCGGCCTCAGTCTGGTCCTTCACCCCAAAAATCCCATGGTCCCAACCGTACACGCCAACTGGAGGTATTTTGAGATGTACGATAAGGAGGGGAATATGGTAGATGCCTGGTTTGGCGGCGGACAGGATTTGACTCCCTACTATCTTTTTGAAGAAGATGCGAGCCATTTCCACGAGGTATGCAAGCTGGCATGTGATAATCACGACTCGCAGTTTTATCCTGATTTTAAAAAGAAATGCGATGGGTATTTCTGGAACGCCCACAGAAATGAAACCCGGGGGGTCGGAGGCCTGTTTTTCGATTATTGCAGGGCTTCAGAAGAACGAACGCTGGAGGACTGGTACAGTTTTGTCACCGAGGTAGGAAACTCTTTTCTGAAAGCTTATATTCCCATAGTGGAAAAGCGAAAGGACCTTGTTTATTCTCCGGAACATCAAAACTGGCAGGAGATTCGCCGAGGGCGATATGTGGAGTTTAATCTGGTCCACGACAAGGGCACCCTCTTCGGTCTGAAAACCAATGGCAGGATCGAGAGTATCCTTATGAGTCTTCCGCCTCATGTACAATGGGTGTACGACCATCACCCCGAACCGGGAAGCGAAGAGGAGAAACTGATAAAAGTCCTGGAGAGCCCAAGAGAGTGGGTGTAGGGACGCGATTTATTGCGATCTATACTCACAACTTTTCCCCAGTAACACAAAATAACAGCGGCCCTTCCCAGGGGCCTACAAAAATACGCAGAGACCATGTTAATAAGAAGCAGACGATTACGCAGCACCGAAGCCATCCGAGCTCTGGTAAGGGAAACATCCATTTCCCCCAACGATTTCCTGGTGCCCCTTTTTGTGACAGAAGGAAACAACATAAAGGAAGAAATAGCTTCCATGCCCAATTACTTCAGGTTCAGTCTGGACTTGCTGGAAAAGGAAATAAAGGAGCTCTGGGCGCTGGGATTGAAATCAGTCCTGTTGTTTGTAAAAGTTCCCGATGAGCTGAAAGACAATAAGGGAACAGAGGCATTAAATCCCGAGGGACTGATGCAGCGGGCAGTGAAAACGGTAAAGAATGCGGTGCCCGAGATGCTGGTGATGACGGATGTCGCCCTGGATCCTTATTCTTCTTATGGGCACGATGGGATCGTGGAAGACGGGAAAATTCTCAATGATCCCACCGTTGAGGTGCTCGCCAAAATGTCTCTTTCCCATATACAGGCAGGAGCCGATTTCGTGGCGCCCAGCGATATGATGGATGGCAGGATCAGGGCCATCCGGGAATTATTGGAGAAGGAAGGGCAGCACAACGCCGGGATCATGAGCTACAGTGCGAAATACGCCTCCGCTTTCTATGGGCCTTTCAGGGATGCCCTGGATTCCGCTCCCGGCTTTGGTGACAAGAAAACTTACCAGATGGATTTCGCCAACAGGGAGGAGGCCATAAAGGAAAGTCTTCAGGACATTGAGGAAGGCGCGGATATAGTAATGGTGAAACCGGGACTTTGTTACCTTGATATTGTAAGGGATATAAAGAATTCCGTGGAAGTGCCCGTAGCTGTATATCAGGTAAGCGGGGAATATGCCATGATTAAGGCAGCCGCCGAAAAAGGATGGCTGGACCATGATGCCGTTGTGTTCGAACAATTAATGGCGATAAAAAGGGCCGGGGCACAGATTATTGCCAGCTATTTCGCCAAAGATGCGGTTAAACTTTTATAAGGTTCTACAAATTTATCTGGATTAGAGAAAGCCGCCTGAAAATTCAGACGGCTTTTTTGTGGCTCCTTTTTTCACACAAGCCGCGCAAGCATCTTCATCAACCCCTGCCATTACTGACATAAACAGAAAATCTTTGGTGATTTTTCGCTATCAAAAAGGCTTCCAAAAAAAGTTAAAGCCCTTATAATTCCAGCGTTTAAGATACATTTAGGTTTGTTTTAATACTATTTCACAAGGCCCTCCTTTACCTTTGAAAAGAGCGGCTGGATGATCCCGGCTGTTCATTTTTTTCGGGTTCTCTTCCCCCACCTGTTTCAGGACCCTGAGCATTATCAATGTTAATATAATTTCCGGGATTTCCCCGGGAGTAAATGTTACGGTCAGAATTATATGGAAGGAAATTCATTCTCAAAAACAGCTTTGGTTACCGGTGGCAGTAATGGCATTGGTCGGGCTATTGTTAAAAAATTGGCGAATGAGGGGATCAAAGTAGTTGTAGCTGATCTTCAGGAGAATAAGGATAATTCTGAAGCGATCTTCAGAAAATGTGACGTGAGCAAAAAGGAAGATATAGCGGCGCTTTTCAGCTGGATGAATGAAAACGCCGGGCTCCCGGAAATACTGATCTTAAATGCAGGCCAGGGAATTACGGAAAAACTTACAGAAGGCGACCCTGAAAAATGGGAATATATCCTGAATGTCAATCTGATGGGATCACTTCGGTGTATCAGGGCTTTCGTTCCGAATATGCTTGAGCAAAAGCGGGGACAAGTAGTATTCATTTCCTCAGTTTCTGCCAACCAGCCCCATCCTTATGGAGGAATTTACAGCGCCTCCAAAACTGCCCTGGAGATCATTGCAGAGACCCTGAGGCAGGAAACTCTGCCTTCGGTAAAAGTGACGGTGGTGAGTCCGGGAATCGTGGAAACAGATTTCTTTAGAAATCAGGTTTCAGGCACCTCTTCCATTGAGGAAATAGGAATGGGCTCCATTTCAGCAGAAGAAATAGGGGAAGATGTCTGGTATGCCCTCAGTAAAAAGAACGGTGCCTGCATCAACAAAATAACGACAAGACCAGTATTGCAAACATTTTAACCAACCATAAAAAACCAACTAAATGGGCAAAAAGATCTTAATTACCGGAGGTGCAGGATTCATTGGCTCCCACCTGGCCGATGAACTTATCAACAAGGGTTATAGCGTCAGGGCACTTGATAACCTGTCGGAACAGGTACACGGGGACCGAAAACAAAGGCCCGAATACCTTAATCCGGAAGTGGAACTGCAGATAGGCGATGTTCGGGATAAGGAAGCGGTATTAAGAGCCCTGGATGGTGTTGATGCGGTTTTTCATCTGGCAGCCATGGTGGGAGTGGGACAGAGCATGTATCAGCTCAAGGATTATACAGAAGTAAATAACGTAGGTACAGCCGTGCTTCTGGAAGCCCTGATAGAAAAACCTGTGGATAAACTGGTGGTGGCATCCAGCATGAGTATTTATGGGGAGGGTCTCTATGAAGGGAACGATGGAACTCATTATTCAGAATGCGACAGGAAGCTTTCAGACTTGAAGAAAGGGAAATGGGAAATGTCCGATGAAAATGGGAAGTTATTAAGACCCATTCCCACTAAAGAAGACAAAAAACCCAATCTCTCCTCTATCTATGCGCTTTCGAAATACGACCAGGAACGACTCTGCCTGATTACGGGCAAAGCCTACAATATCCCGACCACGGCCCTAAGGTTCTTCAATGTATATGGGACCCGGCAGGCCCTATCCAATCCTTACACCGGAGTACTGGCAATTTTTGCCTCCCGATTGCTGAACAACAATCCGCCAATGATCTTCGAAGATGGGAAACAACAGCGGGATTTCGTGCACGTAAAAGATGTCGCCAATGCCTGCAGGATGGCGATGGAATCTGAAGAAGCCGATGGGGAAGTATTTAATGTTGGCAGTGGAAACAACTACAGCATAGAGAGCATTGCAGAAAAACTGGCAGGGGTTATGGGTAAAGAAAATATCCCTGTCGAGATCACAGGAAAGTACAGGGTTGGAGATATCAGGCATTGCTTTGCCGATACCTCGAAGATTAGAAATTTACTGGGCTTTGAACCCAAAGTTGATTTCGAGGAAGGATTGCTTGAGCTGGCAGGCTGGTTAAAGACACAGATCGCTACTGATAATGTGGGAAAGGCCAGCAATGAACTAACTTCCAGAGGATTAACCGTATAAACCAGAGGCAATGGATATAACAAAAGAAAATGAAGCAGGCCTTCCGGTAATAGGAATATTGGAATGGTTCCGACCAGGAGAATATGAGGAAGTAAAAAATGCCATTTCAGATCTGAAGAAGCTCGGCATCAAAAACCTGAGAACGGGAATTTCCTGGGCCGACTGGTACAGGGAAGGCACCGAGGAATGGTATGACTGGCTTTTCGCAGAGTTGGACAAGCAGGTGGAAATAATCCCCTGTTTCCTTTATACTCCTCCTTCCATAGGGGAACTGCCCAAGACTTCGGCTCCCCCCAAGGATCTTAAATCCTATGCAGACTTTATAGATACGATGATCAATAAATATGGTCAGTATTTTGAATGGGTGGAACTTTGGAACGAGCCAAACAACAAAGTCGAGTACGACTATACCATGGATTATTCCTGGCAGAAATTCGCCAAAATGATCGGCATGGCTGCTCATTGGGCGAAGAAAAGAAACAAGAAGACCCTTTTGGGTGGAATGAGTCCCATAGATCCGAACTGGCTGCAGATGATGATCGAACAGGGAGTCATCGAATATATTGATGCGATAGGCATTCATGGATTTCCCGATGTCTTCGACCAGCAGTGGAAAGGCTGGGAATTCAGCATGAATTCAGTAAAGGCAGTCCTTGAAAATTTCGGTCTCGAAAAAGAGATTTGGATCTCGGAGGCAGGTTTCTCAACTTGGCAGAATGATGAGGTCAAGCAATATGAAGAATTCAAGAATGTGCTTCAGACCAAGGCTGATCGGATCTACTGGTATTCTCTAAACGACCTGAATCCGAAGAATGCGACCGTGGGAGGTTACCATCTGGATGAACGCGAATATTTTTTCGGATTGAAAAAGGTGGATGGCACTAAAAAACTTTTGTACAAACTCTTGGAAAGGGAAGGTTTGAAAAATATATTCAACCATTCCTATATTCAGAAGACCTACCACTTCAGCAGTTCAGAGAAATACACCCTCATCACAGGAGGAGCCGGATTCATCGGAACCAACCTGGCCGCCCGACTTCTTTCAGAAGGAAAAAGGGTGATGATTTACGATAACCTTTTCCGCGATGGCGTAGAGCAGAATCTACAATGGCTACAGGCGGAATATGGAAAGAACCTGATGATCCAGATAGCTGATATTAACGAAAAGAGGATCCTGCAGCAATGCGTCAACCATGCCAGTGTGATTTTCCATTTCAGTGCCCAGGTCGCAGTAACCTCAGCGGTTATCAATCCGGTGCATGATTTCCAGGTGAATCTGAAGGGAACCTTTCATTTACTGGAGGCAATCAGGAATTCTAAGCATCAGCCACCCCTGCTGTTCACTTCTACCAATAAAGTGTATGGAAACCTGCAGGACATCGGGATGGAGGAGAATGGGACCAGATACCAGCCGTCGGACAGGAAGATCAGGAAATATGGCATTAATGAAAAGATGCCCCTTGACTTTCACAGTCCCTATGGTTGCTCAAAGGGGGCGGCCGACCAATATATCCTCGATTATTCCCGCTGCTACGGCTTAAAAACGGCAGTTTTCAGAATGAGCTGTATTTATGGTCCTCATCAGTTTGGAACAGAAGATCAGGGCTGGGTGGCTCACTTCCTTATCAGCGCTCTTGAAAACAAGCCCGTTTACATCTATGGTAACGGAAAACAGGTCCGCGATATCCTTTTTGTGGAAGATCTGGTCGATGCCTTCCAGTTGGCTCACAAGAACATTGATAAACTGCAGGGAGAAGTATTCAATATTGGAGGAGGTCCAAAAAATACAGTCAGCCTTCTGGAGATATTGAACCTGATTAAGGAGAAGGCAGGAAAAGAAATGAAGATCTCCTTTGAGGACTGGCGCACCGGAGATCAGCAATATTATGTCTCCAATACTTCCAAATTCCAGGAAGCCACAGGCTGGGCCCCTAAATATTCTGTAGATGAAGGGGTGGAAGCCCTGATGAGATGGCTATGCGACAGCAGGAACATTGATTTACCCGAAACCTTAAAACCTTCAAATGCCATTGCTATATGAGCCTGACAGAAACAGCAAGAAAAATGCCTGTGCTTTCAAAAGAAAAAAACACATTCAGATCACTGGTCGTAGAGGCCCCAAAAAAACTTTTAGTAAATGAAGCCAAGCTTCCCGAACCAGGTAGCGGGGAAGTAAGAATAAAACTTGAGGGCTCAGGAGTCTGCGCCTCCAATATTCCGGTATGGGAAGGCAGGGAATGGTTTTCCTACCCAATACCCGCGGGAAATCCGGGGCATGAAGGCTGGGGATCCATAGACGCCCTTGGAGAAGGAGTAAAAGAATTTGAGGTTGGAGACAGGGTTACAGCACTTACTTATAATGCCTATGCAACCTACGATGTTGCAGAGGCTAAAAATATTGTGAGACTCCCCGAATCTCTGAAAGGAAAGCCTTTTCCAGGAGAACCCCTGGGTTGTGCCATGAACATCTTTTCGAGAAGCGACATCCAACAGGGCCATACTGTAGCTATCGTTGGCAGCGGATTTCTGGGACTTCTGCTGATCCAGCTGGCAAAATCAACCGGGGCAAGGGTTATTGCACTTTCGAAGCGCGAATTCTCTTTGGAAGCCGCAAGGGAGGCAGGAGCAGATCATACCATTGCCATGGACGATCACTTTCAGATAATAGAACAGGTAAAACAACTTACAAATGGCAACTTCTGTGAAAGGGTGATCGAAGCCACCGGGAAGGAATGGCCCCTGAACCTTTCAATAGAACTGACCGGGGAGCGCGGAAAACTTATAGTCGCCGGTTTTCATCAGGACGGGATGCGGAATCTAAATGTACAGCTGTTGAACTGGCGTGGCATCGATATGATCAGTGCCCATGAGCGGGATCCACAGCAGTATATTCTCGGAATCGAGGCAGCAATAAAAGCCGTCGAGGAAGGAAAAATGGATCCATTTCCTCTTTTCACTCACAGTTTTATACTGGAAGATTCAGAAACCGCCTTTAAATATCTGACCGAGAGACCGGAAGGATTTATAAAAGCCCTCATTTTAACCGAAGAAGCATGATTGCAATATCAGATGAACAAAAAACCTTGGCCCTGGGATTCCTGGGAGTGGGATGGATAGGCAGGAACCGCATGGAAATGATTTTAAGGCATTCCAGCGCAAAAGCCGATGTCATTGTTGAACCAAGCCCGGAAAACGCAGCTGAAGCCCTTAAAAGCGCTCAGAGCGCTAAGCTGGAAGAATCTTATGCCGCAATGGTTCAGAAGGACGATCTGGATGGTATTGTCATCGCCACGCCCAGTGCCATGCATGCTGAACAAAGCATTGAGGCCTTAAGGGCAGGGAAGGCAGTTTTCTGTCAAAAACCCCTTGGTCGCACTGCGGCCGAAGTCAAAGAAGTGGTCAAGGCTTCTGCTGAGGCAGATAAATCGCTGGCAGTAGATCTTTCCTATCGTCACGTCAAAGCTTTTCAGGAGATCCACAGACTTATAACCAATAAGGAGATCGGAGATATTTACGCTGTAGACCTGGTTTTCCACAATGCCTACGGTCCCGATAAAGACTGGTTCTATGATATCACCCGATCTGGTGGCGGCTGTGTGATGGACCTTGGAATCCATCTTGTTGATCTTGCCCTCTGGTGCCTGGAATTCCCTGAGATCAAGGAGGTGAAAAGCCAACTCTACTTCAAAGGAAAGAAGTTGGAACAGCTGGAAGGGCAGGTGGAAGACTACGCGTCCGTAAGCCTGACTTCAGAAAAAGATACAGTAATAAACATGCAGTGTTCCTGGCACGTTTCCGCAGGCCAGGATGCAGTAATAGAAGCCAGATTCTACGGCACCGATGGAGGTGCGGCAGTTAAAAATATGAATGGTTCCTTTTATGACTTCACCGCAGAAAAATATAACGGGACTCAGAAAGAGGTCCTGGTATCCCCTCCCGATGAATGGGGCGGCAGGGCCGGAGTGGCATGGGCAGAAAAACTATTGGAGGGTTCAGGGCATGATCCTGAAACCGCAAATGAATTAGTAAAAACCGCAGAAATAATCGATCGCATTTATGGAAGATAGAATGAAAATACTGATGACTACCGATACGGTAGGTGGCGTTTGGGTGTATTCCCTGGAACTCTGCAAAGCACTTCAAAAATATGATATTCAGGTACATCTGTTAGCCATGGGCCACTGGCCCTCAGAGGAACAGGAAGAAGCAGCGGCTACCCTGGAGAATGTAATCTTGTATAAAAGCGACTTCAAGCTGGAATGGATGCAGGATCCCTGGGAAGATGTCGAGAAGGCGAGGAAATGGATCAACTGCGTCTATCATACCGTAAATCCCGACCTGGTTCATTTAAACAATTATGCTCAGGTATGCGGAGATTGGGAATGCCCGACCATCTCGGTCTTCCATTCCTGTGTACAGACCTGGTGGCAGGCAGTGAAAGGTACTTCTGCCCCGGCCCAATGGCATCAGTATACCGAGACGGTAAAAAGCTCCCTGCAATGTTCAGACGTTGTGGTCACTCCTTCCAGGGCGATTCTGGAGAAAGCAGTCTCCACTCATGGCTTCACCTCGGAAACAAGGGTTATCCATAACGGCAGGGATCTCAGCTTTCCGGAGAAAAAACAAAAGGAAAATATAATCTTCTGTATTGGTCGTATCTGGGATGAAGGAAAGAACCTTTTAATGCTCGCAAAAGTAGCCAGAAAACTGCCATGGCCGATATATATTGCTGGCAACAACACCAATCCATCTACTGGAAAAACAATTGAGGTGGAAAATGTCACCTTTCTGGGAAGCCTTTCAGAAGCAGAAATGAAAGACTGGATCCAGAGGGCTGCAATTTTTGTGAGTCCCACTAAATACGAACCTTTCGGCCTCGCGATATTGGAAGCCGCAGAAGCCGGCTGCGCCCTGGCCCTGAGTAATATTGAAACCCTCCAGGAGATCTGGGAGGAGGCAGCGCTGTATTTCGATCCTCAGGACAGGGATGCGGCAGAAGCCCAGATCATGAAACTGATCGAGGATGAAACCCTGAGGAAAGAATACGCTGAAAAGGCACTGGAGAGATCGGCTCTTTACACTTCTGAAAAAATGGGAAGGGCTTATTTTGACCTATACCTGGAAAGTATTAAAAAGAAAAATAAACAAAAGCTGCTGAGCGTATGAAAATAGTAATGTTTTACCACTCCCTCTATTCCGACTGGAACCATGGAAATGCACATTTCCTGAGGGGAATTGTGAAGGAACTTCAGAAAAGGGGCCACGACGTGGATGTCTACGAACCCGAGGGAGGCTGGAGTCTGAAAAATCTGCTTAAGGACCATGGGGCCGAAAAGCTGGATGAATTCAGGCAGTACTACCCTTCGCTGAATCCACAGTTCTACAATCTTTCCAAACGCCTCAACTATGAAAAGATCCTCGGGGACGCGGACCTGGTGATAGTCCATGAATGGAACGAGCCGGAGTTTGTTTCGGAACTGGGAAAGGTAAAAAAGGATTACAATTTCAAACTGCTGTTTCACGATACCCATCATCGCGCTGTTTCCGATGCGGAAAGCATGGGGAAATATGACTTCAGCAACTATGATGGCGCCCTTGTCTTTGGGGAAGTCATCAAAAGAATTTATGAGGACCGAAACTGGATCCGGAACGTATGGACCTGGCACGAAGCTGCGGATGCAGAATTTTTTACACCTGAGCGGGATGAGCCAAAGGAAGGTGACCTCGTATGGATTGGCAATTGGGGAGATGGGGAGCGCACCGAAGAACTGATGGAATTTCTTGTGGAACCTGTAAAGGAACTTGGATTAAAGGCCAAGGTTTACGGAGTACGTTATCCTGAAGAAGCCAAAAAAGCATTGGCAGAAGCAGGCATAGAATATGGAGGCTGGCTGCCCAACTACAAGGTCCCGGAAGTCTTTGCCAAATACAAGGTGACAGTACATATACCGAGAAAGCCTTATGTTGAAATGCTACCGGGAATCCCGACCATTCGACCCTTCGAGGCTTTATCCTGTGGAATACCGCTGATCTGTTCCCCCTGGCAGGATGCTGAAAACCTTTTCACTCCCGGGGAAGATTATCTGGTTGCAAAAGACGGAAATGACATGGGTTACAAGCTGGCGGAAGTGCTGAAAAGCGCTCATCTGGCACAAATTCTTTCCCAGAATGGACGAGAGACCATTCTGGAAAAACACACCTGCGCCCATAGGGTGAATCAGCTGGAGGAGATCCTGAATGAATTGGGGATCACTGATGACAGGTTATTCCCCTTGCCCGCAAGGACTTGAAGTCCGAAGTCCGAAGACAGAAGTCCGAAGAATTTTCTCTGCGAAGATCTGCGTGAAAATCTGCGGTAATCTGCGGGAAATATAATTTTCGCTAAGAAGCACAGCATGACAAAGAAATATCTGGCAAACAATAAACAGTAAATCAAAACAGTACAGCTATCCATGAAAGAACAACTCAATATCGCCTTTTTTGGTTCCAGTATAGTTTCCGCCTATTGGAATGGGGCGGCTACCTATTATCGCGGAATCGTCAAAGCCCTCCACCGAATGGGGCACGAGATCAGCTTTTACGAACCTGACATCTATGAAAGGCAGAAACACCGCGATATTGAGGATCCTGAATACTGCAAGGTGGTTGTCTATGAGAAAGATGAAGATATCCTCAGAAACCTGCTTCAACAGGCAGCAGAGGCAGACGTCATAATCAAAGCAAGTGGGGTCGGAGCTTTTGATGAATTCCTGGAATATCAGGTTGCCGCTCTTAAAAAGGAAGATAATCTGGTCATCTTCTGGGATGTGGATGCGCCTGCAACTCTTGATCGCATAGAACAGGATAAAAATGATCCGTTTAATGAGCTGATCCCAAAATACGATCTGGTCCTCACTTACGGAGGAGGCCAGCCAGTAATTGATGCCTATGAGCGCAATGGGGCAAAGAAATGTATCCCAATTTACAATGCACTTGACCAGGACACTCATTATCCCGTGGATCCTGAGGAGAAATTTAAAGGCAGTATTGCTTTCTTAGGTAATCGACTTCCTGATCGCGAAAAACGCGTAGAGGAATTTTTTCTCAAGCCTGCAGAAAAGCTCCGGGACAAGAAATTCCTGCTGGGGGGCAGCGGTTGGGGAGATAAACCCCTTCCTCCTAACGTGAAGTATCTGGGGCATGTCTACACCAATGAACACAATGCGTTCAATTGCACGCCCATGGCAGTATTAAATATCAGTCGGGACAGCATGGCGAAATACGGTTTTTCTCCCGCAACCCGCGTCTTTGAAGCCGCCGGAGCCGGGGCCTGTATTATTACGGATTACTGGAAAGGTATAGAGACCTTTTTTGATCCCGGTACCGAGATCCTGGTAGTAAATGATGGAGAAGAAGTTGAAAAGCTGCTGTCAGAACTCACTCCCGAAAAGGCAAGGGAAATTGGGGAAGGCGCCTATAGAAAAGTCCGCTCAGCCCATACCTATGCCCACAGGGCTGAATTACTGGAAACAGTGATCAACGAAACCCTGAACAAAGAAGTTAACCCTGTAGAAAAAATACAACCATGAGATTTGTAGTAATAGGTTTATCCATCACCTCCTCCTGGGGGAACGGCCACGCCACGACCTACAGGGCACTCCTCAAAGAGCTCGCTGCCTTGGGCCACCAGATCCTCTTTCTGGAAAAAGATGTTCCCTATTATGCCAGCAACCGTGATTTGGAAAATCCGGAGTTCTGCCGTCTGGGATTGTTTTCTTCCACTGAGGACCTGAAGGAGAATTTCCTTTCGGAAATTGTTGAGGCCGACGTTGTGATCGTAGGATCCTATGTTCCTGAGGGAGTTGAGGTAGGTAACTGGGTCAACAAAACCGCCAGGGGAATGACTGCTTTCTACGATATTGATACCCCGGTGACCCTGGCAAAACTGGAACGCCAGGATTATGAATATCTGGACAAGGAATTGATCGCTGGTTACGACTTATACCTATCATTTTCAGGGGGACCTATACTCGACCATCTGGAAAATTATTACAACTCTCCCATGGCAAGGGCATTGTACTGTTCCGTGGATCCTGCCTTGTATTATCCCGAAGAAACTGAAAAGCAATGGCAGCTGGGATATCTGGGAACCTACAGCCCTGACAGGCAGCCACCTTTAGAAGAGCTACTGATCAAACCTGCTAGTCTCTATAGGACAGGTAAATTTGTAGTGGCGGGGCCGCAATATCCAAAGCAAATAGAATGGCCTAAAAATGTGGAGCGCATCGATCATCTCCCCCCTGCCCTGCACCGGGATTTTTATAATTCCCAGCATTTCACCCTGAATGTTACCCGGGAAGACATGATCAAGGCGGGATATTCTCCCAGCGTACGTCTTTTCGAGGCAGCGGCCTGCGGGGTACCAATTATTTCAGATTACTGGGACGGCATAGAAAGTATTTTTGAACCTGGCAGCGAGATCCTCATTGCTAGGGATTCCACTCAGGTCCTCGATTATTTTATGGAGTTCAATGAAGAGGAAAGCAAACAAATAGGGGAAAAAGCCAGGCAACAGGTCCTGAAAAACCATACTGCAAAGGCAAGGGCAAAAGAATTGGAGAATTACGTGCTGGAAGTGCTGCAGCCAACCCTCAAGGTTAAAGGGAATTAAAATCATAAATGAAACCTAACAGGTTAAAAACTAAACTTTAGCAATATGTCAATACAGGAAAAAATAGAATCCCTTTCCCCCTGGTTTCATAACATTCATTTACCTGACGGATCCCAAACCGCACCCGGACATTTTCTTGGGGATTTTCCCGCATTCAAATGGAAAAACATAAAGGATTCCATTCCGCAGGACCTGACAGGCTGGAAGGTCCTTGATATAGGTTGCAATGCAGGATTTTATTCCCTGGAACTCGCAAAAAGGGGCGCCGAGGTTCTCGCCATAGACCTGGACCAGCATTACCTGACCCAGGCCCAGTGGGTGGCAGAACAATTCGGACTGGACGACAAGATCCGGTTCGAACAGCTGCAGGTATACGACATAGCACATCTTGAGGAGGAATTTGACCTCATCTGGTTCATGGGAGTATTTTATCACTTGCGGTACCCAATGCTCGCACTGGATATCCTGGCCCAGAAAACAAAAAAGATGATGGTTTTCCAGACCCTTTCCCTTCCCGGAAAGGAGGAAATGCAAATTCCCGACGACGTGGAATTCCACAAAAGGGAGATCATGAAATCCAGCGCCTGGCCCAGTATGGCGTTCATTGAAAATAAACTGGCCGGCGATCCAACCAACTGGTGGGCTCCAAATCACCAGGGGATAATTTCCATGCTGACCAGCTGTGGATTTAAGGTAAACTCCATGCCCGAGGACGAAACTTATGTGGTGGAAAAGGATCTCAATCTGTCCAGCAGTCTCGAAACCTGGAACCATTCAGAATACCTTTCCGCTATAGGAAAAGAGTGGAAGGAGGAGGTAGGAAGAAAAACCCGAAAATAGGTATTAACTCAATTCGATTCCTCCTCCACCAGCTCGGAATGCTCCATGAAAAGATCCTGTAACCTTTCGAGTCTGGGATGGAATTCAGAAGCAAAAACCAGAAACTGGCATTTGGAAATGTGGTTTGAAACCTCAACCAGGTTGTTGAAATCCTGCGATTTTGAAAGGAATTCAGCATCTTCAACAATGAAAAGCTTCAGCTGATTCACATCGATTCCGCTTATCAGGAAAAGTCTGTTCAGCCTTTTGGGCGTGCCGATCACGATATCCATTCCTTCATAAATTGAAATTTTCTGCTTTTCGATGTCCGGGCCTTCGAAGGCAGCGAAGATCCTGATATCCATGTGCCGGGTAAACTCCTTGAATTTTTCCTCCAGGGCCTCGGCCTCCAGGTTATCCTTTACAAATATCAGCGCCCGTGGGGCATCTTCAAAAGCCTCACTGTTGAGTTTCTGAAGGGTTCCTATGATCATGGCGGTGGTCTTCCCACAACCTTTAGGGCCAATCCCAAACAGATTCGCGCCACCCTTTATCCTGGGAATGATCTTCTTCTGAAAAGGAAACGGATCTTCATGTCCCAATCGTTCAAGGGCATCAAGTAAAGGGGGATTTAATTTCTTCCAGGCCATAGTTCTATTTCTTTTTCAGGACAAAATTAAAGCCTTTAATCGAGGAACCTCCATTTCCATGAACTTATTTAAAAAACTCGGTATTTCGAACAGATTTTCCGGATAATACGCAGTTGTCATTCCCCTTTCTTATTTTTGTAGGACACATTAAATATCCTGAAATGCTCTGCATAAAACACCATTCGACCGATCCCTACTTCAACATCGCCACCGATGAATATATCTTCAAACACATCAAGGAAGACTGCTTCATGCTGTGGCGCAACGACAATGCCATAATTGTAGGCAAGCACCAGAATACCGTCGCTGAAGTAAACGTTGATTATGTCAGGGAAAAAGGCATAAAGGTGGTGAGAAGGCTTTCCGGGGGCGGCGCTGTGTATCACGACCTGGGAAACCTGAATTTCTCCTTCACCAGGACGGGGGAGAGTGATGAGATGGTGGATTTCCAGCGCTACACGAAGCCTATTATTGAAGTGCTTCAGAGCCTGGGAGTCGATGCTAAATTTGAAGGAAGGAATGATCTTACAATCGAAGGGAAAAAGTTCTCAGGAAATGCGGAGCACGTTGTAAAGAATAAGGTGCTGCACCATGGAACCCTTCTTTTCTCTTCAGAAATGAAGGATATCAGTGGTGCCCTTAAGGTGAATCCATTGAAATACAAAGGGCGGGGAGTAAAATCTGTTCCCAATCGCGTGACCAATATCAGCGATCATCTCAAGGAAAAGATTTCCCTGGATGAATTTACGGACAGGATCATGGAATATATTACCTCCACTTTCGAGGATGCCAGAATGTATGATTTCACCGAGGAGGACCTGAAGAAGATTCAGGAGATCAGGGACAGTAAATACAGCACCTGGGAATGGAATTACGGTTATTCCCCCGACTACAATTTCACTCAGGGAGCCCGTACGCCGGGGGGAACCATAGAGATGCATATGAATGTATCAAAAGGCATGATCACTGATGTACGTATTCACGGGGATTTCTTCCATATTAAGGATATTGAAATTATTGAAAGGGCGCTTGAAAATACGCGACATGATGAAGTTGAGATCAGGAAAGTATTGCAACAATTCGATTTGAAAGAGTATTTCAATAATGTCACGGAGGACGACCTGGTCGCGATTATGTTCTAAGGAAAGTCCTTTCCGGTCCCTATTAAATGCACATCAAGTGCACACCTAGTGCACACCTAGTGCACACAAGGAGCACATTTTTTGTGCACTTGGCCTGCTTATAACCAGCATTCTTTCATGATCTGACAGGGCAATGGTAGCGGGAAGCCAGCATTTATAGAGCCCTGTGTATTGCCCAAAATAGCTACAAATTTGGGTCTAAGTCGGATTGGGACAGCGAGGAAAATTTATCGATGGCCTTTGATTCTTCGGCCTGGGATTAAATACCCATTTACTCCCCGATTTCCATGAAATTTCGCTAATTTAGAGGTACGACAAAATTATCTTAATGGGCCTGCTAATATTTTATGCTCTTATCTCCATTTTCTTTTCTTTCCTGTGCTCTATCCTGGAGGCAGCTTTCCTGAGTTTTACTCCTACTTATCTGAAAGTACAGGTGCGAGAGGGAAAGGGGTATGCAAGGACCATCACTAACCTTAAAAAAAATATTGATCAGCCTCTCATTGCGATCCTGACGGTAAACACCATCGCCCATACGGTGGGTTCCATCCTGGTGGGGGTGCAGGCAGAAAAGATCTTCGGAGGTGGCGCTCCGGTGGCAATAGTTTCAGCCCTTATGACCCTGGCAATCCTGGTACTTTCAGAAATTATTCCGAAGACCATTGGTGCGACTTACTGGCAGTCCCTGGGAAGTTTTACTGCAAGGACTTTAAATATTCTTATCTTCCCTCTAAAATACACGGGAATCCTCTGGTTGATGATGCTTACCACTAAACTTATAGGCAAATCGGCACATGTCAGTACGATGAGTCGCGAGGAATTCATGGCAATCACCGATGCAGCGGAAGAGGAGGGGGTATTCGAGGAAGGGGAGATAACCTTCATTAAGAACCTGTTGCTGTTCAAATCCATTCACGCCAGGGATGTTATGACGCCCTTTTCGGTGGCAGTAATTGAAAATGAGGCCACCACCATCGAGGAATTTCACCGAACACATAAAAACCTGAAGTTTTCGAGGATCCCGGTGTATGAGGATGTTCCGAATAATATCACCGGATTTATCCTAAAGGACGATGTACTGGAGGAGATGCTGGACGAGAAAGGGCCGGAACCCCTGACAAGCCTGAAGCGGAACATTGAAGTGAATTCCATGGAAACCCCAATTCCTGAATTGTTCGAGAATTTCGTAAAAAAGCGCACCCATCTCTCCATCGTGGTGGATGAATTTGGAAATACGGTTGGTCTGGTAACCATGGAAGATATTATTGAAACCCTGCTGGGCTACGAGATCATGGATGAGAGCGACAATATTGAGGATATGCAGGCCATGGCGCGGAAGAACTGGGAGCGCCGGGCAAAAAGGCTGGGAATCCTGGATATTGATAAGGAGCGCAGAAAAAACAAATAAAGACCTGACCAATTACTTATGAAAACAACAACTTTGGAAACTCCGCTGGGTCGGGCTATTATTGAAGGGGATGAAAAAGGGATTTCTAAAATATCAGTCATCGGAGATGGCCCTGTAAATAACCCGGCGGCACCTGCTTCGGAAAATTCATCCCGAGAAGATCATCAAGAGCTTTCAGATACTCCCACGGAGCTTCAGGAGGCTGTTTTACAGCTTCGGGAATACTTTGCAGGCACCCGCTCCCAATTCAGCTTTAAGATAGCTCCGGAGGGCACGGAATTCCAAAAACGAGTATGGCAGCAGCTGCTGAAGATTCCTTTTGGAACTACTCTTTCCTATCTGGACCTTTCCAGGGAACTGGGGGACGTAAAAGCAATCAGGGCCGTGGCCTCCGCAAACGGGAAAAATCCGTTGTGGATCGTGGTGCCCTGTCACAGGGTGATAGGAACAGATGGTTCCCTCACGGGTTATGCCGGAGGCCTTTGGCGAAAGAAATGGCTGCTGGAGCATGAAAACCCGCCTAATCAGACTTCCCTGTTTTAGCCTGTTGATTATTTTTCCTATTTTAGGTACTATGAAATTCCTCCTCAGATTCTTCGTAGGCCTGCTTCTCATCTTCGGGATCATCACTGCCCTCCTCTATGTCTACAATTTCGAATACATCCTGAAAGGTGTGAAGACCACCTACCTGAGCGGCTATACGACCGCCTATATTGATGATTACACAGAATTCGATAATCGGGTCATAGAAGCGGGAAATCCCCAGCCCTGGCCCCTGCACAGCAACTACAACCAGTTGGAAGCTACCGAGGAACTGGATCAGCTGAACGAGGAACTGGAAACCGTGGCTTTCCTCATAATAAAGAACGACAGCATTATTTATGAAAAATATGCCGAGAACTATGGCCCCGACTCCAAGACCAACTCCTTCTCCATGGCCAAGAGCGTGGTGGCGGCTCTGCTGGGAAAAGCCATAATGGATGGGCACATCAAAAGTCTGGACCAGCCGGTCGCAGATTTCTTTCCACAATTCGACAAGAGGCTGACGGTGGGCGATCTTGCCTCCATGGCATCGGGCCTGAATTGGGAGGAGGATTATTACAGTCCTTTCTCCATGACTGCAAGAGCTTATTTTGACGATAATATCAGGGAGCAGATCCTGCAGCTGGAAGTGGTCGATCCTCCCGGAAAAGAATACGAGTACCTCAGCGGGAATACAGAATTACTGGCAATGGTGATAGAAAAAGCCACCGATCAGACCCTGTCAGACTACCTCAGCCAGAGTTTCTGGAAACCTCTGGGGATGCAGGAGGATGCCCTGTGGCAGCTTGACAGCGAGGAAAGCGGCATGGAAAAAGCCTATTGTTGTATCGCCTCCAATGCAAAAGACTTCGCCCGATTTGGAAAACTGTATAAAGACTTCGGTAAATGGAATGGGAAACAGCTCCTTGACTCGGCTTATGTCGCACGTTCCATAACCCCCCGTTTTGAAGAGGCACCCCATTATGGCTACGGCTTCTGGCTGGAAAATCTCGACGGGAAAAAAGTGTTTTACATGAGGGGAATCCTTGGGCAGTACGTAATTGTAGTGCCCGAAGACGATCTGATCATCGTACGCCTGGGCCACCAGGTAGGCGACAGACCGGAGGGGCAGGAACACTCTAATGATTTTTATAAGTATATTCGGGAAGTGTATAAAATGCTCGCCTCCCAATAGATGAAATATTTTGCTGAAATAGGTTTCAAATCGGTCAATGCCTTTAAACGTTTTCCCCTCCCCTCCTTATGGGCCATAATTGGTAGTCTTCTCTGCATCGGCTGGCTTCAAGCCGATTCGGACAACTTCTTCGAATTCTACCGCAATGAAATCCTCACCCTGAGCCTTGGGGTTAGCTGGCTGATGGCTTCAAAATTCTTTATAGAACAATTCCCGGACCCAAAGAAATGGTGGTTTCTAAACCTCATCATGCTCGGACTACTGGGACTCTATTATTTCTCGTTACCTGAATATTCAGAGGAAAACTCCGACGTCCTTCTAATCCGATGGTTGTTGTATCTGCTGGCGGGACATGTGTTCCTCTTCTTCGCGCCCTTCGTGCGGCACTGGAACAGTGCAGCCTTCTGGAATTATCTTAAGGATATATTCACTGCTCTTGGCAGAAGCCTGCTCTTTTCGGGGGTGCTGTATCTGGGGCTGGTCTTTGCCCTTCTGGCCATAGATTCGCTATTTAATGTCGACATCGAAGGAAAAGTGTACGGGCAGCTGTTCATCTTCTGCCTGGGAATCGTAAATACAGGCGTTTATCTGTCCGATTTCCCGGAAAACATTCTGCTTGACGACCGGATTTACTACAACAAACCGCTGGAGGTGTTCGTCAAATTTATCCTGGCGCCCCTTATCGCCGTGTATTTGGTCATTCTTTATCTCTACAGTTTTAAAATCCTGATTGCCTGGGAACTGCCTGAAGGCTGGATTTCCAGCATGATCTCTGTACTGGCCATCCTGGGGTTCATTATCCAGATAATCATTGAGCCAATTCGAAAAGGCCACTCCTCCTTCCTAATCCGAAAATTCTATCCCTGGTTCTATATTCTGCTGGGACCACTCCTGATCTTATTATTCATAGCCGTGGTCCGAAGAATATCGGATTACAACTTCACCGAAAGCAGGTATTTCCTGATGCTGCTTTCCTTCTGGATCCTGGGAATCTTCCTCTATCTGCTTTTCAGCCGCAGGAAACAGCTTCGAGTTCTGCCTATTTCCCTCTTCCTGCTGATCGTTTTTAGTTCATTCGGGCCCTGGGGCGCCTTTCAGGTCTCGGTGAGGGCCCAGCTGTCGGAATTCAGGGAGAACTTTGCTGAAATAAATTCCGGAGCCAGGGAAATTTCTGAAGAAAAAGCCAATCGTATTGTCAGTATCTCCCGATATCTCGCCCGACGAAATGAATTGCACAGAACAGAAGAAGTGCTGGGCTTTAATCCTGCAACTGCTTTTAAGGATTTCGCGCAATATAACATAGGAAACAAGATTCTGGATTCCCTGCAGATAGAAACAGTTCGCAATAGCAGCATGGTTGATAATTACCAGTACTATGACCGGATGGGCAATGAGGCTCACGTTGTGGAACTTGAAGGTTACGAGCTGTTCGTACAACTACAGCTGGACCGGCAAATTGGTAATACGGAAAACTCCGAATTCCAAATAATCCAGGAGGAGGAGGATTTTGAAATCCTGAGAAATGGGGAGCTGCTGCTGCGGTTTAGTTTAAGGGAACCCATAGATGCCCTGATTTCGAAATACGGAAACATAAATAAGGCAGAGCCCGCCGAAATGGAGTTTAAATTCAGCAATGAAAACGGGAACTTCAGATTAATACTTACGAGTCTGAGCCTGGAGTTGAAGGATGGAAAGCCCAAGGCACAGCATCTGAACGCTTTCCTGCTCTTCGGAAAGGCTAAGGATCGAGACGCGATTCCTGATTAGCTTCTCAGGCTAAATCTTAAAAAAAGCAAAATACCTTTTCTGCTCCTTTATAAAATCATATATTTAATTGATAATAAGGTGGTTTTTACTGATATAACTTAAAATTTTCTGATTATGTATTTATATGTGGAATTATGGAATGTAACACAGGAGTGGATGGACCTTTCCAAAGAGGAGCGTGCAGAGTTTTTTGAAAAAGCAAAGGATGGTATTCAGGAGCTGATGAAGGCGGGTGTGGAAAACGTGGGATGGGCCATGAACGATGAACACACTCCCCACAGAAGCGATTACCGCTATATGGCAGTCTGGAAAATGCCATCGCCCGATCTGGTGGAAGCGCTGGAAAAAGGGGTGGCGGATGCAGGCTGGTACAAATATTTCTCACAACATAACTCAAGAGGAAAAATAATGCCCCTGCCGGAGGCGCTTGATTTCCTGGTGAATCTGGATAAGCATTCTACTTCCCTGACGGAATAATAATACAAATTCCAAATATCAAATTCCAAATCCCAATTAGGCTTCCGTAACCTTGGAATTTGTGATTTGAACCTTTGGAATTTTAAATTGCCATTTCCGGGATATCCCCTTCTACAACCAGATTTCCTTCTGTCGCCTGACGAACCTCTTCGACACTGACCCCGGGAGCGGTTTCCAGAAGCTTAAATCCTTTCTCTGTCACTTCCAGTACCGCAAGGTTGGTCACTATTTTGGTGACACAACCAACTCCAGTTAATGGCAAAGAACACCGCCTCAGCAACTTGGATTCTCCTTCGCGATTGGTGTGCATCATGGCAACGATGATATTCTCTGCTGATGCTACCAAATCCATCGCACCGCCCATTCCTTTTACCATCTTACCGGGAATTTTCCAGTTGGCGATGTCCCCATTCTCAGCCACTTCCATGGCGCCCAGAATGGTCAGATCCACGTGTTTCCCTCGAATCATTCCAAAGCTCATGGCTGAGTCAAAGAAACTCGCCCCGGGAAGCGCCGTGATGGTCTGTTTTCCGGCATTAATGAGATCAGGGTCTTCCTCCCCGTCATAAGGAAAAGGTCCCATCCCAAGTATCCCATTTTCGCTCTGGAACTCCACCTGAATGTCATCCCGTACGTAGTTAGCTACAAGGGTGGGAATTCCTATTCCAAGGTTGACGTAGTAACCATCCTTTACTTCTTTTGCGATCCGTTTTGCTATCCCAATTTTATCTAATGCCATGGCTTAATTTCTTTGTCTGACTGTCCGTTGCTCAATCCTCTTTTCGTAATCTTTCCCCTGAAATATTCGCTGAACAAAAATCCCGGGAATATGAACATGATTCGGGTCCAGTTCCCCTGGTTTCACAAGTTCTTCCACCTCAGCAATGGTGATCTTTGCAGCGCCACACATAACGGGATTGAAATTGCGGGCCGTTCCTTTGAAGATGAGGTTTCCGGCCTCGTCGCCTTTCCAGGCTTTTACGAAAGCAAAGTCAGCCTTAAAAGCTTCCTCCAGGACGTACATTTTCCCATTGAACTCCCTGGTTTCCTTTCCTTCGGCCACTTCGGTACCGTAGCCCGCTGGGGTGTAGATGGCAGGGAACCCCTGTTGTGCGGCCTGACATTTGGCTGCAAGGGAACCCTGGGGGGTGAGGATAACCTCCATCTCGCCCTGCAACATCTGGCGTTCAAACTCAGCATTCTCCCCCACATAGGAGGAGATCATGGTCTTTATCTGTTTCTTTTGAAGTAAAAGGCCGAGCCCAAAGTCATCTACCCCTGCATTATTCGAGATGCAGGTAAGCTCCTTTACATTGAGCCGGACAAGTTCCTCTATTGCGTTTTCAGGAATCCCGCTCAGGCCGAACCCCCCAAGCATTAAGGTCATCCCGTCCTCCACCCCTTTAAGTGCATCCTGTACGTTTGCTACCGTTTTTCTGATCATTGGATATAATTTAGGGGAAATTTACGAAATTTTAAAAGCCATTACAACGTTTTCTTAGGCATAAAAAAAGGGGAATCCTGAAATGATTCCCCTTTTCTCAACTTATTGTTGTCTTTAAATTATATCAGAAATCCAGTTCGTCCGGCAATTCTTCGCCATCCTCTTCTGCAGCATTTCCGTAGGTATTGCAGTTGGTATGAATACTGAGGTTCTCAGGTTGTGGAAAAGGTCCGTCTGAAACCTCCAGTTCATCATCAGCATATACTTTTTCCATGTAAACTCCCCAGATAGGCAAGGCCATTGCGGCTCCCTGTCCGTAGCGAATCCCGGGGAAATGGACGGAGCGGTCTTCGGCCCCAACCCATACTCCTGTCACCAGATCGGGGACCATCCCCATGAACCAGCCGTCACTCTGATTCTGAGTAGTTCCTGTCTTTCCGGCAATAGGGTTTTTGAAATCATAGGGATAACCGGACATTATAGCTTTGTAGTACGGATCGTTGACTGCCCAGTTTCCGCGCAATCTAGTTCCCGAACCATATTGGGTAACCCCTTCCATAAGATTTACCGTTACATAAGCCGCTTCCTTACTAAGCACATCTTTGGTTTGGGGAACATTCTGATAAAGGATCGTTCCGTTCTTATCTTCAATGCGGGTAACTATGACAGGAGTAACGTAGACCCCTTCATTTACAAAGGCGCTATAGGCCGAAACCATTTCAAACACACTCATGTCAGCAGTACCAAGTGCAATGGAAGGTACAGCCGGAATTTTGGCTTCCACCCCCAGATCCTTCACAAGATCGATCACCGGTTTAGGCCCTACGCGATCTATCAACCGAGCAGTCACGGTGTTTATGGATTTTGCAAGACCTTCTTTGAGGCTCACCATTCCTGAATATTCGTCGTCACTGTTTCGTGGAGTCCAGTCCTTTAGGTTCCCATGCCTCCCGGCTTCTATGGTGTGCCTGTTCTTCGGAAGGGTATCACAGGGCGATAAATGCAGCTGATCAATGGCAGTCGCATAAACAAATGGCTTAAAGGTAGAACCTACCTGGCGTTTCCCCTGCTTTACGTGATCATATTTGAAATGTTTGAAGTCAATTCCCCCAACCCAGGCCATAACTTCTCCGGTTTGCGGAACCATGGACATCATTCCTGTCTGCAGGAAGGATTTATAGTGAAGTATGGAATCCCGGGGAGTCATAACAGTATCCTGAACCCCCTTCCAGGTAAATACACTCATTTCGGTAGGGACCTCAAAAGATTTGATGATGGCTTCATTCGATTTGCCCTCCTCCTTCATCAGTCTCCATCTTTCCGAACGCCGCATGGCATCCATGATGATATCGTTTCTCTCCGCCTGGGTCACATCCCTGAAAGGCGCCGTTTTATTGTTCTTATTCTGGCTGTTGAATTCCTTCTGAAGGTTGGGCATGTGCATGGCTACAGCTTCCTCAGCATACTGCTGCATCCGCGAATCAATGGTCGTATACACCTTTAACCCATCCCGGTAAATGTTGTATTCCGTACCATCGGGCTTGGGATTTTCTTTGATCCAGTCATGAAGAAAACCCTGGAGGTACACCCTGAAATAAGTCGCCATCCCTTCATCATGACCCTGAGGAGTATAATTAGTGACCAGAGGCAATTGCTGAAGGGAATCCTTCTCCTCTGTGGTCAGATAATCATTCACCTCCATCTGTTTAAGCACCTGATTTCTTCTTCGAAGGGAATTATCCTCGAATCGGTCCTTCAAAGGGTTGTACAGGTTAGGATTCTTAAGCATCGCCACAAGAACGGCGGCTTCCTCGACTTTCAGGTCCTTGGGTTCTTTTCCAAAATAGATCTTGGCGGCCGACCTGATCCCTACGGCCTGATAAATGAAATCGTATTTATTGAGGTACATCGTGATGATCTCCTCCTTGGTATACTGGCGTTCCAGGCGGGTTGCTATCACCCATTCCTTAACCTTCTGAACCACCCTTGCAAAAGTATTGTTGGCGACATCCTCCGTAAAAAGGAGTTTCGCCAGCTGCTGGGTAATGGTACTGGCACCGCCACGTTTTCCCATATAGACAATGGCCCTTAAGGTTCCCTTGGCATCGATCCCGGAATGCGTGTAGTAGCGTTCATCCTCGGTAGCCACGAGTGCTTCCACCAGATGGGTGGGTAGATCGTCAAACTTAACGGGAGTCCTGTTCTCGCTGTAATATTTCCCCAAAGTTTCCCCGTCAGAAGAAAATATTTCTGTCGCGAGATTGGTTTCCGGGTTCTCCAGCTCGTCAAAAGTAGGCATGGGGCCGAAAACTCCCCAGCCAGCCAGAAGAAAGACCAGGATTGCCATGAGGATGCCAAGTGCGAAAAGTGACCAGAACCAAATGATATATCGGCGGAAGCCGCTATGCTTTTTTGAGTCTTTCTTGGTTTTTGAGGTGGTTTTTGCCATCAATTTCTGTTTTCTGTATGTTCTATTCTAAAGCCAACATCCGTAATGCCCTCCAGTTCCACTACCCCGTCGGTCTCGCCGCTCTGCCTCATGGCTTGCTGAATCTCGATCACGTATTCTCCCGCTTCGGTAAAACGGATGTTTTCCTTGTACCAGAGTTTGCTTTCTTTCAGTTCACCAAAGCCCGTGCCAAGCCAGTCACCCGAAGGTGTGGCCATCTCATATTCCAGGGTATCGCTTATCACTTTTCCGTTGGGAAAATTCATGTTGGTGATCAGAAAGAGGTTGCTGTACCTGTAATCCGAGTTGTTGCGGACGTTAATGAAAAGGTTGTAAGGTTTTATGGTGTCGGGTGCCATGACGCGAAAGCTTACCAAAGAATCCCGGTGCCATTGCCCCGGAAGGCTTTCGTACTGATCAAACACCCTCTTTTTATCACAGGCTGTCAGGAGGAGGAAAGAGAAAAAAATCAAAACCGGCAGGTTCCTACGCATTTCTCTGTGGTTTTTTCTTTTTGCGTTTGTTTTTCCTTTTCCCTTTTGGAGACCCCTTCTTGTCGAAACGGGTCAGGCTGTCCTGGCCTACGGCATTATTAAAATCAGGTTTGGTTTCCAGCTCTTCCTTGACTGCAAATTCTTCAAGGCTGCCCACAGGTTCCTTTTTGGAATTGGCATCAATGATCTTATTGGCCTGGTCGGTTGACAACATATGCCAGTTGCTCCAGTCCCCTTCATAGGCGTACCACAGCACCCCTTTGAAAATATCGACCTTCTGGCACACCGCAGTTCCTTTTTTGGTATATAGCTTTACCTCGCTTTTCGGAAAGCTCTTCAGAGCATCCAGATAGGTATCGAGTTCATAGTTAAGGCAGCATTTCAGCTTCCCGCATTGCCCCGCAAGTTTCTGGGGGTTGAGGGACAGCTGCTGATATCTCGCAGCGGAGGTGTTCACGGAACGGAAATCGGTAAGCCAGGTAGAACAGCATAATTCCCTTCCGCAGGAGCCAATTCCACC
>CAMPJY010000003.1 GCA_946887025.1 uncultured Salinimicrobium sp.
TGCAGCCTTTAAAAATCTACTATATGGGAATGAAATTATCGCACTTCAATTTTGAGCTTCCGCCTGAATTATTGGCCGAATATCCTGCAGAATCCAGGGATGAGGCCCGGCTTATGGTTCTGAACCGCAAAGAGCAGACCATTGAGCACCGACAGTTCAAGGATCTTATCGATTACTTCGAACCGCATGACGTCATGGTATTGAATAATACCAAGGTTTTTCCTGCGCGTCTTTACGGAAATAAGGAGAAGACCGGTGCCCGTATTGAAGTGTTCTTATTGAGGGAACTGAATTCCGAAACCCGCCTCTGGGATGTTTTGGTGGATCCGGCCCGAAAAATAAGAATTGGTAATAAACTGTACTTCGGAGAGGACGAGAGTCTTGTTGCTGAGGTCATTGACAATACCACTTCCCGTGGAAGAACCCTTCGTTTTCTTTACGACGGTTCTTACGAGGAATTCAGAAATAAATTAACGGAACTGGGGGAGACTCCGCTTCCTAAATATATCAAAAGGGAAGTTCAGCCTGAAGACTCCGAGCGTTACCAGACCATTTACGCCAAAACAGAAGGAGCCGTTGCCGCCCCGACTGCCGGACTCCACTTCTCAAAGCACCTGCTGAAAAGACTGGAGATAAAAGGAATTGATTTCGCTGAAGTAACCCTTCACGTGGGGCTGGGGACTTTCAGTCCGGTGGAAGTTGAAGACCTGTCAAAACACAAAATGGACAGCGAGGAGGCCTATATCGAAAAGCCGGCGGTGGATACCATTAACAAAGCTATTGTTGGTAAAAGACGTGTTTGCGCCGTGGGTACCACAGTAATGAGAACTCTTGAAAGTTCTGTGTCTTCCAACAAGACCCTGAACGAATTCGGGGGATGGACCAACAAATTCATCTTTCCTCCGTACGACTTCAGCGTTGCCAACTGTATGATCACCAATTTCCACACGCCTAAATCCACGTTATTGATGATGGTCTCTGCCTTCGCAGGGCACGATTTCATGAAGAAGGCTTACGCCGAGGCGGTTAAGGAGAAATATAAATTCTACACCTACGGGGATGCGATGCTGATTCTTTAATAGAGGGTCTCTTCGTTCATATTTAGCCACGAATACACGAATCTGTTTTAATTATTCGTGTATTCGTGGCTATTGTTTTTGTCATATTTATCATTTCAGAAACAGAAGACTTTGGGGAAGTTTTTCCAACCCCGATATATTCAGGCTAAGTTTTTGATAGTCTGGTAATAATCCATAAAAAATAAATACTTTTGCAGCGTGAAAAATGACAGGAAAGATATACGGGCCCTAACTAAAGAGCAACTTCAGGATTTCTTTGTAAACCAGGGAGATAAGTCCTTCAGGGGCACCCAGGTGTACGAATGGCTCTGGAAAAAAGGCGCCTACTCCTTCGAGGATATGACCAACATTTCCAAGGAAACCCGTCAGATGCTGCAGGAAAACTTTGTCATCAACCACATCAGGGTGGACCAGATGCAGCGCAGCAGCGACGGGACCATCAAGAATGCGGTGAAACTTCACGACGACCTAACGGTGGAATCGGTGCTGATCCCCACCGCCACCCGAACCACCGCCTGCGTATCCTCGCAGGTTGGCTGCAGCCTGAACTGTTCATTCTGCGCCACCGCCAAACTCAAACGGATGCGAAACCTCAATCCGGATGAAATCTACGACCAGGTGCTGGCAATCGACAACGAGAGCCGCCTGTATTTCGACAGGCCGCTGTCCAACATCGTTTTCATGGGCATGGGAGAGCCGCTGATGAACTATCCCAACGTCATCGAAGCCATCCGTAAGATCACTTCGCCGGAAGGCCTGGGAATGTCTTCAAAACGTATAACCGTTTCTACTTCGGGAGTACCAAAAATGATTAAGAAACTCGCTGACGAGGACCTGAAGGTCAAACTGGCGGTGTCCCTGCACTCTGCCATTGATGAGGTGCGGACTTCCATCATGCCCTTTAACGCCACCTTTCCATTGACGGATGTAAGAGAGGCGCTGGAATACTGGTATTCGAAGACCAAAAGCCGCATCACTTACGAATATGTGGTCTGGAAAGGCATCAACGACAGCCAGCGCGATGTGGATGCGCTGGTGAAATTCTGCAAATACGTGCCCTGCAAGGTGAACCTGATTGAGTATAACCCCATTGGGGACGACTTCTTTATGCAGGCTTCTGAAGAGAGCACCAATCTTTATGTCCACCATCTTGAAAGAAATGGGATCACGGTTACCGTCCGTCGTTCCAGAGGTAAGGATATTGATGCTGCCTGTGGACAGCTGGCGAATAAAGCTTAAAACATTAGCCTGATTTCTGGTTTTAGCGGTCATTTCATCGTCGACTCAGCATCGAATTATCTTCGTTCCATTTGCGACTCATTCGCGAGTCATTTGCGAGTCATCTGCGAGTCATCTGCGACTTGAACCCGCAAATGACTCGCGAATATCTCTGAAATAATTCGGAAATAACTCGTGAATGATCAGGCTCAGATGTAAACCTAGTTCCTCTTTCAATGCTTTCCTATTCTGGAAAAACAAAGGGTTTTTCAATTATTGAAAATGCAGCCATTTGCCCCCGAAACCGGCTTCAGGTTATTCCAAACTTTTCTATCTTAGCTCCCTTAATGAAGATAATCTCCAAAATAAAGCTTCCGATAGAGCATGAGATGGAACTTTTCGAAAAAAAGTTCACCCAATCCATGTCCTCGCAGGTGGCTTTGCTCAACAGGATCACTCATTACATCGTTAACCGAAAGGGAAAACAGATGCGGCCCATGTTCGTGTTCCTGGTTTCCAAGATGGTTTCGGAAGGGCAGGTGAACGAGCGCACCTACCGGGGTGCTGCCGTTATCGAGCTGATCCACACTGCCACGCTGGTACATGATGATGTGGTGGACGATTCCAACAGGAGGCGGGGATTCTTCTCCATAAATGCCCTGTGGAAGAACAAGATCGCCGTGCTGGTGGGGGACTACCTGCTATCAAAAGGACTTCTGCTCTCTATTGACAACAACGACTTTGACCTGTTGAAAATAATTTCTGTCGCCGTGCGGGAGATGAGCGAAGGGGAACTGCTTCAGATAGAAAAGGCCAGAAGGCTGGATATTACTGAAGATATTTATTATGAAATCATCCGCCAGAAGACGGCAACCCTCATCGCTGCCTGCTGCAGTCTTGGGGCCGCATCCGTCAGGCCGGATTCCGAGGAGGTCGAGAAAATGCGTCGTTTCGGGGAATTGATTGGGATGGCTTTTCAGATAAAGGACGACCTTTTCGATTATGGACAGGAGAAGATCGGCAAGCCTACGGGCATTGATATAAAGGAGCAGAAAATGACCCTCCCGCTTATCTACGTCCTGAACCAGGTTTCCAAAAGTGAAAAAGCCTGGGTTATCAATTCCGTAAAGAACCACAACAAGGATAAGAAACGGGTGAACGAGGTGATCGCCTTTGTGAAGGAGAAAGGTGGTTTGGATTATGCGGTGGACAAAATGAAGGAATTCCAGCAGGAGGCCCTGCAATTATTGGATAACTACCCCGCTTCGCCTTACAAGGAATCCCTGGAGCTGATGGTGAATTACGTGATTGACAGAAAGAAGTAGTTGTAGCTATAGGTCCTGTCTTTTGGTTAAAGCGCCCTCCAACACCAGAGAGCCCTGGGCGAAATCTTTGTAAAAACGACACCCACCCATAATACTAAACCAATTCCACTTGAGTTAGCTCTTCGCCCAACTCTTTAATCCCTTTTAAAATTCTGTTCAATTGTTTATCTGACGGATCTTTTTTGCCATTTACATACTGTGAGAGCAGAGTCTCATTCATCTGGATTCTTTTACTAAGGGCTTTGGAATTGATTTCCTTGAAATAATTGAAAAACTGAGGAAGGTCGAGCTTGGCTTTTATTTGCTCCTGACTTGCTAAAGGCATTCCTTTAAATTCAAGCCAGGTATTCAGAGCCTCCAGAATATTCATCCTCAAATCTTCTGCGGATTCTCCTGTGGTTGTTACTGGTGTTTTTTCGAAATTTTCTGCGTAGGCAGAAAATCCTGTACCTGTTTTTTCTATTATGAATTTGAACGTTTTCATTTTATAATATTTATATCCCAGCCTGTTTGTAAATTGTCATTACTAAACCTTTTCCGATTTCTTTGGCTGGGTGATTGGGTACTACAAATTCTTTTCCAGTTCTCGGGCTATACCAGATTTCGTGACTGCCCTTTCCTTGTCTTATAAAGTAGCATCCTGATTTCTTAAGTTTCATAAGTAATTCGCTGCACTTCATAAGAGTCCATTGCTACTTTCATAAAGGTAAACAATAGTTTACTTTTTTACAAAAAATTCTTTAGGGACAGAATTTTTTTTCTCCCCTTCAGGCAACCTTTTGTAACTTTCATACGTCTTTATAAATAGAAGGTTTAACCAACAGCTTTGTGAAAGTCATTCCGCTTTTTAAAAATAGATCCGCACTTGTAGCCCGGGCCATGAAACAGGACCGAAAGGCACAGCAGGAATTATTTGAGAAATTTTCCCCAAAGATGCTGGGAGTCTGCAGAATGTATATCAAAGATCTGCACCACGCCGAAGACGTGATGCTGGGGGCATTCTTCAAGGCCTTTTCCCACTTGTCGGACTTTCAGGACAAGGGAAGTTTTGAAGGCTGGCTGCGCAGGATCATGATCAGGGAATCCATTTCCTTCCTCAGAACCCAGAAGAAACTGGAATTCACGGAGGAGCTGATAATGGAAAATGCTGACAGCTTCAATGAGGTAGAATCCAATATGGAGGTGGAACATATACAGCAGCTGATCGATGAGCTGCCTGAAGGTTACCGGATGGTGTTTGTGATGTACGCGATAGAAGGTTACAAACACAGGGAAATCGCGGAGTTACTGAAGATAGACGAGGGGACCTCAAAATCGCAGCTGTTCAAGGCGCGGAAACTTTTGCAGGAGCAGCTGAAAACATTTAAAAAGACAAATTATGCCACGACTTGATTTTGAAAAACAATTTGCTGAGCAGCTAAAAGACCGGGAACTGAAGCCGTCTGCGGGAAGCTGGCAAAAGCTTCAGGAAAGGCTGGAGCAGGGGGAGAAGAAATCTACCGCCAGATACTGGTGGATGGGAATCGCGGCCTCTCTGGTTGCTGGCTTGCTCCTATTTACATTTCTGGGGCAGCAGCCGGTGGTTGATAATTCCCCGGTAATTGTGGAAAAACCTGAGCAACAGTTTGAGAAGCTGCAGGAACAGAAAGCCGGATCGGAAGGATTGGCTGTTGAGGAATCAGAGAGCAATTCTGAAACTGTTCCTCTGTACAGAGGCCAGCCGCTCCCTGAGGCAGCAGATCATACTCCTGTAGCCGAATCCAATGCTGATGTAGCCAGTGCCGGGGATTCTGAAAAAATTATATCTGAAGAGAAGCATCAGCCTATAAAGGAATTTTTCGAGGTCCAGAAGTCTGAAGAAAATACTGTTGCGGTGTCCATGGAGCCTTCGGGAGAGTCAGAAATAAACCAGGCCGAGATCGATGATCTTCTTGAAAACGCCATGGCGGAAGTATCACAGGAAATGGAGGGCGATATAGAAGTGACCGATGCAGAAATTGATGCCCTGATGGCGGAAGCCAGGGCAGAGCTTCGAAAGGAACAGGGGCTGTACCAGACGGAGACGCTGAGTGCAGACCAGCTTTTAACGGAAGTGGAAACGGAGCTGGAGCATTCCTTCAGGGCGAAGGTCTTCGAGATCATAAAAGACGGCCTGAGGAAAACCCGAAACGCTGTTGCCGATATTAACGAATAGATCTAATCAATAATTATTTCATCAATCAAAGTCCATAACCTGGCCTCCTTTCAGAGGCTTGGGGGAGGACGTCTAAATCAAACCATTATGAGAAACATTACATTTTACTTTAGTCTTTTACTTCTCCTGGCTGTTGTAACTCCGCTGCAGGCGCAGGAGAAGACCTATTTCGAAAAGGTCGAGGAACTGGAGCGCCAGAAAGAGGAGATCATCAAGGAGGAGAAGGAAGCCCTGAAACTGGAGGTTGAAAATATCAATCAGCGGCTGGAGGCTAAAAAGCTGACCCGGGAGGAGGCGGAACAATTAAAAGCAGAGGCCGCCAGAAAACATGCCTTAAATATCGAAAACCGGATTGCGATAATTGACAACAAGATCGCCCTGCTTTCGAGGCAGGAGGAAACGGAAAATTCGGATCCTGATGGGGAAAATGAAGATTCGGATTGGGTTTTCGACTGGGACTCCGACAAAAAGCGTAAATACGATCGCAGAACCTACACGGATCTTGTTGTTGCAGTTGGATTTAACAATGCCCTTCAGGAAGGACAGGCTTTGAATGATTCTGATTTTAAAGTAGCCGGGAGCCGGTTCTTTGAATTGGGGATCGCCTGGAAGACCAGGGTTTTTCAGAATACCAACTGGTTGCGAATCAAGTACGGGGTATCTTTTCAGTTCAATGGCCTTAAGCCTACAGACAACCGATATTTTGTGGAAGATGGGGAACAGACTGTTCTCGTAGAACACGATTTCGATCTGGATAAATCCAAATTCAGGATGGATAATCTGGTGGTGCCGATTCATTTCGAATTCGGGCCTTCAAAGAAAGTGGAATCTGAAAGAAGTCTTAGGTTTTATACAGATAAGAAATTGAAGATCGGGCTGGGAGGTTACGCCGGATTCAATATCGGGGAGCGTCAGAAACTGAAGTATGAGGACGACGGGGAAAACGTCAAAAAGAAATTGAAAGGAGATTACAATACCAATGAGTTCATATATGGTTTGAGCGGTTATCTGGGCTGGGGTGGTTCAGCGCTGTATGTCAAGTATGACCTGAATACTATTTTCAAGGAGCCGAATGCCGAGCTGCATAATTTTTCGGTGGGGCTGAGGTTTGATATGGACTAAGGGTTTCCCGCAGATTGCGCAGATTTTCGCAGATGGGTTTAAACCATCTGCGGGATCGGCGGGAAAGCTTTACACGTTGCTCCCGCTTTTTTTTATACTTTTGAGCCAATTCATTTTCCTGTAATTGATTTCAAAAAACACCATAGATCGCGTATTTGAGGCCGCCCGGGTAGAGGAGGTGCTGGGGGATTTCGTACAGCTGAAGAAATCTGGTACCAACTACAAAGGCCTGAGTCCCTTCAGCGACGAGCGTACGCCCTCGTTCATGGTGTCCCCAGTGAAGCAGATCTGGAAGGATTTCAGTAGCGGGAAAGGCGGAAATGTGGTGGCTTTTTTGATGGAGCACGAGCATTTCACCTATCCCGAAGCCATTAAGTATCTGGCGAAAAAGTACAACATCGAAATTGAGGAAACCGAACAGAATGACGAGCAGAAACAACAGGCCGATGAGCGGGAAAGCATGTACCTGGTATCAGAATTTGCTGCCAAATACTTTCAGAACAGCCTGCTGAATACCGAACGCGGGAAAGCCATCGGGTTGAGTTATTTTAAGGAAAGGGGATTTACCGAGGCAACAATAAAGAAGTTTGGTCTTGGGTATTCACCTGATGAATGGGATGCCTTTACTTCAGAAGCCATAAAAAAGGGCTATAAACTCGAGTTTCTTGAGAAAACGGGACTCAGTATTGTAAAGGAGGAGAAGCAGTTCGACAGATTCAAAGGAAGGGTGATGTTTCCCATACAATCCATGTCCGGACGGGTACTGGGATTTGGAGGAAGGATACTTACCAATGAAAAGAAGGCGGCGAAGTACCTGAACAGTCCGGAAAGTGAGATCTACCATAAAAGTCAGGTGCTTTATGGTATCTATCATGCCAAGCAGGCTATCGCCAAAGAGGATAACTGTTTTCTTGTGGAAGGTTATACCGATGTAATTCAGTTCAGTCAGTCAGGGATTGAGAATGTGGTTTCTTCTTCGGGAACTGCCCTGACCCCTGAACAGATAAGATTAATCAATCGGCTTACCAAAAACATTACGGTGCTTTTTGATGCCGACCCGGCAGGATTACGGGCTTCCATTCGCGGTATTGACCTTATCCTGGAACAGGGGATGAATGTGAAAATTTGCACCTTTCCGGAAGGCGAGGATCCCGACAGTTTTGCCAAGACGCATACGGAGGAGGAGATCCAGGAATATCTTTCAGCAAATTCCAATGACTTTATAGCTTTCAAGGCCTCCCTGCTTATGGCCGAAGCAAAGAGCGATCCGGTAAAGAAAGCTTCATTAATCAGGGATATAGTGACCAGTATTTCAAAGATCCCTGATCAGATTCAGCAGGAGGTGTACGTGCAGGAGGCTTCCAGAATAATGGATATTTCTGAGGAGGTGTTATTCTCTACCCTCGCCCAGATGGGAGCCAGGGAAGTGAAAAAAGCAGCAGGGAAGAAGCAGGAGAGCTTTCAGGTGGTAAGGGAGGATAATACTCCTAAAACCAAAGTAAATGAATTATACGAGCTCGAGCGCACCATTATCAGCCTTCTGTTGTTGTATGGGAACGTCGAGGAGGAATTTGAGGACCTTGTCCTTAAGGAAAACGACAAAGGGGAACTGATCCTGGAACCGGAGCTGCAAAGGGCTAAGGTTTATGAGAAAGTGTTCCTGGACCTGCAGGATGATGAGGTGGCCTTTACCAATGAGAATTTCCAGAGGATCTATCTGCAGATCATTTCGAAGTTAAATGAGGCTGGGGATTTCAGTCTGGATTCCTTCGTAAATGAGATGCCTCCTGAGGATTCCACAGAGATAACCAACATCCTGATGGAGGAGGAGCAGTATGTACTGCACGACTGGGAACGCATGGAGATTTTTGTGACGGACAAAAAATCCAGGATCAGCAGGCTGGTGAGTGAAACCATACTTTCGCTGAGGAGGTACCTGATCTCCCAGAAAATCAATGAGCTGAACAATAAGATAAAAGAAGCTTCCCCCGAGGATTCCGCCGGGATCCTGCAGGATGTGATGGATTATCTGTCCCTGCGCAAGGTGCTTTCCAATAAGCTGGCAAGGGTGTTATAATTATAACCCAACAGGTTTTCTAATCCTGTTAGGTTTAGCGCATATTATGCCCGTAATTGAAGAAGTCTGGACTGGTTGATCAGGTCTGCAAGGTTGTCCACCTTCAGTTTCTTCAGAAGCCGCGTTTTGTAAGTGCTCACGGTCTTTTCGTTGATATCAAGGGCTTCCGCAATATCCTTATTCCTTTTTCCTGTTGATAGCAGGTTGAGGACCTCAATTTCTCTCGTGGACAACTTCTTGTAACGGGTAATAAGGTTATTGGTACGGGTAGCTCCGGAATTCAGCCTTTCACTGATCTCCTTGTTCAGATAGATTCCCCCTCGAGCTACCTGATGTATGGCTTCCTTAAGAATTTCAGTGGGAGCCGTCTTGGAAAGGTAGGCTGAAGCGCCGGCTTTTATGGCGTTAAGCGCGTACATTTCCTCAGGATGGCAGCTAAGGATGAGGATTTTGGTGCCGGGATGGTCTGCTTTAATGGTTCTCAGGGCCGTTATCCCGTTTATTTCGGGAAGATCTATTTCCATGATCAGCACATCAGGAATCCTGTTGCGCAGGGTTTTGAAAAGATCTTTTCCATTAGTTACTTTCCCGACAATTTCATAGATCCCGTCACCCTCCAAGAGAGCTGAGATACCAAGTCGCGTTATAGGATGATGATCCGCAATTAATACTGTATTCATCTGTTGTATTTTAGTACAAATAAAAAAATTCGAGGGGGGACCAAGCAGTTTTCTGTGTCAGAGTTATCTATGCTTTAAATCGTAGGGAGATGTAAAGATAAAACTTTCTTTTTCACTGTAACGATTATTCGATGAAGTACAATTATAATAGATGAACGGGCAGTTTACAGACCGGGATGGGTTCCATTTTATGTCTGTTGGCCCTGTTTCTGGAGGCGTAGATCTTAAAAACTTCCTGTTCCCTTCCATTAAAATCTTCAGCAACTTTGCCTGCTTCGGCTTGTGTCATGGCCCATTCCAGTTCATCGTAACTGGCACCTATCTGGTCTTCATCGGTGCGGCTGTCGCCAAACAGTCCGTCGGTGGGGGCGGCATTTACTATGTCATCTGAAATGTCCAGATGACGGGCAATCTCGTAAACCTGGCTCTTCATAAGGTCGGCTATGGGGCTTATATCAACGCCTCCGTCGCCGTATTTGGTGAAGAAGCCCACCCCAAAATCCTCAACCTTGTTTCCGGTGCCTGCAACCAGCAGCCCGTGAAGGCCCGCAAAGTAATAAAGGGTGGTCATTCTTAAGCGGGCTCTCGTGTTGGCGAGGCTCAGGTCGAGGGCATCCTTGTTGTCAACGTGGGGTACAGAACCTTTGAACTGCTCGAAGACCTGGGTAAGGTCTACGCGGATATCGGTGACATTTTCATAGCGTTTCTTTAGGTCCAGGATATGGTTCTGCGCTCTGTTAACCTGGACTTCGGCCTGGTGAATAGGGATTTCCACGCATAAAGTTGTTTTTCCCGTTCTCGCACACAAAGCAGAAACCACCGCAGAATCTATTCCCCCACTGATTCCCAGAACAAATCCATTGGTGCCGGAATTCTCTGAATAATCATTTAACCAATCCGTTATATAATCGATGACTTTTTCAGTCTGCATATATTGGGCATTTAGAGATGGAAATAATATCTTTGTTAACAAAAATAACGCTTAAGCCCCAACTTTAAAAGGTCTGGCTGCGTTAAACCCTTCATAATTCTTTCGATGCTGAAAAAACTGATGTTCTTTTGTCTGCTGCTCGTTGTGATTTCCTGTGGTGAGGAGGATAAGCGGGAAGAGGAAATTGCGAAAATACCGGTGACGGTTGAGGTGACCCGCTTCGATGAAAAATTTGCGAGAGCAACGGCTGACTCTCTGCCAGGACTGAAGGCTCAGTTCCCATATCTGTTTCCGTCAGAATATCCGGATTCGGTTTGGGTCGCGAAAATGAGCGACACCATACAGCTGGAGCTTAACAAGGAGGTAAGGGAGGAATTTTCTGATTTTAAAGATGTTAAACAGGAACTGCATCTGCTTTTCCAGCATATAAAATATTATTTCCCGGAGACGGTGATCCCTGAGGTGATCACGCTCACTTCAGACGTGGATTACCAGAACAAAGCCGTCTGGGCAAATGATCTTCTATTAATATCCCTGGATACCTATTTAGGAAAGGACCACCATTTTTATATTGGGATACAGGAATTCCTGAAGAAGAATTTTGAAAGATCCCAGATTATTCCCGATGCTGCGGCTTCTTTTGCCGAAACGGTGGTGCCGAGACCGGATTCCAGGATTTTTCTGGCACATATGATCTACTATGGGAAGCTGCTTTATCTGAAAGATCTGCTGATCCCTTTCAAAACGGATGCAGAAAAGATCGGATATACAGAGGAGGAACTTGACTGGGCAAAAGCAAATGAAGAGCAGATATGGCGTTATTTCGTGGAACGGGAACTTTTATTTGAGACCGACTCAGAATTATATACACGCTTTCTCTATCCTGCACCATTTTCTAAATTCTATCTGCAGCTGGACAATGAATCTCCTGCTCAATTGGGGCAATACCTGGGGTGGCAGATCGTAAGGCAGTATATGGAGGAAACGGAGGGGAGCCTGGAGGAATTATTGTCGACAGACGCCCAGACTATTTTTAATAAATCAAATTATAAACCCAAGAAATAATGGCGGGATTTAAAACATCAAATATCAATATTAAAGTTACCCTCGACGAGAACAGGGTGCCCGAAGAACTAAGCTGGAGTGCTGAAGACGGAGGAGTGGAAAACGAAGAGGCAAAGGCAATGCTGCTGTCCATGTGGGATCCCAAGCAGAAAGAGACCCTGAGGATCGATCTGTGGACCAAGGACATGCCGCTCGACGACATGAAACAATTCTTTCACCAGACTCTTGTTACCATGGCCGATACTTTTAACCGTGCCACGCAGGATGAGAAGATGACGGAAACCATGAAGGATTTCTGTGATTACTTTGCAGAGAAAATGGATTTGAAGAAAAAGTAGGATTCCTGCAAGTCACGCAGGAGTATTTTGAATAGCTTCTTTGTTTTTAGCCTTTCTGGAAATCCTCATTCAGTTTCTGGATAAAATCCAGCACCTCCTCCCGCCCTTCTCCGGAGGAGGAGGAAGTCACGAAATAGGGGGGCATTTCTGTCCAGGATTCCAGCATCCGGGCCTTATAATTCTGGATGTTTCGGTCCAGGGCTTTCGGTTTTAATTTGTCGGCCTTGGTAAAGATGATGCAAAAAGGCACCCCGTGTTCGCCCAGCCAGAGCATGAATTCCATGTCAATGGGCTGTGGGCTGTGACGGCTGTCCACCAGGACAAAGGCACACAGCATCTGCTCCCGCAGCTCAAAATAGGCAGTGATGAACTTCTGAAAGGTCTTTTTAGTGGATTTGGATACCTGGGCATAACCATAGCCCGGAAGATCGACCAGATGCCAGTCGTTGTTGATAAGAAAATGGTTGATGAGCTGGGTTTTTCCCGGTCTTCCGGAGATCTTGGCCAGGCTTTTTCTCTCCGTCAGCATATTAATCAGGGAAGATTTCCCCACATTGCTTCGGCCAATAAATGCGTATTCTGGCAACTTGCTGTCGGGGCATTTGGATACCTCGCTGTTGCTCATTATAAATTCGGCCGATTTTATTTTCATTGGAATTTTACTACTAGTATTTCCGATCAGCCAGCCATTTGTAGAGGACCTGGTTGAACTGGTCAGGATGTTCCATCATGGCAGCATGCCCGCATTTATCTATCCAGAAAAGATCTGAATCGGGTAGCAGGCGATCAAAATCCTCCGCCACTTCCGGGGGAGTCACATTGTCATTGCGACCCCAGATGATGCAGGTAGGGGTAAACATTTTAGGAAGATCCTTGGACATATTGTGGCGGATTGCACTCTTGGCAATCGCAAGAGTTCTGATGAGCTTGCTTCTGTCATTTACAGTGGAAAATACATCGTCCACAATTTCTTTGGTTGCTACTTTTGGATCGTAAAATACATTTTCTGCTTTTTTCCGGATGTATTCGTAATCGCCACGCTTGGGATAGCTTTCCCCCATGGCATTTTCATACAACCCGGAGCTCCCGGTGATCACAAGAGCCTTCACCACTTCCGGATATAATTTAGTGGTGAGCAAAGCTATATGCCCACCAAGGGAGTTTCCCAAAAGAATGACTTCCTTGTATCCCTTAAAATCTATAAATTCCTTGAGGTATTTAGCGAAATTGGCAACGCTCGTCTTCAGGAGCGACATGGTATATAAAGGTAAATCAAGGATAACCACCTTGTATCCTTTATTTGGGAAAAAATCCATTACACCAGTAAAGTTACTCAAGCCACCCATTAGTCCATGCAGGATAACAATCGGCGTTCCTTCCCCTTCCTCCACGTAACTGAATTTTCCTTCTTCCCTTAAATTATTTTTCATTGATTGCCTTTGCTGTTAGCATACGCAAATATAGCGTTTCCTTGCAAGTATAGGAAATTTCCTTTAATGGAATTGTATTCCGTTCCGGTAAATTACAGCGGAAAAAACACGCCTGCGTTTTTCCAATCTCCTTTATTTTTGGAAGCTTTTTGGCAGCTTTACAAAAAATGTCTCCGGAATCCTTTTGTGCTACCCCAGCCACGCCCGCTTTTACTCCTTAGACTTTTTGAAGGCCAGACACTTTCGGACCAGAATTGGGAGATTTTCTTTTTAACACTTTTTAAGTTCTTCAGGCCTCTTTTTTTAACATTCTGTTCACGCAAATTGAAGGCTCTCAACTAGTTGATTTTTCAGGGGCTGAGTGGGATAAGGGGGTAAAACTTATCAACAAAGTGGTAAATTGTGGTAAATTGTGGTAATTAATTCTATATATTTGATTCCTAAACTATAGGGGTGGTAAATCTGATTGGGACATACGAATGTAAGGTTGATGCGAAAGGTCGCCTGATGGTTCCTGCGCCTATAAAAAAGCAATTAACCCCTTGTTTACAAGATGGTTTTGTTTTAAAACGCTCTGTATTTCAGAAGTGTCTGGAGCTATATCCCATGGATGAATGGAAGAAGGAAATGGCCCGGATGGACAAGCTGAATCGGTTTAGGGCGAAGCACAATGAGTTCATAAGGAAGTTTACTGCAGGAGTCAAATTTGTCGAAGTTGATACAAATGGACGGCTACTTATTCCCAAAGATCTTCTAGGGTATGCAGATATAGATAAGGACATAGTACTGGCATCTGCCATCGGTATTATTGAGATCTGGGATAAGGAGAAATATGAAAAGGCGGTGTACAGTCCGGAAGATGAATTTGCAAATCTGGCAGAGGAAGTAATGGGTAATCTTGACGAGGATGGAATATCATAACCCGGTTTTACTGAAAGAAACAGTTGATGGACTTGCTGTCAAAGAAGACGGGGTGTATGTTGACGTGACTTTTGGCGGGGGTGGACATTCCCGTGAGATACTCAGCAGGCTTGGGCCAAAGGGAAAGTTATTTGCTTTCGACCAGGACAAGGATGCGCTTGAGAATTCAATTGAAGACGAAAGGTTCACCTTGATAAATGAAAACTTCAGATTTATTAAGAGGTTTCTTCGGTTTCACGGGGTCCGGAAGGTAGATGGGATTTTGGGAGATTTCGGCGTTTCCTCACATCAGTTTGATGTCGCAGAACGAGGCTTCTCCACCCGCTTTGAATCAAAGCTGGATATGAGGATGAATCAGGAAAGCTCCTTAAGTGCCCATCAGGTGGTGAATGAATACGACGAAAAGCAACTTCGGGAAGTGCTGTATAATTATGGGGAACTGAGAAATTCACCTAAAATAGCAAAGACAATAGTTTCGGCAAGGAAGGACGAAGAGATAGACAGCAGCGAAAAGCTGAAGGAGATCCTGAAGCCGTTTCTTCCGATGGGAAAAGAACATAAGATCCTGGCCCAAATCTATCAGGCTATCCGCATTGAGGTCAACCAGGAAATAGAGGCGTTGAAGGAATTCCTTCAGCAGACAGAAGAACTTCTCGATAAAGGAGGGAGACTCAGTCTGATCTCTTATCACTCCCTGGAAGATCGCCTGGTGAAGCGCTACATAAGAAGCGGGATGTTTGAAGGGGAGCCGGAAAAGGATTTCTATGGAAATATCAGTGTCCCCTTTAAGAAAGTAGGAAATCTTATCGTTCCTGCTTTTGAGGAAATAAAAAAGAATAATCGCGCCCGTAGTGCAAAACTGAGGGTTGCAAAACGAATATAGGTAACACCTGGTCCGGAGGGAATGAAAGAGAGTTTGTACGACATATTAAAAGGCAAATTTCTGGTCAATGAAGATGCGTTCAGGAACTGGAGATTTATCCTTTTTTGTACCCTGCTCGCGATTATCATGATCGGTAGTTCCCATCGGGCCGAAAGTAAGGTGCACGAGATAGCGAGGCTGAATGATGACGTGCTGGAATTGCGAAGTGAATTTCTGGATGGACGATCCCGTCTCATGCGATGGAAAATGGAATCGACAATTACCCGCAGGATGGAAAGAAGAGGAATCAAGCCTTCAGAAATACCGCCTACTAAAATTAGAATAATAGAATCCCAATAAACGCTTTCATGTCTGCCACCGATAAGACCATATTGAACAGAATGTACTTTGTGACAGCCTGTATGTTTGTCTTCGCAATAGCGGTCGGACTTCAGCTGCTCAATATCCAGTTTGTTGAGGGGGATAAATACATAGCCCTGGCGGAGGAAAGGGCCTATAAGAATTTCACTATTCCGGCGAATAGGGGGAACCTGTACGATGTGAACGGGAATCTTCTGGCTACCTCGATCCCGAAATACGATATCCGTTTTGACGCCGTAACTGTTACAGATAAAACTTTTGAAGAAAATATTATTCCCCTTTCTGAGGAGTTGTCCAGGATGTTTGGCGAATCCAGTGGACACTATGCGCAGAAGTTGCGCAGTGCCAGGGTAAACAGGCATCGATATCTGCTAATCGCCAGAAATCTTGGTTATTCTGATTACGTAAAGATCAAGAATTTCCCCATGTTCAGGCTCGGCGCCAATGCCGGAGGACTTATTGTTGAGCAGCGTACTGTAAGGGAACATCCTTTAGGGAAAATGGGGGAACGCACCGTTGGTTATGAGCGAAAGGATGAGCAGGGATATTACACCCGCGTCGGACTGGAAGGAGCCTTTGGTCCTTATCTGAGAGGTACGGCGGGAAGGCGCCTGAAACAGCGGATCGCGAAGGGACAATGGAAACCTATTAGTGATAATAATGAAGTGGAGCCAAAAGATGGTTACGATCTGATCTCGACCATCGACGTAAAGATACAGGATATCGCTCACCACGCCCTCCTGGAGCAGCTCGAAAAATATGAAGCCGATCATGGATCAGTGGTTGTAATGGAGACATCGACCGGAGAAGTGAGGGCTATTTCTAATTTAGGCCGGACCTCGGACGGGAAGTATTATGAAAAGCTGAATTACGCAGTTGGGGAATCACATGAACCGGGTTCCACATTTAAACTCATGTCTCTGATAGTGGCAATGGAAGATAAGTATATCGATACCAGCACCGTCGTTGATACAGAGGGCGGAATCATCTCCTTCTATGGCAGAAAGGTGAGGGATTCCCGACGCGGAGGTTATGGCGAGATATCAGCAGCCAGAGCTATGGAAGTTTCTTCCAACGTGGGAATAGTAAAACTTATCCATGATAATTATAAGGACCAGCCACAGAAGTTCGTCGATGGTCTTAAGGACATGCACCTTCACGAAAGTCTGGGCCTTGCTATTAAAGGAGAAGGCAAGCCTTATATCCCTGAACCCGGCGATAAAAGATGGTCAGGTCTATCCCTCCCCTGGATGGCTTATGGTTATGGAAGTATCCAGATCACGCCACTTCAGACTCTAACCTTCTACAATGCCATTGCCAATGGAGGTGAAATGCTGAAACCCCGATTCATCAAGGAAGTAAAGGCCTGGGACCGGACCATCGAGAAATTCGAAAAGGAGGTGATCGATCCACAGATCTGTAGTCCTGAGACCATAGCAAAAGTAACTGACGTGCTGAAGAATGTCATAGAGAGGGGAACAGGCAGAAGCTTATATGACCCGGATTTTTCAATGGCTGGCAAAACAGGTACGGCACAAACTGAATACTGGAAGGAGGGCTGGGCCCAGAATCCTCAATATATCTCCTCCTTCGTGGGGTTCTTTCCTGTTGAAGAACCAAAGTACTCCTGTATCGTGGTAATTCATAAGCCCCAGGCTAAGATTGGATTCTACGGGGCTGATGTCAGTGGACCTGTATTCAAAAAGATCGCACAAAAAATTTTTACAGATACCCCTGTGGTAGATGAATTCGATGCCCTGGATGTTTCCAATCCGGTGATCGAAGAGGATTATGAAAAATATTTTGCCATGGCGCGGAAGGTAAAGGAAGTGATGCCTGACCTGAAGGGCATGCCAGCCATGGATGCAATATCCCTGCTGGAGAACCTGGGACTGGAAGTTGAGGTTTCGGGAACCGGGGAAGTCGTGCAGCAGTCAGTAAAACCCGGGGAGGAGATCGAACCAAATCAAACGATAAACCTGAAGTTAAGTTGATCACACTTAAAGACATATTATACAAGGTATCGCTGGAAGCGGTGGTTGGAAATACCAACCTGGCTATCAACAATATTCAGTTCGACTCCAGAAAAGTCGAACTGAACGATGTTTTTGTAGCTATTAAGGGAACTGCATCCGATGGGCATGAATTCATTGCCACCGCCGCAGCTCAAGGGGCTCTTGCAATTATATGCGAGGACCTGCCCGATAATGTAGTGAATGGGGTTACCTATGTTAGGGTTCAGAATTCACAGAGGGCTCTGGCGATAATGGCTGCCAACTATTATGGAAATCCTTCAGAAAATCTAAAACTGGTCGGGGTAACTGGGACCAATGGAAAAACCACTATTGCTTCTCTTCTTTACCAATTGTTTACCAAAGCCGGGTATAAAGTAGGGCTTTTGTCGACTGTCCAGATAATGGTAGGAGAAAAGGTTTTTAAAGCCACTCATACCACCCCCGATTCCCTCAGTATAAATTCCTATTTGAAACTGATGAATGAGGCTGGGGTGGAATATTGTTTTATGGAGGTGAGTTCCCACGGGGTGGCCCAGCACAGGACAACAGGTCTGGCTTTCGCCGGGGGGATATTTACTAATTTATCCCATGACCATTTAGATTATCACCATTCCTTTGCCGAATACAGGGACGTAAAGAAGCGATTCTTTGATGAGCTTCCCGCCTCAGCATTTGCGCTTGTGAATGTAGATGATAAAAACGGGGCTGTAATGCTTCAGAACACCAGGGCGAAGAAATATACCTATGCCATTAAATCTTATGCAGATTACAAGGCCAGGATCCTGGAAAATGAATTTAGCGGGCTTCTATTAAAGCTGAATGAGCAGGAGGTATGGACCAAACTGATCGGAACTTTCAACGCATACAATATCCTTGCTATTTATGCCACGTCTGAACTTCTGGGCCTGAAAACCATCGAAAGTCTTCGGCTCATAAGTGACCTTACTTCCGTAGCCGGAAGATTCCAGTATTTCATTTCAGATACGAAGGTCACGGCCATAGTAGATTATGCGCATACTCCTGACGCGCTGGAGAACGTATTGCAGACCATCAACAGTATCAGGACCAAGAATGAGGAATTGATAACCGTGGTAGGCTGCGGGGGAGACCGGGACAGGACGAAGCGGCCCAAGATGGGGCATATTGCTTCTGAGCTGAGTACCAAGGTTATCTTCACGAGTGACAACCCTCGGACAGAGGATCCTGAGAAAATCATTGAAGAGGTGGAAGCGGGAGTGGAACCTCAGAATTATAAGAAAATCATGTCCATCACAAGCAGGAAGCAGGCCATCAAGACTGCCTGTCAACTGGCGGGTCCCAATGATATAATCCTGATAGCAGGAAAGGGGCATGAAACATATCAGGAGATTAAGGGAGTCCGCACGGATTTTAATGATCTGGAGATTGTGACCGAATTTCTTAAGGAATTAAATAAATAACCAGCACCAAGAGTAGAAAATATGCTGTACCACCTGTTTGAATATCTTGAAAGCCACTACACTTTTCCCGGAGAGCGGCTGTATCAGTATATTTCCTTCCGTTCGGCCATGGCTATAATATTCTCGCTGGGAGTCTCTACCATTTATGGAAAGAAGATCATCAATTTCCTCCAGAAGAAACAGGTGGGAGAAAGTGTGAGGGAACTGGGGCTTGTGGGACAGACAGAAAAGGCAGGAACCCCGACAATGGGGGGGATCATCATCATAATTTCTACCCTTATTCCCGTGCTCCTGTTCGCTAACCTTACCAATATTTACGTGCTGCTCCTCATTGTGGCTGCCCTTTGGATGGGGGCTATAGGATTTGTGGATGACTACATAAAGACCTTCAAAAAAGATAAGGAGGGGCTGAAAGGCAGGTTTAAGGTGATTGGCCAGATAGGTCTTGGAATCATTGTAGGAGCCACCATATACTTCCATCCCGGAATAACGATAAAAGAAAATCCCATTATTCCAGGTCAGAAGTCGGCGGTGGAATTGATATCCTCGAGTGAGCAGGTAGATGTTTCCCCCGAAGAGAAATCTACTAAAACAACTATTCCTTTTGTCAAGAACAACGAATTTGATTATGCCAGCCTGATCACCTGGATCAATCCGGGTTGGGAGAAATATGCCTGGCTGGTCTTCATTCCTATAGTGATCTTTATAGTCACCGCAGTTTCCAATGGTGCCAACCTCACCGATGGAATAGACGGACTGGCAGCAGGATCCTCAGCAATCATAGTACTGGCGCTGGGTCTTTTTGCCTGGGTGTCAGGTAACATCATTTTTTCTGATTACCTGAACGTAATGTATATCCCACGATCGGGAGAAATGACGATTTTCATTTCCGCCTTTGCAGGTGCGCTGGTAGGATTCCTATGGTACAATACCTTTCCGGCCCAGGTGTTCATGGGAGATACCGGGAGCCTTACCATTGGTGGTATAATCGCCGTTCTGGCAATTGCAACAAGAAAAGAACTCCTGATCCCTATCCTATGCGGGGTTTTTCTGATAGAAAATCTTTCAGTGGTCCTGCAGGTCAGCTGGTTCAAATACACCCGTAAAAAATATGGGGAAGGCCGAAGGATCTTCCTGATGTCCCCGCTGCACCATCATTACCAGAAGGCGGGTTTCCATGAAAGTAAGATCGTCGTTCGATTCTGGATCATCGGGATCTTCCTGGCGATCGTAACAGTTGTAACCCTAAAACTGAGATAAGAGTAAAAGATTCAATAATCGGATAAGAAATTCCAAAAGTGACCGTGACAAATACCAGTAACATAACCAATTCTGAAAAATCATTTCTCGTCATCCTTGGTGGCGGAGAGAGCGGAGTGGGGACTGCCATACTTGCAAAAAAGCAGGGGTATCAGGTATTTGTTTCAGACAAGGGAGAGATTCAGGAGAAATATAAAAACTCTCTTATTCAGCATGATATTGATTGGGAGGAGAAGCAGCATTCGGAGGAAAAGATTTTTAAGGCAGATTTAGTAATGAAGAGTCCGGGAATTCCGGAAGATGCCCCATTGGTGAATCTCATCCGAGGAAAGGGAGTCAGAGTTATCTCTGAAATAGAATTTGCGGCAAAATTTACCGACGCCACTATTATTGGTATTACAGGCAGTAATGGCAAAACCACCACCACCAGGCTCACCCACCATATTCTTTCCAACGCAGGCCTGAATGTCGGGATGGCAGGAAATATAGGAGACAGTTTTGCAAAACAGGTGGCCGAAACCAATGCTGAATATTACGTACTGGAGCTCAGTAGCTTTCAGCTGGACGGGATCGAGGAATTCAGGCCTCATATTGCGGTGCTGACCAACATCACGCCAGACCATTTGGACAGGTATCATCATAATTACAGTGAGTATATCTCTTCCAAATTCAGAATCCTCAAAAATCAGACGGAGGAGGATTTTTTCATCTACGACGCAGACAACCAAATCATAACCCAGTGGCTTGAGGAATTTCCCAGTAGCCCCCGAAAATTGCCTTTCTCCCTTGAAAAGGAGGTAGAGGATGGCGCCTTTATAAAGAACAACCAGATTACGATAACCATAGATAACAACGAATTAACCATGCCCAATTCAACTTTATCCCTTGAGGGGAAACACAATGCCAAGAATGCCATGGCTGCTGCCACAGTAGCCCAGTTATTGAGAATAAGGAAAGAAACCATCCGGGAAAGCCTGGAAAGCTTTCAGGGAGTGGAGCACCGACTTGAAAAAGTTTTAAAAATTAATAATGTACAGTATATTAACGATTCCAAGGCTACCAATGTGAACGCCACTTATTATGCTCTGGAAAGCATGGAAGCGGAAACTGTCTGGATAGTAGGGGGAGTGGACAAGGGAAATGAATATTCCGAGCTCACGCAACTGGTTAATGAAAAGGTGAAAGCTATCATCTGTCTTGGCATTGACAACAGCAGGATTCTGGCAGCTTTTGGAAATTGTGTTGATACCATCGTGGAATCCCAATCAATGGAGGAGGCGGTGAATATGGCTTACAGACTGGCGGAAAGAGGTGATGCTGTCCTGTTGTCTCCTGCATGCGCGAGTTTCGATCTGTTTCAGAATTACGAAGACAGAGGCAGGCAGTTTAAAGAGGCGGTGCGGAATCTATAAGAAGAGTATTAATTCCTGAAGCGAGATGACATGAGTAACTTTTTCTCAAAAATACGTGGAGATAAAACCATCTGGGCCCTGACCGCCCTGCTGGCAGTCTTTTCGTTCCTGCCGGTGTACAGCGCCAGTAGCAATCTTGCTTATTTATATGGTGACGGAAGTACTTTCCAATATCTGGTAAATCATTTTATTTACCTGTTCCTCGGGTTCGTTATTATGTTCTTTGTACACAAGGTGCCTTATACCTATTTCAGGGGGCTTTCGGTGATTGGCATTCCTTTGCTCATAATTTTGCTGGGGTACACGCTTTCCCAGGGAACTACCATTGATGGCGCCAACGCAAGCCGGTGGATAAATATCCCTTTCCTCAATAAGACCTTCCAGACCTCTACCCTGGCATCGGTGGTCCTGATGACCTATGTGGCTAAATACATGGCCAAAATGAAGGACAGGGAATACAGTTTTAAACAATCAATTTTACCCCTTTGGCTGCCCGTAGGTATCATATTAATGCTAATTTTGCCGGCCAACTTTTCCACGACTGCCATTATTTTCAGTATGGTGCTTCTGTTGGTGTTCATCGGAGGTTATCCTATTAAATATCTAACGGCGATTGTAGGTACGGGAATCGTGGTTCTGGGCATTTTTATGCTGACTGCCAAAGCTATCCCGGGTTTATTTCCCAACAGGGTGGATACCTGGATAAGCAGGATCGAGAATTTTTCGAATGACGAGGTGACCGAGGCCGATTACCAGATCGAAAAGGCTAAGATTGCCATCGCGAGCGGGGGAGTAACAGGAGTAGGAATTGGAAAGAGTATTCAACGGAATTTTCTACCGCAATCCTCTTCCGATTTTATTTATGCCATTATCGTTGAGGAAATGGGCCTAATAGGTGCTTTCGGAGTGATGCTGATCTACCTGATCCTGCTGTTCCGGATCATTATTGTAGCCACCAAGGCCGAATCAGTTTTCGGGAAGTTGCTGGTGGTGGGAGTAGGTTTGCCCATTGTCTTTCAGGCATTGGTGAATATGGCGGTAGCCGTGGAATTATTTCCTGTGACAGGGCAGACCCTTCCCCTTATAAGCAGTGGGGGATCGTCTATCTGGATGACCTGTCTCGCCATAGGAATGGTTTTAAGTGTCAGTGCCCGAAGGGAGGCAGAGATACGAAAACTGGAAGAAGAAAAAGAAGAAGATAATCCGCTTGCAATTTTAAGCGAAGCTATATGAAAGAATTACGTGTCATACTATCTGGTGGAGGTACGGGAGGTCATATCTATCCCGCCATTTCCATTGCTAACGAAATCAAGCTCCGGTTTCCCAATGCGGAGGTGCTTTTCGTGGGAGCAAAAGATCGTATGGAGATGAAGAAAGTCCCCGAAGCCGGTTATACTATTGAAGGCCTGTGGATAAGTGGCATCCAACGTAATTTATCCCCTAAAAACCTGCTGTTCCCTTTCAAATTGATGAGCAGCCTCTGGAATGCAGGAAGAATAATCAGCAGGTTCAAGCCGGACCTGGTGATAGGAACCGGGGGATTTGCCAGTGGACCTTTGCTCCAGGTAGCAAATCAGAGAAATATCCCGACCCTTTTGCAGGAGCAGAATTCCTTGCCGGGGATCACCAATAAACTCCTTGCCAGGAAAGCAGACGTTATCTGTACGGCATATGAGAACATGGAGCGTTACTTTCCAGCGGAAAAGGTGGTGCTGACAGGAAATCCTGTGCGGCAGGATCTTTTACAGGTGGACCATAAAAGGGAGAAGGGGCAGGAGTATTTTAAACTGGATCTCACACGTAAGACAGTGCTGGTATTGGGGGGAAGTCTGGGGGCGAGAAAAATAAATCAGCTGGTGGAGAGCCAACTGGAGAAATTCGAGAAGCACGGAATGCAGCTTATCTGGCAAACCGGTTCTTTGTATTTCGATGAGTATAAAAAATATGAGGGCAGGGAAAATCTCCGGGTGCTGGAGTTCCTGAACAGGATGGACCTGGCCTATTCAGCCGCTGATGTGATCATTTCACGGGCAGGGGCAGGTACAGTTTCGGAACTTTGTATTGTGGGCAAACCTGTAGTGTTTATTCCTTCCCCTAATGTGGCGGAGGATCATCAGAGCAAAAACGCCCTTGCCGTAGCCGAAAAAGATGCCGCAGTGGTTATTTCCGAAGAAAAGCTGGATTCGAGTTTTTCAAACTTATTTTTCTCGCTGATGGAATCTCCCGAAAAGCTGCAAAGCCTTTCTTTAAATATTAAAAAACTGGCAAAGCCTTTTGCTACGGCAAACATTGTAGACCAGATAGAAAAATTGATCAGAGATAAAAAGTGAACAGTTTCAGCAACATAAAGAATTTTTACTTCCTTGGAATCGGCGGGATTGGAATGAGTGCCCTGGCACGCTATTTCAATGCCCTGGGCAAGAATGTTGCGGGAACTGACAGGCATAGCTCAGAACTTACCAGAACCCTGGAAGCAGAAGGGATACAGGTAATTTATTCAACAGATACCAATCTTATACCTGAGGCTTTTATAACAGATAAAGAAAGCCTGATTGTTTATACCCCTGCCATTTCAGGAAATAATCCACAATACCAGTTTTTCCTGACCAATGGGTACAGCATTAAGAAAAGAGCCCGGGTGTTGGGAGAAATTACCAGGGGCAGCAATACCTTGGCGGTGGCCGGCACACATGGAAAAACAACTACTACGGCTATACTGGCGCACCTGTTGAAATATTCAGGGGCCAAAGTATCTGCATTCCTGGGCGGGATCAGCGAGAATTATCAAAGCAATCTTATCCTGGCGGGCAATGAGGTCATAGTGGTGGAAGCCGATGAATATGACAGGTCTTTCCTGCAGTTGTCCCCCAATATAGCTGCGGTTACCTCCATGGATGCCGATCATCTGGATATCTATGGGGAAGCGCAGCAGCTGGAGGATTCTTTTAAAGCATTCGCTAATCTGGTACCTGACGAGGGAAAACTCTTCCATAAAAAGGGCCTTCCCCTAAATGGGGTCTCTATTGCAGTGGAAGAAGAAGCAGATATCAGCATCAGCAATATACGCATTGAGAACGGCACTTATCTTTTTGATCTTGATCTTGAAGGGGAGCTCCTCCGGGATCTGAACCTGAGCCTGCCCGGCAGGCACAATCTTTTTAATGCAGCTATCGCCCTTGCCATGGCTTCTGCTTATGGGATTCGCAATGACTCATTAAAAGCTGCTCTCTCCGAATTCAGGGGCGTGCAACGAAGATTTTCTTATAGGATCAGGACAGAGGATTTCGTCCTGATCGACGATTATGCCCATCACCCAGAAGAGATCAGGGCCGCCCATGAGGCGGTGAGGGCTATGCATCCTGCAAAGGAGGTGCTGGTTGTGTTCCAGCCCCATCTTTTCAGCCGTACCAGAGACTTTGCAGATGATTTTGCAGCCAGTCTTGATCTGTTCGATCAGGTGAGGCTGCTGGACATCTATCCTGCGCGTGAGGAAGCCATGGAAGGCATTACCTCAGAATGGCTGCTGGGGAAACTTGAGAAAGTAAATAAAAAATTAATTGAAAAAGCCTCCCTGGTGGAGGAAATCAAAGCCTCCGGGGCCCCTGTAGTCATATTTCTGGGAGCCGGGGATATTGGAGAAGAAGTTGAAAAAGTAAGAAAAACCCTGTGTAATGAAAATTAACTGGAACTACATAAAAGCCGTCGTGCTGGTGGGACTCGCCCTCTTCCTTTTTTCCTTCGCGAAAAACAGAAATGAGGCCCGGAAGATCTCTGAAGTAAAACTTCATTTTACTAACTCCGAAAACCTATATGTCACTGAAGAAGCGGTTAATAAATTGTTAATACAAAATGAAGTGAAGGTTCAGAGCATAGGTAAAGAAACTTTAGATTTGAATAGGGTGGAGGCTGTTCTTGATACTCACTCCATGATAGAAAATGCCGAAGTGTTTATGAGTATCGACGGCAAACTGGGGGCAACAATCACACAAAGAAAACCAATAGCCAGAGTTCTGGATGCTTCCTCATACTATATTGACAGACAGGGACGTAAGATGCCGCTATCCCAGTATCACTCAGCAAGAGTGCCGCTGGTAACGGGAATCTCGGAGGAGCAGCTGCAGGAGGTGTATCCTTTGCTGGAGTATATCAAGGGGGACGAATTTTTGTCTCACCACATTACAGCCATCAACAGGGACAAGTCTGGACTCTATAGGTTGGAGTTAAGGGAATTGGAATTTGAGCTGTTCTTCGGAACGCTGCAGGATATAGAAAAGAAGTTTAACAATTTTAAAGCCTTTTATCAGAAAGCCATGAAAGATAAAAAGCTGAATACCTATTCAAAAGTGGACCTGCAATTTGGAAACCAGGTGGTGTGCACTAAAAAATAAAATATGGAACAGAACGACATTGCAGTAGGATTAGATATTGGTACCACCAAGATTGTCGCCATGATCGGTCGTAAGAATGACTATGGGAAGATGGAGATCATTGGGATCGGGAAAGCCAAGAGTATGGGGGTCCACCGTGGGGTTGTAAATAATATTACGCAGACGATCCAGTCCATTCAGCAGGCTATTCAGGAAGCTGAGGCGGACTCGGGAATGAAAATACAGGATGTGGTAGTGGGTATCGCGGGACAGCACATCCGCAGCCTTCAACACAGCGACTATATCACCAGACCCAATGCGGACGAGGTGATTGATGCTTCAGACATCGACAGGTTATGCAGCCAGGTACATAAGCTGGTAATGCTTCCGGGGGAAGAGATCATTCACGTGCTGCCACAGGAATTCAAGGTGGATGGGCAGGCAGAGATTAAAGAACCTATAGGGATGTATGGCGGCCGACTGGAAGCCAATTTCCACGTGGTGGTAGGGCAGGTATCCTCCATCAGGAATATCGGGCGCTGTATCAAGAGTGCAGGTCTCGAGCTTTCCGCCATGACCCTGGAGCCACTGGCTTCTGCCAATGCGGTTCTGAGTCAGGAAGAAAAAGAAGCCGGGGTGGCCCTGGTTGATATCGGAGGGGGAACCACCGATCTTGCGATCTTCAAGGATGGGATCATCCGCCATACCGCGGTAATTCCATTTGGGGGTGGGGTAATCACCGAGGATATCAAAGAAGGCTGTTCCATCATCGAAAAGCAGGCTGAACTTCTGAAGATAAAATTCGGATCTGCCTGGCCGGGAGAGAATAAAGACAACGAAATCGTTTCCATCCCCGGATTACGGGGAAGGGAACCGAAAGAAATAACCCTTAAGAACCTTTCGAAGATCATCCACGCCAGAGTCGTGGAAATCATCGAGCAGGTGTATCTGGAAATCAAGAATTACGGTCATGAGGACCAGAAGAAGAAGCTGATAGCCGGAATAGTACTGACCGGGGGAGGCGCACAGCTGAAGCATATCAAGCAGCTTGTGGAGTATATAACAGGAATGGATACCCGGATCGGCTATCCAAACGAACATCTGGCGGGTGACAGCGATGCAGAAACCACCAGCCCCCTGTATGCAACTGCAGTTGGATTGGTGCTTAACAGCCTGGAAATCGTAAAAAAACAACCTGCCCGAAGGGAAGGGGAGGAAGGTAGGGATGCCCAGCTTTCAGGAGAAGCACAACCCGGAGAAGAGGGACAGGAGGACGAGTTTGAGGAACCAAAAGATACCATCCGTCAGCCTAGGAAGACCTTCTTTGAAAAATGGGTGGAAAAGTTCAAGGAATTCCTCGAGAAGGCAGAATAATTTAAAAACTAACAACTTTCTTAGAGTTTAAACTTTAGGAAAGCTCATACAGAATAAGAAGTAGCAACCAGAAAAACAGAATTTATGAGCAGCACAGAATTCGAAAACATTTCATTCGATCTCCCAAAAAACCAGTCCAATGTGATCAAGGTGATTGGAGTTGGGGGAGGAGGAAGCAACGCGATCAACCACATGTTCCAGCAGGGAATCAAGGGGGTTGATTTCGTTATCTGCAACACCGACGCACAAGCCCTGGAAAACAGTCCGGTTCCCAACAAGATCCAGTTGGGGGTAAGCCTTACTGAAGGACTTGGGGCAGGCGCCAACCCCGAGGTAGGGGAACAGGCCGCCGTGGAAAGCTTTGATGACATCAAGCGCATGCTGGACACCAACACCAAGATGGTTTTCATCACCGCAGGAATGGGTGGGGGAACCGGAACAGGTGCGGCGCCCATCATCGCCAAACAGGCCAAGGAAATGGATATACTTACCGTGGGTATAGTAACCATCCCTTTCCAGTTTGAAGGAAAGATGAGGAACGAACAGGCCCAGCTGGGAGTAGAGAAGCTCCGCAGCCATGTGGATTCCCTCATCGTAATCAACAACAACAAACTTCGGGAGGTATATGGAAACCTTGGATTTAAAGCCGGATTCTCCAAGGCCGATGAAGTCCTGGCTACTGCTTCCAGAGGGATAGCCGAAGTAATTACCCATCATTACACCCAGAACATTGACCTTCGCGATGCTAAAACTGTGCTTAGCAACAGCGGAACGGCCATCATGGGATCTGCTACGGCTTCAGGAGCCAATCGTGCGAACGATGCTATTTCGAAAGCCCTGGATTCCCCATTGCTGAATGACAATAAGATTACCGGAGCCAAAAATGTATTGCTGCTCATTGTATCCGGTTCAGAAGAGATTACCATTGACGAGATAGGCGAGATCAACGACCACATCCAGGCCGAGGCCGGGCAGACTGCCAATATCATAATGGGAGTCGGGGAAGATGAGAGCCTTGATGATTCCATCTCTGTGACCATTATTGCTACTGGTTTTGATGTGGAGCAACAGAATGAGATCGTCAATACCGAAACCAAGAAGATCATCCACACCCTGGAGGACGAGCAGCGTGCCGAGCAGGAGCTGACGCCGAAAAAGACGGGCTTCTACAACGAACTTCCAAAAGAAGCTCCCGGAGCTGATACTGCAGCGGCTTCCCAGCCAGAGAAGGTCGTACACACGCTATCCCTTGATGAGGAAACTCCGGAGGAGCCAAATGAAAGATATCCTTCAGCAGCCATCCGCGATATGGAAGTCACCTTCGAGGAGGTGAAAGTGGAGAAAAAGCCTGTTACCCAGGTGCAGCCTAAAAAAGAGCCCGTTTCTGAGGCAAAGCCCGTTTCTGAAGTAAAACCTGCGCCGGAAGAGGATTTCATCATCACCAATGCCGTAAAGGAAATGGAAGTGACTGCTCCCGAAGTAGTGGAGCCTGAGCCACAGGAACAGTTCATGTTCACCTTCGATTTCCCAAGGAACCAGGCGGAGGCAAAGGCAGAGAAGAAGGAAACTCCTAGGGAGGTAAAGGAGGAGAAGAAAGCTTCGGAGAACGAACGCGTGGTCTACACTCTTTCAGAAGACGAAAATGACATTGAGGTGAACGATCCTGTGGAAGTAGTTCCCGTGAATGAGAATGGTGTACGACGCTATAGTCTTGATGATTATATGGAGGTGGAGCAGAAGCTGAAAAATGCAGCCCCTGCCCCAAAACCCGTCCAGCCGGAACTTGCTAAAAAGACGGTTACCGAAGAAAAACCCGAGCGTACTGCTCCGGAAGAGGAGATAGATCCTTTCAACAGCCCCATTACTGAAGGTCTTGCCAAAAGGACTGCAGAGAGACGGGCCAAGATGAAAGAATTCAATTATAAGTTCCGTTCCCACTCGAATTATGACGAAATAGAGCGTCAGCCCGCCTATAAGCGTGCGGGGATCGAGCTGGACAGGAATTCCCCCGGAGAGGATAAACTATCCCGCACCACCCTTGGCAGCGGAGAGGACGACGAATTGAGGTTCAGAACCAACAATTCCTTCCTTCACGACAACGTGGATTAGACTGTTTACAGTTTAGCGTTTTTTAGAACCGGAACATTCCCCAATGTTCCGGTTTTTTATTGGTTGCATATTTTTACTCTTCGTCTCTTCTAATCCTTTGGCAGACCTAAAAAACAAACATTTTTCTTATCTTCGTTGCTCGAAAAAAATGCAAAATATGAGTTTACAGGATAAGGTAATGACCGAGATGAAGGCTGCCATGCGCGCCAAGGATAGCGTGAAGCTGGAGGCTCTTCGTGCCGTAAAAAGTGCCATTTTACTTGCTCAGACTTCCGGAGCAGGCAGTGAAGGAATGACAGAAGATGAGGAGCTGAAACTGCTTCAGCGACTGGTAAAACAGCGAAAGGAAAGTGCTGCCATTTACAAGGAGCAGGGAAGGGAAGATCTGGCGCAGCCGGAATTGGAACAGGCTGCGGTCATTGAGCAGTTCCTGCCCGCGCAAATAAGCGAGGAAGAGATCGAGAAAGAGGTGGAAAGCATCATTGCAAGTACGGGAGCTACCGGAATGCAGGATATGGGGAAGGTCATGGGAGCTGCCTCCAAACAATTGGCAGGCAAAGCTGATGGCAAGACCATTTCAGAGGTGGTGAAACGCAAACTGGCTCAATAATAGTTTTTTTAGCGGCGTTTTTCCTTGGGTTTCAAAAAACTTTTTGTGTAAATTGCGCCACTTTTAAAGGCCGCGTAGTTCAACTGGATAGAATATCAGATTTCGGCTCTGAGGGTTGGGGGTTCGAATCCTCCCGCGGTCACTTTTAAAGATGTATTCCCTGGGGAGCCTGCGCTCTTCAGGGTTTTTTTTTCTTCCAGCTTTGTCAAGAGAAGCATCAGCAGCAGCAGCTATTCTGGTTTTATTTATTACTTTTGAATCGTGGACAAACAGGTATTCAAAATTCTGTTATTTCTTGGCCTCTGGGTATTAAATAGCCTGGGGTGCGGTGCCTTTGCGTCTACTCCTGAAGTAGTTCAGGGAGAAGAGGGTTCAGGTTATGAGATCAGGCAGATTCCCGGCCCGGGAGCGGCTTATCTTGACCAGATAAATATTTTTGAGGTGGAACCGGCGCCGCAAAAAGAATTCCCTCTCCTGCTATTTCCATTTCCGGCTGATACTTTTGTACTTCCCGAAAAGAAAAATCCGGATTCCCGTCTATATGACTTTTTTCTCAGGGATCAGAAGCATGATCTAAAACAACAGATCTTTCCTTTCCATTTCTTCTGGTAACACTTTTCCCTTATCCAGAGATTCCTCACAAGTAACTTCTATTCAGGAGTGATCTTTCGTTCTGGAATTTCTCTTTTGTTATAACTGCTTTCCTTTTTAAAAGAGGAAACGCAGTGTCTCCATTTATAATTTAATAAACTCTAAAAGAACATAAAATGTATTCTCACCCTTTATTTATAGCCCTGAGCCTCGTTTTTGTAACCCTTGCTCCTGTCCTGTACATCAGCTCTTATCAGAAAAGAAAAGCCAGAAAAAATCTTCAAAAGTTCAATGTCCTTGCACAGGCAAATAACCTGAAATTTGATGCTACAGAATCCCTGCCTCTCGTAATGCTCGGACTGGCTGCCAGCGCAGGGAAACTCCTGGTAGTTGAAGTCCGGAATGCGGACCGGACAACTATCTTCGACCTGAGAGATTTTAGCTCCTGTGAGATTCAGACCATCCGCTCAAAATCCGGAGGGATTGACCGTATAAACTTACTGCTGGAGCCAAAACATAAGACAGGCAAACAGCAGCAGATCCTTTTATATGATGAGATTCTGGAAGTACATCCCAATGCGGATGTACGGACGAAATCCGCCACCCGTTGGAAGGAGTTAATTTCCCAAAATATAAAACTGAATGATAGGTGATAAACCTTAATAAATATGGAATGGGAGGAGGCTTGGCCTCCTTTCCTGTTTTATGCTCTCCCTGTTTCCTCCTGAATTTCATCAGCTCCATTTCTAAAAAATCACTAACTTTCCTACTTATTTAGTATAAACCTTAGCTTAAACCAACTATAGACGATGAAAACGACTTCTTTATTACAAATCTGTGGCTGCGCCCTTGCCCTTGTTTCCTGTGGCGATGAGAAAGCAAATAATGAGGATCCGGGAAAGGATCTGGGGGCGCTGCATATTTCAAAGGAATTTCCGCAGCCGGGGGACACCCTGCAGCTCACCTATGATGCTGCTGATGCCGGGGAGGACACAGAAGTGGAGGCTTACTACCATTATTTTGTGGGGCCCGATGCCTATCCGCAGGATATAGATTTCACTGATTCAGCAGGAGTGTGGAAAGCAACAGTCGTGGTGCCGGATTCCGCGGTGGCGGTGGCCTTTAACCTGAGACAGGGGGACAGGCTTGATACCAACGCAGAGCAAGGCTATACCCTTGCCCTTTATGATGAGGAGGGAAATACCCTCCCCGGAAGCAGGGCCAGCCTTGGATTCTTCTACGAACGCTTTGGCAGGCAGTATGAGGTGGAGAACGATTCCAGCTTATTCCTCATCGAACAGGACCTGCAGGCATTTCCTGATCTGAGGAGGGACTGGGATCGGGTGTACGCGGGAATGTTGTTTACTTCGGATGCACAGAAAGCTGAAGCCTATGCCAAGGAACGGATCGCCTTTTATTCCGAACAGGACAGCCTGATAGAGGCAGAATATGCTGCCCTGGCTGACTTCTACGAAAGGTTGGGGAATCAGGAGGCCGCTGATTCAGTCAACGCGCTGGTGCTGGAAAGATTTCCAACTGGAACCCTGATGATCAATGAATATTACAGCAGGTTCCGCGCTGCTGAAGATCTGGCCAAAAAGGAGGAACTGCTCACGGAATTCAGCCAGAAATATGGAAAAGAGGGAGAGAGTCTGAGGAACTACATGATCGGTAATATTGCAGGCACTTACGCCGATGATGCGGATTATGAGAAATTCATGGCGACGGCAGAGCAGATATCAGACAGGACCAGCCGCGCCAGCCTTTATAACAACACCGCCTGGAGCCTGGCAGAGAAAGGGGAAAACCTCGAGGAGGCAGCCGCCCTTTCAAAACAGTCATTGGAACTGATCAAGGAAAGCGGTGCAGCCCAGAAACCTGATTATCTGACGCAGCGCCAGTACCAGAGAAATCTGGAGTATAGCTACAGCATGTACGCCGATACCTATGCTTATATCCTGTTCCAGCAGGGCAAGACAGAGGAGGCGGTGAAATATCAGGAAGAAGCCATTGCGGAAGGCCGAAACAGCGAATACAATGAGCGTTATCTGCAGTACCTGGTGGCTGCCGGGCAGGATGAAAAAGCCGTGGAGCGTGCCGCTGAATTCATTAAGAACAATGCTGCCACAGCCAAAACCAAAGAATATTATAAGGAAGCTTATACTGCTGCCAACGGATCAGCAGAAGGTTTTGAAGAGGAACTTGCTTCCCTGGAGAAAATTGCACACGACAAGGCCCTGGCAGAGTTGAAAGAGGAGATGAAAGACGAGGAGGCTCCTGATTTCAGGCTAACAGATCTGGATGGTAAGGAGGTTGCCCTGGCTGATTTGAGAGGCAAGACGGTGATCCTGGATTTCTGGGCCACCTGGTGCGGTCCCTGTAAGGCTTCCTTCCCCGGAATGCAGATTGCAGTGGATAAATACAAGGATAATGAGAAGGTGGCATTTCTTTTTGTCAACACCATGGAAAGTGGGGAGCCGGAGCCAAGACAGGAAAAGGTATCGGAATTCATAGACACTAACGATTATACTTTTCGGGTACTGATGGATCAGCCCCTGGGAGAGAATTCCCGCTACTTTAAAACCTCTTCGGCCTACGAAGTGGAAGGAATCCCCACCAAAGTGATCATTGGGCCTGATAGCCGCCTCAGATTCGTTAAAGTGGGTTATGGAGGCAATAATGAGCAGATGGTCCAGGAGCTGGATATGATGATCGAACTGCTGAACGGAAAAGTGGAGGAGGAAGTCTGAGAGAGGAGATCTCGGGTTTAAGGCCAATCCAGATAAAACCTCACATCCAGGTTTGAGGCAGCATCCACCAGGGAGATGCTGTCAGGACGGGTACTGATATAATCTTTCAGGAAGATCTGCTGTGGGCGTTGCATGAGGTCCTGTGCCATATTATTCTCATCCATATCGCCCATTACAAAAAAGAAAGGCATCTTAGGGTCCAGGAACAGATTTTCCTCTGAAAGCTCCCAGAGAAGGTCCCCCTGGTCCTGTTTTATTTCTGAAGTGAACCAGTAGCCGGAAGTATGTATTTCTGAAGTCATTTTGGAAAGGAAGAGCTTCTCCAGGCGGAAACCTACATCGGCCAGACGTCCCGGGTCTGTCTCCTCATATTCCGGATCCCAGCTGCCGTCGATATTCTCAAACGAATTCACTTCCACACGGGTGATCTGTACCGAATTTCCCCGCTCTACCTCAAACTGAAGCTCTCTGGCGATCACCTTCTTGTCGGTAAAGGTGAATTCGAGGTTCAGGGTATGGGTTCCGGGAGAAGGGAACTTGAAATATACCTCAAAAGAATCGGGCAGTGCCTCCCCATCGAAGGCGGACCAGCTGTGGACCGCATTTTCGCTCAGTCTGGATATCTCGGACAATGGCCGATTGGAACTTACCTTAATGCTGACCGTCTGGTCTACCACTACCTGCTCGGAATTTATTTCCAGATTTATATTCGGCTCCTCTACCGGAGGAATCTCCGGATTGGTATCGGCGCTGCAGGAAACCAGAACGCAAAGCAGCATCAGAAGGTAAAGGCTGTTTTTCATAAAGCAATGATACTAAATTTTCCGAAAGATTGTAAGTAAAACCGTACGAGTAGACACGCGATTTAGCGCGTGTCCCGCTTCTCGCCTGGAAGAGAGAAAATTGGGTGTTCTTTTCTCCTGAAAGATTAACACTCCAGAAACATTGGATAATTATATTATTTTCTACTTTTGGAAAAAATCCAAGAAGTAAAAGGGAAATAATCCACAATGAAAGAAAAAGCCATATTGCATATGGATCTGGATACATTTTTTGTATCGGTTGAGCGGCTGCTGGATTCCCGGCTGCAGCAGCGACCCATTCTGGTAGGGGGGCTGGGGGATCGCGGAGTGGTGGCAGCCTGCAGTTACGAGACCCGCAGGTTTGGCGTACACTCGGGGATGTCGATGTCGATAGCGCGGAAACTTTGTCCCCAGGCGGTGGTAATAAAAGGGAACGCAGGTACCTATACCAAATTTTCACAGGATGTGACCGATATCATAAAGGACCAGGTACCTTCTTTTGAAAAGGCCAGTGTGGATGAGTTCTACGCCGACCTCACAGGTATGGATCGTTTTTTTGGGACCTATCAGTTTTCTATCGAATTGCGACAGCGTATAATAAAGGAAACGGGCCTGCCCATCTCCTTTGGGCTCTCGCGGAATAAGGTAGTGTCCAAGATAGCCACGGGAGAAGCGAAACCCAACAACCAGCTGATGATTCAGACGGGAGGGGAAAGATCTTTTCTGGCACCGCTTTCGGTGAGCAGGATTCCGATGATAGGGGGCAAGACCTTCGAGAAGCTGCTGGGACTGGGAGTGTGTCGCATAGAGACCATCCAGCAGATGCCGGTGGAATTGCTGGAGAGCGTGCTGGGGAAAAATGGAAGGACCATCTGGAAAAGGGCCCATGGGATTGACGAGGTGCCCATCATCCCTTTTCACGAACGCAAATCCATCTCGGCCGAACGCACCTTCCACCGGGATACCATCGATATGATGAAGCTGGAGTCCACTCTGGTGGCGATGACCGAGAGTCTGGCCTATCAGCTGCGGCAGGGAAACAAACTGACTTCCAGCATAAGTGTTAAGATCAGATATTCTGATTTCAATACCTATACCAGGCAGGCGCAGGTTCCCTATACCAGTGCCGATCATATTCTGATCCCGCAGGTACAGGAACTGTTCAGGCAGCTGTATAACCGCCGGCTTTTGATACGGCTTATCGGGGTAAGATTCACAGGTCTGGCAGGCGGTCATTACCAGATCAACCTCTTCGACGATTCCCAGGAGATGCTGGACCTGTACAGCTCCATAGACCGGATCCGCAACCGTTTCGGGGAACACAGCGTAATGCGGGCCTCCACCATTGGCGGCGCCAGCATAGGCAGGATGTCCAACCCCTTCAATGGAGAACCGCCGGTGTTACTGGCACATAGGCAACAATGAGGCAAATTTCAAAAAAAGCAAATTTCAAATTCCAAAGGCCTTGTACCTGAACTGTCATTCATATTATTCTCTGCGCTACGGGACTTTTCCGGTGGAGGCGCTGTGCGAGCTGGCGAAGGAGAATAAGGTAAGGCGGGTGGCGCTGACGGATATCAACAACACCTCGGCCTGCCTGAATTTCATAAAAATGGCCCCGGAATATGACATTCAGCCGGTGGTAGGCATAGACTTCAGAAATGGCGTGCAGCAGCAATACGTGGGGCTGGCCCGCAATAATGAAGGTTTTCGGGAGCTGAACCTGCTGCTGTCGGAACACCTGCATGCCGAAAAAGAATTTGCAGAAGAGGCCCCGCCCTTACCTGCCTGTTATATAATCTATCCGCTGGAGAAGCTGCTGGCCGGCAAGAAAAAGGAATTCAGGGAAAATGAGTTTATAGGAGTTTCAGTGGAGAGTCTTCGGAAACTCCGGTTCTCGCCTTACCTGCACTTCAAAAACAAGCTGGTGCTGCTGCAGACGGTGAGTTTCCGCAACAAAAGAGATTTCAACGCCCATCGCCTGCTGCGCTGTATTGGCAACAATACACTGCTGAGCAAGCTGCCGGAGAGCGAACAGGGAAAGAGCAGCGATAGCATGCGGCCTCCCGAACTAATTGAGAAGGAGTTTGAGGATTTCCCTCATATTCTTGAGAATACCGAAAACCTGATGGCTGACTGCTCCCTGGATTTTACATTTGGAAAAAGTAGTGTCAACCAGAACCTGCAGGTTTTCGGGAACAGTAAAGAGGAGGACGCAGAGACCCTGAGGCAGCTGTGTTACGCACAGCTCCCGAAGCGTTATCCTGAGCCTTCCGGGAAGGTGCTGGAACGAGTGGAGCGCGAATTGACAGCCATTATTGATCTGGGTTTCGTTTCCTACTTTCTGATCAATCATGATATCATACAATACGCCAGGTCGAAGAATTATCCTTTTATTGGCCGGGGAAGTGGCGCCAATTCGGTGGTGGCCTATGTGATAGGGATCACCAATGTGGATCCAATAGAACTGGACCTTTATTTCGAACGTTTCATTAATTCCGCCCGGAATTCCCCACCTGATTTTGACATTGACTTCTCCTGGAAACACCGGCAGGATGTGACGGCTTATATCTTCAGCAGATTTGAACATACTGCCCTGCTCACCACCTATGTGACCTTTAAGCGCAGGGCGATGGCCCGGGAACTGGGAAAGGTGTTCGGGCTGCCCAAGGAGAATATCGACAAGCTCTCCGCGGGGCATTTCAATTATAAGGAACTGGATGAGCTGGAGAAGCTGGTGCTCAGTTATTCTTACCTGATCGAAGGTTTCCCCAATTACTTAAGCGTACATTCCGGCGGAATCATGATCCTGGGGAGTTCGGTATATAACTTTGCCGCCACTTTTGTACCCCCCAAGGGCTTTGCAACTGTTCAGATAGATATGAACATCAGCGAGGAAGTAGGGATCCATAAGTTTGATATCCTGGCTCAGCGGGGATTGTCCAAGATCACGGATGCCATTGAAATCGTCAGGCAGAACCAGCCGCAGGCTTATATCGAAGACATTGACAATGTCTCCGTCTTCAAGAACGATCCTGAGATCAACAACTTGTTGACCAAAGGGGACTGCATGGGGGTATTTTATGTAGAATCGCCAGCCATGCGGGGATTGTTTCAGAAGCTGCAGACGAAGAATTACCTGGAGCTGGTGGCGGCAAGCTCCATTATCAGGCCCGGGGTCTCTAATGGGGGAATGAAGGAAGAATACATAAGGCGCCACCGTGATCCGGAACGCAGGAAGCAGGCGCATCCCGTATTGGCAGAGATCCTGGACGAAACCTATGGGGTGATGGTATATCAGGAGGACGTGCTGAAAGTGGCGCATTACTTTGCGGGCCTCACGCTGGAAGAGGCCGATGTGCTGCGACGGGGAATGAGCGGGAAGAAAACTTCCAGAGGACAGATTGAAAAAATAGAACAGCAGTTCAGGGAGAACTGTCGGGAGAAGGGGTATTCGGAGCAGCTCATCAAGGAGGTGTGGGACCAGATCGCTTCTTTTGCAGGATACGCCTTTCCCAAAGGGCATTCGGCTTCCTATGCGGTGGAGAGTTATCAGAGCCTGTACCTGAAGCGGTACTTTCCCCTGGAATTCATGGTAGCAGCCATCAATAATGGGGGCGGATTTTACGATGTGGAGACTTATATACAGGAAATCCGCAACTGCGGGGGAATGGTGCATCCGCCCTGTATCAACAAGAGCGATCATCCCAATGTGATCGATGGAAAAGACATCTATCTGGGATTGGGGTATATCAAGGAGCTGGAGTCAAAGACCATTCAGCAGATCCTGGAGAATCGGCAGTTCTTTGGAGAATTTGGGTCGCTGGATGATTTTATAGACCGGGTGGATATTTCCCTTGAGCAACTCAGTATTCTTCTGAAGGTAGAAGCTTTCAGATTCACGGGGCTGGATAAACATCACCTGCTGTGGAAGGCGCACTTCAAACTGAACAGGAACCACGGCAGATCGCTGCAGGGGGTGCTTTTCAAACCCCAGCACCGGGATTTCGACCTGCCCGAATTCACTTATTCCAGATTGATAGATTATTACGACCAGCTGGAGGTGCTGGGGTTTTCGCTTCACAGCCATTTCGACCTGCTGAAGGAACCCATGAAGCCTTCAGTAAAGGCCAGAGACCTGAAGAATTATATAGGTAAGGATATCAGCATCTACGGGAACCTGATCAATGCCAGAAGGATCTCCACCGTCAACAATAAGTTTATGGGTTTCGGTACTTTTTATGATGCGGATAATGCGGTTTTTGACATTGTACAGTTCCCTCCCGTATCTGATAAATATCCGCTGCACAGCAAGGGCATCTTTTTATGTCATGGCACTGTGATCGAGGAGCTGGGGTATGTTTCCCTTAGTGTCAAATGGCTGCAACGGCAGGATACCGCCGGAGATCCCAGAAGACAGAGGGGGTATAAAAATGTTTCGTAGATACCCCTGAATTTCTACACGAATGCAATAATATCATTCGTGAATTCGTGGCAACTAATCTCATACAAGAGCTTGCGACCTCGTCCTTACGAGATAGGGGAGATGCTCGCCCTGAGCTCCACCTCATAAGGAAAACTGAAATCCGAAATCTCAGCCCCGGAAAGCCAGCGGTTCCTGTCCTCCTTTTTCAGCACTACCGGCATGCGTTTTTTGTTGTTATGGATCTCGCTCATCAATTCATTGGCTTCGGTAGTGACAATGGAATAGGAGGGAAGGGTTTCCCCCGAAAGCGGATCTTTCCAGAAGGAATAAATTCCCGCAAAAGCGAACAATTCCTGGTCTGCCGGCTTTATGTAATATTTCTGTTTACTCCTGCCTTTGGCATCAAGCCACTGCCATTCATAATATCCGTTCGCCAGTATAAGGCAACGGTTCTTCACCGAATCCCTGAAAGCGGGTTTTGAGGTCAGGGTTTCGATCTTGGCGTTAAGAGTCATTTTCTTAATGCTGTCATCCTTGGCCCAGAAAGGAATGAGGCCCCATTGGAACATATTGATCTCCTCCCTGTTTTCGTCAGTGATCACGGGAGTCTTTAGGAAATCAAAGGCATTAATTTCCTCTCTGGGAATATAGGCTTCCGGTTCTATAAAACTGGAATCAAAAGCTATTTCTATCTCCTTTATCTTCGAATTAAGCTGAGTGCGGTAACACATGGACCCCGGGATTTATTCCGAATTTAAGAAATTATTTCTTCAACTATCAGATCTTAACTAATTCCGGAAAGCAAAAAGAAATCTTCACAAGATAATCTCAGGACCTCTCTCTGAACATATAAGGGTTAAATTATGTTCAGATTAAAGTTATTTAAGGGTCAAATAAGGGGTCAACCCCTATATAACCCTAATTTAACCCTTATTTAACCCTAATTTGACCCTTATTTGATTGGGAGAAGGTCGGAAGAAAATTCAGTGGGTTTATTCCATTTCTCCGGTCGTTTTCAGAACTGTTAGGTCTGGATGAATTAGAATTGCAGATTTGTCCCGGAGGACAATTCCATCTAGATAGCGTAGTGACGCGATTTATCGCATTTCACAAATCCGGGAGGAACCCACTTCAAATGAATCATGCCTCTTGATTTGCCACCAATTCAGCTGGTGGACCGGCAATTCTTCTTTCATGTCCCGGGCTTTAGCCCAATTTCAATTCCGGAGCTATATCCCTGGTGCTTTTTATCTATAGTCCCGGTTGCTGGCATTCCTTCTGGACAGGAGAATTAGGGCGGTAGCTATCCCAGCAGCCACCCCTACGGTTGCAGCAGACTTGATGAGAAAGCCTTTGCGATCATATTTCCATTCTGCTTTCCAGCCTCGTTCCGCAAAGGTATTGGGGAAAATTCCATGTCTCAGATCATCCAGCATCCCCTCAAAAACTCCAATCCTGTCAGCGAGCACCAGAGGCAACCATCTTCCGTAGCTGGATTCACTTTTCTTGAAGGCGGCCCGGCGTATCATTCCGCTCAGGCCTGAGGGAGGGACTGAGGTCCCGAAAACCGCGGTGATATTAGGCCGTTCTACCGACCTCAGGACCTCGATATTCACCGATTGCTGAGGTGGCCTTTCCCAGGAATATCCTTCAATTTCCTCATCAGTGCGTTCTTTCATGGGATAGGTGGGATCATTTTTTGGATCGGCATCTATTCCCCATCCTTTTATATGGCTATGGTCACCGCCCCTTTCATTTCTGAAATCCTCGGGTCTGGTTTCATCTGTTGTCATAACATTTTCTGTTTATAGGTTTAAGTACGGTTTTTCTTCCGGCTTTTAAGAAGTCGCAGAGGGAGGGATCAGTACTGGTTTAATGCAGTTATCAAGTTTGGTGGACATAAGATGGTATCCTTCCGCTACTTCTTCCAGGGGAAGACGATGGGTTATAATAGCTTTTGGATCTATAATGCCATTTTTCACGTGCTCTATAATTCGCGGGAGCAGCCTTTTCACTGAACATTGATTAGCGCGGATGGTGATTCCCTTGTTCAGCACATTTCCAATGGGTACAAGGGCATTGGTAGGACCATAAACTCCGACGATGGAGACGATCCCTCCTTTCTTGACAGAATTGATGGCCCAGTGAAGCGCGGTAGTGGAGCCGCCCTGAAGCAGAAGCTTTCTGCCGAGTAAGGTATTCATGGCATCCCCTGCGGCCTCACAGCCCACGGCGTCGATACAGACATCGGCCCCCAGGGAATCCGTGATCTTTTTGATGAAGACTACAGGATCTTCGAGTTCCTTAAAATTATATACATCACATTGGGCGTAATTTTTAACGAATTCAAGCCGATAATCCAGCTGGTCAATGACGATTACCCGCCCTGCACCAAAGAGCCACGAGCATTTTGCTGCCATGATCCCTATCGGGCCGGCACCAAATACCACCACGGTATCTCCTTTTTGAATACCCCCCATTTCTGCAGCCTGATAACCTGTAGGCACCACATCGGTAAGCAGGACGGCATCATCAAGATCCATCCATTCCGGAATTATGGTAGGGCCCACATCGGCATAAGGGACCCTGGCATATTCTGCCTGCCCCCCGTGAAATCCTCCCGCAGTATGGGAATACCCAAATACCCCACCTACGGCAGTAGCCTGGGTATTGGCCTCGTGGCAGTTCCCATATAATTTCTGCTTACAGAAAGCGCAACGCCCACAGGCAATATTGAAAGGGACCATTACCTTGTCCCCGACTTTCAGTTTCTCTACTGAGGAGCCGATTTCCACCACCTCCCCGATGAATTCGTGCCCAAAAGTTGTCCCCACCCGGGTATCAGGCACCAGGCCATGATACAGGTGAAGGTCAGAGCCACAGATGCAGGATCGCAGGACCCTTACTATTGCGTCTTCGGGATGTTCAATTTCAGGATAAGGTCGGTTATGATCGGCGCGGACTCTGAAGGGTCCGCGATAGTTTACTGCTAACATATTTTCTGAGCTTTATTATTAATTTCTGATGAACCCGAAAAATGTAATCTGCTGAACTTTCGGGACTTGCACTTAAAATTAGATAAAGCTACGCCCGATGGAAAGTTTTTAACTGAACTTTAATCACTCCTTCAACTTTCCAATTGTAGTGACGCGATTTATCCTGTTCAGTTATTGCCTGAGAAAAAGAAAAAAGGGCAGGGTTTCAACCCTGCCCTCCAAAAATACATACACCTAGTAACCTTCCATCATGCTGTCGCGCATTTGACATTCACACTATGGGTGTGGCCCGAATTTGAGGTGGAGGAAACGGTGATCTCACTATTGCTTTTCAAGGTCGCAAATTGTGCCGAAGTTATAGTGATCTGATGTATATGCTGATCGGTGCTTGCCTCGCTAAGGTTATAAGTCTTTTCCACCGCTGCATCGACATCTTCCTTGGATACCATCACCTCATGCCCATGGTTTGCGCTTATATTGGTGTCGGTTCCATTCTGAACACAATTGCCCTGTGGATCCGGATCTGGATCGGGGTCCGGACCAGGACCAGGACCCGGACCTGGATCACCGCCTGAGTCGTCCGAACTGGAACAACCAATAAGGGAAACTACCGGGATTCCAATGATGAGTCCGGCAGAGGTCTTTACGATAAATTCTTTTCTGTCCATAATTTTGAGTTTTATAATTAATACATGTGGTTACTTCCTTATTATTTGTTTCTATGTTCCTGCTGCTGGTTAAGCAGCTACCAGTCTGGCCTGCTGTCTTTTGGACCCAGGTAAAAATTCCTGGAGATGGAGAATCCGAATCTAACCCCTCCATCCCCCCAGGATTTATTTGTATATGGGATAAAATTATTTTCTGTTATATAGGGTGCGTTCTGGAAATTCAGGCTAAACACATGCCCCCCCGTCTCGATTTCCAGCCCTATTCCCAGGGGATTGTAATATTCCGTTTCCAGGTCCCCCGGCCTGTCAAATCCATTGACAATAGTGTAATCCGCAATAATTGAAAGTCTTTTGGTCAGTTTTATCCTGCCTCCCATTCCCAGCACAAAAAAGTTTTCCTGATCCAGAGGATCCTGTACCTGTGGGCGAATGAGGTATCCGGGGTTGAGCATTAAAGAAAAGGAAGGGGAGAATTTCCGTGCCAGGATGAGTTGGAGGAAATGGGAGATCCGGTCTGCCTCTTCCGGGAATTCATTATCAAAGTTTTCCCTCCTGGTGATCCAGCTGCTCTGACCAAAGAGGGTAAGGGATACGGGCATTGCCGCTTCCCGTTGTTGTAAAAGCCGGAGCTTTGCCTGCAGATTATAGGCTTCATTAAAACGGCTGCGTCCGATCCCTACAGTGAAGGCATCGGTAATTCCATAATCAAAGGCAATATGAATATCCGAGGCATTGTCAAGCCCGAAGAGAGTGTGGGAACCGCCAAATTCTCCTCCTATATCCCCAAACCTGTGAAATACCCAAAAGGTAAGGGTTTGCTTTGGCTGCGTTTCATTTGTCTGAAGCAGGACGAGCTTTGGGCTTTTAAAGGTGGCAATTACAGCAGGATTTTCCTGAGTCGAACTCCTTTCCTGCATCAGGGAATCCAGGTCCTGAGCGTGACTTATGGAAAAGAAAAAAAACAGGCTGCAGAGAATTATATTTTTCATAGCTCAAGCTTTTTATAATTTGCATGTACCTCCAAACTTACCACCTCCGCGATATTTCTGAACAGGAGTTTTGGGATCTTGATGTCATGATCGGCCACGGCAACATTGAACTCGCTCTGCAGTATCACCGAATCCTCCCTCACTGTTACTCTGGCATCTATCTTCCTTTCTTGTGCCACCCCATGTATCTCGAGAATCCCATCCAGGGTTACAAGATATTCTCCTTCTTTTGAAAGGTCGGGTTGCTGCTGGACTTTAGCTTTGAAAGTGGCATGGGGGTATTTATGGCTCTCCATGAAGTTTTCATTGAAATGCTCCTGCATTTTCCCTTTTTCAAAATCAAAGCTCCTGATATTTATCCTGAAAGTGATCTCTCCATTGCGCGTATTCCATAAGGACATACCCCCATCGGCATGTGCCGCTATGTCTTCAATAGGTGCCGAGGAAAAAAATTCCGTGGACACTCCCGTGGCTTCATAAATATCCTGGGCTCTAAGGCTGCCCGGAAAAAGAAGCAGGATTATAAATATGGAAAATAGGCTTCGCATAATCGGAGTTTAAGATTCTGTATTAAAGCTGAAAATCAGAAATAGGAATGGCTGGGGAAACCATCAGGGGGACCCGGAAAAATTTCAGAAAATCAGGGTTTTTAGTTGTTTTTTTCTTGAATCTTCGTCAGTACATTTTCTACAATCCTGTTGCAATAGATCAGGTTGAATTCGAAGATCTCTTCGGGGGAATACATCTTTTTGATCTCCTTGCGCAGCATTTGTTTGGCTCTTTTTAAGCGCACCTTTACATTGGCCTCGGTTATATTGAGGGTTTCCGAAGTCTCCCTGGTATTCATCCCATTAAGTTCCCGGAGGGTAAACACCATGCGATAATTTTCAGGGATCTGTAACAGGGCTTCTTCCAGAATATGTTTGAGTTCGTTGTTCATGATGGTTTTCCCTGTATTGATCTGTTGCATAAACATTGGGATACCTGTATCTTTTTCCGAGATCTCAGAAGGGATCTCGTTCTTATAGCTGAATTTTTTGGTCTTGTGATAACAATTGTTCAGCATTATTTTCACCAGCCAGGTCTTGAGGGTTGACCTGTTCTCAAAATTCCCCAGATTCGTATAGGCACTCAGGTAAGAGTCCTGTATAAGGTCTTCCGTATCGGGTTGATTAAAGCCATAACTTTTCCCGATCTTAAAGAGGTACGGATTATACCTGCGCATAATTATCTCATAGAGTGCAATTTCTCCGGAGAGGATTCTGGACACAATCTCCGGATCACTCAGGATTTCAAATTGTTTTATTTCTGTCATGCTCTGTATGTTTCTGCTTTACAGCCTATTAAAGTTACAAATTTTTCTGGATCATCTGTGCATGTTCAAGATGTCCCTTTAGCACCGGAACCACCTCCTCAAGCAGGGCCTTCAGTTCTTCGTTCTGTGCCTGGGGGACGAGAAGGCTCTCCACAGCAGCTATTACTTTCTGGTGATATTCCACTTCATTGTTGACATAGGTGCGATCAAATTCCGCCTCAGATACTTCCCTCAGCTTTTCCTGCGCTGCTTCAGCATCTTTTACCAGCTGCTGGCTCACCGCATTGTCTTCAGGAGTAACCCCAAGTCTGGTGACAAGTTCTACCGCCCGATCAATTACCATCTGATGGTCTGAGGCCATGGTTCTTGCCAATCCCAGTACCTCCTTATTTTCAGATCTGTCCATGGCTATTTCAGCGAAATCAATGTCGTTCTGGTTGGCTACTACTGCTATGGAAGCAATTTCAGGATCAGTAAGTGCGGAATTGCCATTTTGTGAAACTGCATTTAAGGAGAACATTACAGAACCCACCAGCATGCAGAGAATGAGTAATTTTTTGATCTTTTTCATGATGTTAAGTTTATTGGTTAATAAAATAGAGTGGTTGGGAAGTAAAAAGGTTACATAGTATTTAAATTAAAGGATCCTGCGGGGAAATCGGATTGGCCATTTCCCCGCAGTCTTCCTTTGTGTCAAAGGGAGATTTATTTTTTTTTGCCCCCCCTTATTTTCAGCCAGCACCAGTTTAAGGATCTCTCCCGTGTTTCCATCCGGGCCAAGACTATCGGAGGTTGTTAAATAGATTTCACCTTCCAGGTCTTGTCCGAAACCTTTCAGATATACTCCCAGATCGTCCTTGCCTCCCACTTCGATTTCCTGAAAGGGCCATAAGCCCGGTCCTGCGGGATTGGCTACGAAGATTTCTCCGGTAGGACCGAAATTATTCGAGAAAGAGCCGAAGATGTATTTTCCGTTTAATCCCGGAATATGGTTTCCGCGATATACATTTCCGCCTATTATGGTGACCGTAACTCCAAATTCATTGGGCATTTCAATCACAGGATCAATGAGCTTATTCCCGTAAACATCAACATCAGGGCAATCGACCGGATCTGGGCCATCGCCTGCGTTGAAGCAGTGGGTTCCTTCCTTCACGTTCCAGCCATAGTTACCTCCTTTTTCCACCACGCTGATCTCTTCCCAAAGGTTCTGGCCTGCATCTCCCACATATAGATCATTGGTGGCGCTCATGTCAAAGGAGAAGCGATATGGATTTCTGAAACCATAGGCGTAGATCTCGTCCAGCCCGTTGTGATCAATAAATGGATTGTCGGCCGGAATTCCATAGGGAGTGCCGTTATCAATATCTATACGAAGAATATTCCCAAGCAGGTTTTGCTCGATATCCTGCCCGTTACCTCCTTCATTGAACTCGTACCAGTCCTCAACGTGTCCGTCTCCAACATCGTCGGCACCGCCTCCGTCACCAATGGAGATATATAGATATCCATCCGGACCAAAGGCAATGGTTCCGCCTTCATGATTGCTCTGTGGCTGGTTCACTTCCAGAATGATTCTCTCGGTACCAAGGCTCACCTGCCCGGCATCTGCGGAGGTGGCGGTAAATTCAGAGATTCGGCTGGTATTGTTGAACTCCCCACTTATGGGAGGCGCAGTATAATATGCAAATAATCTTCCGTTGCTTTCAAAATTTGGGTGGAATGCCAGCCCAAGAAGCCCACGTTCATCGTAACCCGGAGTCAGACTTACCATATTTGGACGTACATCCAGATAAGGTTCTTCTGAAACCTCTCCATTACTTTCTATAGTCCAGGCGGTTCCGGCCTGATCTATTACAAACAGTCTTCCACTGTCATCGGGGGCGGCCACCACGCCAATGGGCGATACAAATCCATCTGCCACAAGTTCTGTAGTCACGGCTTTTACATTAGCTCTGGCTTGCATGTCCAGGCTATTGTCTTCGATCATTTCCTTTTCACAGGCCTGGAAAATTAATAAGGCCATCACCAGTCCTGCCAGCGGAAGTCGCATCCTTTTCAGATTTTGGATCTCCAGGCTTACAAACCTGGTTTTTAGTTGTTGAATTAATCTTTTCATAGTGTAGAGTTTTATATATTCGTTTGGTAAATTAATTACTACGAAAAACTTCTTTCGCAGTTCTCTGTCTGCCATGTCCAAGGCAGCTACTTCTCTTTCACAATCAATTTCCCCTTCATCATGGGATGAAAGGAACAGTAATATTTCAGATTCCGCTTAACCTCCAGGGTCCAGGAGGATTTCGGGGCGAGGGTAGGGGAAGCCCAGCTCTTGTTTTCTTCGGTTACATTATGGATTACCATGTCCTGGTTGATGAATTTTACCTTATCCCCTTTTTTCACCAGCAGTTCGTCAGGATCAAATTTCATGTCCTGAATGATTATGGTATGGGTATCCGAAGGGGGACCGGGAGCAAAGGAACTCCACAAGGTAAAGGAGAACAGAAGAATAAAAATTTTAAAGAATTGACTCCTGGCGTTCATATTCCTGTTTTTATTTTATTAAAAACCCAGGAGGGGGTTCCGTGTGAT
>CAMPJY010000004.1 GCA_946887025.1 uncultured Salinimicrobium sp.
GAGGTAGTCGAACCCGAGTCGGAGGAGGAAATCTCTGAGCTGGTAAGAACTGCTGCTTCCATTCTGCTGGGGCTGGGGGTGATTGCTGTCTCCTAGGCTCTTGTATCAGATCTGTCGTAAAGAAAATCAGTTTTCCGGGAATTATTTTTTATACACTTAAAGGATTAATTATTATTTTAGTTTCTAATTAATCGTTAGTCATATGACCAAAAAATTAACCTCAGTAATAGGAATCATAGCCCTGTCTTTTGTTGCAGGTTGTGGAAGCCTTAACAGCAGTACGGTATCTGAAAGAGCGATCCTTCGCCCTGCCACAGGGATTAGTGCTCCGTTCGAGGCAGCTCCGGGAGTTAGCCTGGATGGATCCTGTAAAAGTCCGTTGATAGATCCCGTGGATGGAACAGAGATCAGGATAGAACGTTCTTTTTCCAGTGGAATGGGGGAATATTCCGTTCCGGAGGGCAAATACGGAGTGGGGAAGGGAGAACTTATTCGGGTGAACTGTAATACTGGTGAGGTTGTTGGGATCGTAAAGGAATAGATCAATTTTCCAATTTGTCCCTTTTTTAATTGGAATCCTTTACGTTGTCTCCTGAATAACAAAAAAGCCGTCATTCCCCTGGGATTGATATAGGGGCATGAAAATGGTAGCATCCCAGCTACTCCTGATCTCCCTGCCGTCCTGCTTCGCCAAGAGCTGGCCTTTTTCTATTTTCTCGAAATTCCGGAATCCGGGTTCCATGCTGAATTTTACTCCGTCTTCCAGGCCGTGGCGATACAGGATCCTATAAGTTGTCTGGCCCTGCTTCAGATCGTCATCAAAAACCTTTACTGCCTCTGAAAATTGGGGGAGAGCTTTAGTATCCAGATTATTGGCTTCTTTTAAAGCCAGCCATATAATGGCTTCCTGATGTGCAAGCGAAGCTTCAGAATCGTGCTGTCCTGCCTCGAAAGTAAAACCGGTAAAACCCTGCTTGCTGAAATATTTATCGATGGATCCGTCCACAATATCACTGAATCCCCTGACAATATTTACCGGAAACCTATGGGCGAATTCGTCGTTGTTGCCGACTTCCTGAACTGAGACATAGGGAAGACTGTCTGAGGAGGTAGTATGACAATCCACAAAAAAACGGGAAGGAAATTGATCTTTCGAATAATCCTTTAAAACCTCGATTATCTCAAACATTTCCCTTTGCTCATGGCTTTCCGGCTCTTCCTTTTTCAGATTCTTCTCCGTCCAGGTCCTGTTCAGGTCTTCATCAATAAAACGTTTCCACTTGCCAAGGGCTTCCTGATTCCCGGATAGCCCCAGGAATGTTCCTTTCATTGAAGGTTTGCATTCTTCAAGTATTGAAAAGATCTTTTGCAGGGCCCTGACCCCGCTGGGCTCATTTCCATGTACTCCTGCTGTAACAAGGAGCAGAGGGCCTTCTTTATCACCTTTGTATTTTCCTATTATTCTCGGAACTTCATTCATTTGGTTTAATTTTTTTTCACGCAAAGAGCGCCGTGGTTTCGCAGTGGACGCAGAATTTATCTTCAAGCCATCGTGGCCAATACCTTGTTCGCTATTTTTCCCCCATATAGCTTTTTGTACTCCAACTTTTTCTCGATTGATTCAATAATCACATCAGTGAATGTTGGCAATCCAATTTCTTTAAATCGGTCAATTCCGCCGGGACTCAGAACATTGATTTCGATGAGTTTATCTTTGACTATATCAAGTCCCACAAAGAATAAACCATCCCTGATTAGTTTGGGAGCGGTTATTTCCACAATTCTCTGCATCTCCTCGGTGAGGGGACTGCTGTCGGCTGTCGCTCCCTGAGAGAAATTACTTCTGAATTCTCCTTTTCCGGCGACACGCCTTATTATTCCATACTGCCCGTCTTTTTCAAGGACCCGGCCATTCATTAGCAGAACCCTCACATCCCCTTCCTTGACCGCAGGGAGGTATTCCTGAGCAATAATGTATCCCTGTTCCGACAGATTGGTTATGATCTGGTTCAGATTTTTTTCATTTTTGTCAATAAAATAGACATCCCGTCCCCCTGAACCTTCCAGCGGCTTCAGAATCATCTTATTCTTCTTTTTTTCAAAAAAGTCCAGGATCTCATCCTTGCTCCGGGTGATAATGGAAGGCGGTTTAATTATGGACGGAAGCTCTTCAAAATAGAGTTTATCGATAAAGGCGTGGGAGAGGGCATAGGCGTCATTTAAAACCAGCACCCCTTCCTGCTGCATCATTCTGCCGAACGCCACGCCCGCCTGCTCAGCCCACTGACGTCCTGAACCTTCCTCTGTCGGGTTATTGCGAATGAAAAGCACGTCCAGATCAGTGGCTATAATCCTCAGAGTCTTTGCCTTTTCCCCCTGAAGGATCTCAAGGAATTCATAGGGGTCGGCGGGCTCCATGGCTTTTGGAATGTAGGTACTGTTGATGCTTAAAGGTTCATTGTGGGTGAAGGAAAAATCCCCCACCCCCATTACATAAACCTCATGTTTTCGCTTTCGTGCTTCATGCATCATAAAAACTGTGGTTCCCACCTTTTCAGTTTCAATACTATTTATTACAAAACATATTTTCATGCGCTTATCATTTGTGAAAGGGATAAACCATTTCGGATTTTATTTAATCGTTCGTTTGTTTCTTTTGTGTTTAGGTATCGTGGAAGGATACTGTGCTTTTTAAGCACCTTCCTTTCCATTAGTTCATTGATGACTGGTAAATGCTTAAGGGCAAATTTTCCTATCAGCAAAGGTTCGAGCTCCCCATCTTTTTCAAGGTAATCCTTTAGTTCGACGATCCCCTGCAGGTAAATAATATCTTTGATGAATCCGCTTCCCTGCATTATCCTGGAGGTGATATTAAAAGCCCTTAAGGCTGAAAAACCGTGCTGCCGATGAAGCAGGTCGAAGATTTCCCTAAAGTCTTTTCCTTCGACTCTTGCCGAGGCGGCAACAACCCTTCCTGCCAGGGTCCTCATCCTGTTGGCAGAAAGCCCACCCACTAAATATTCGGCCAATACAGCCAGGCCCTCCTGTAAGGTATCGTAATCTGTGAGGCCGGTTGAAAGTTGTTTTAGGGGTTGCTGTAACCCGTTATAGTAGGTGAGTATATGTGTACCCACCTCGTGCTGGATAAGGGCCAGGGTTGAAGCCGCATCCATCTGATAATCGGCAGGAATATATAATTCCCCCTGGGAAACCATAAGGATATTTACGTCATCCCTGATATGGATCTTAGAATGAAAGTTTTCATCCTGCCCCCGGAAATATTCAAACTCCTTTTCTGCGAGTTCTTTAAATTCATTGGCATCCAGAAGTTCAGCCGCTTCTGTAGGTTCTTCCTCATCAACATCTAGCAATAACTGTTTGGCCTCTTCAATGAGCTTATCCTCAATCCCATTGTAGAGCATAAGACTGTTATAGAAGAAATGCCTGGTGCCCCGGTCGTTTAACATGCTGATCTGAAGTTCCAGCTCTTCCCTCTTTTCCCTGAAAAGGAAAGAGAGCGCCGGATCGTCGATGTCCTCGAGCTTCAGGTTATACAGTTCCCTCTTCAGCACATCGGGATCAATAGGCAGTAGTCTGTAATGGTAATTAAGCAGTTCCTTATATCCGCTGTTAAAGAAAGTGTCTTTTACGTTCTTGATATTCGAGGGAGATATCAACCAGAGAAACTGATAGGAGGTTTCTATCCTTGCCAGTTGCAGGTCAATCTTAAGAGCTTTTTCCTTAATAGTTTGTTGGCCCAGGGCGTAGTAGCTGGACACCCCGCTATTGGTCTGCACCCTGATGAACTGGAAAATGGCTTTGTGTAGTGCACGAATAAAATTGTCTTTAAAACTTCTGAAGAAAACCGGATATTCTTCCCCATGGCGGTTCCTGTAAACCGGAGGCACCTCGAGTCCCAGTAAAAGGCAACCGCTATCTTTCAAGGCATCGACTTCCAACAAAGCTTTCTGGCCCTGCAGCTGTCGTTCCTGGGTATCTTCAACCAGCGTTCGGCTAAAATAAAGCCCTTTATATTTTTCGGTGAGGAAATCAAGTTCCTTTTTAAGCTCCTTTAGGGTAGCAGGTAATTTTACAGCTGGGCCCCTGACGGTAAAACGATCACTGCCTATCTCTCCTGCATAGACCTCCAGTAGCAGGAAACTTTTGAATTTCGACGCCATGGCATCCCCCAGGCAAAGCATAAGTCGCCGATAACCTTCAAAGTCCTGGTTTCCGATAATTAAAAAGGAAGCTTCGCTAAGAACGAATCGGACAGTGCTTTTATCTTCCTTCCCCTCTTCTTCAGATGCAGGCAGGCGATAGATCACCAGGTAGGGAAGTTCGTCGCTCATATGTAAATACCCCCCTCCGGGAAGATGCATATCCAGTTTGCACTCCTCCTGTAATTCCTGGACAATCCTCTCTATTGATCCTTCACTAAATGGAGATGTTTCCTTTTCTGTATGTAATTCCATAAAATTTCTTGAATTTCCTTTTCAAAACTTCTGAAAAGGCTTTCACTGCTAACATAAACCGTCCTGAGTGGCTTATGTAAATGTAACTGATTCAGGAATCTTTTTAAGAATGGGAAGACCAGTCTTGGGAATAAATTAGCATACTTTATTAATTCCTTTAGAGGGCTGTTCAGGTTTACAGGAATAAAAAAATTCGGGTCCTGACCCGAATTCAGCCAAATTCGGGTCAGGACCCGAATTTTTTTGAGAAAAGAAAAAATCTAAGAATCAAAAACTAATCTTTAGAAAACAAAAAACCCTGTAAAACATATCGTTTACAGGGTTTAAAGTGATCGAGACAGGATTCGAACCTGTGACCGTCTGCTTAGAAGGCAGATGCTCTATCCAACTGAGCTACTCGACCGTTTTAGCGAGTGCAAATATAAGACGCTTTTCAATATTGGCAAGAAAATAATTTGTTTTATTAAAATTTGTAGCCACAGGAAGTACAACTCAGTTTTTGTATTTTTATAAAACCGAATCATTAAAATACTAACAAGACTACTAATAATTAAAAGATATGAAAGTAGGAGCATTTTCAATCAGCCTGAGTGTCAAAGACCTTCAGGCTTCAAAATCCTTTTATGAAAAACTCGGTTTTGAGGTCTTTGCAGGTAGCCAGGATAAGAATTATCTGATCATGAAAAACGGAAATTCTCTGATCGGACTGTTTCAGAACATGTTTGAAGGAAATATCCTAACCTTTAACCCCGGCTGGGATGAGAACGCAAATGCGCTGGATGAGTACAATGATATTAGGGAAATTCAGCGACATCTAAAAGATAAGGGAATTTCCATAAACCCGGAAGTGGATGAAACCACCTCCGGGCCTGCGAGTTTTATGGTCACCGACCCGGACGGCAATGTGCTGCTGTTTGACCAGCACCGTTGAGTTTGACTTCAGAAATTATTGATGAGCCTCGTTCATTTTCCACTTTGGGTTGGGAAAAATGGAAATTAAAAAGTTGTCAATTCCTCCCAGGCTTCGGCTTTCTCCCTTGCCATGGAATCAATTTTGGAAGTGCTGCTTTTAATTAAGGAATCATATTCCTTTATCTGATCGGCTCCTGATTTTACTACAGAATCAAAGGATTCTATGGTTTTAAAACCATCGTCCACCGCTGAATTCAGTTCCGCTGCCCTTTCATTCAATTCATTCAGTTTTTCCGTTGCTTGTTTTCTCGATTCGCTGCAGGATGCTAAAAAACCGGCAGTGATAATTAATATAAAGCTGTTCTTAAGGAGTTGTTTCATTTTGTATCTATTGCTGATTTCTAATAGGCCTCAAAGATAGGCAATTAAAAACCCTCCTGCCATCTTTGAAAGATATAGTGAGGCTCTTCAAATCAGTTCTTCAGCTTTTTCCAGATCCTGCTGAAAAGGTTTACGAACAACAGCACAAGGAATCCAACCACCAGCCCGGTTAGGAATTCAACTAGCATTCCGGGCAGATTTTCGAACAGGTCGTGCAGGTAATGTATATTATGTACAAAAATACCTCCTGAAACCAGGAGCAGGGCTATGGTACCAATGACTGACAGGCTTTTAATGACTTTAGGCAGGGCGTTTACCAGGAACAGACCTATCTTATCGGAAATGCTGTTTTTCCTTTCGTTGAGACTAATAAGTTTAGTTCCAAATTCATCCATCCTCACGATCAGTGCTACCAGGCCATACACCCCAACGGTAGCTACAAGGGCGATAAGGCTCACCACCAGGATCTGAGTAATCAGGGCTTCATTCTGAACGCTGCCCAGGGCTATTATTACGATCTCCACAGAAAGTATAAAATCAGTTACGATAGCCGATTTTATTTTTTCTTTTTCAATTCTAAGAACTTCTTCCTCGGAAATCTCTTCCAGTTTTGGAGTTTCCGTCTGGTGGGCGTGGGGAAAGAAAAATTCATATATTTTCTCCGCCCCTTCATAGGCTAAATAAAGTCCGCCTATGATCAGGATAATGCTTATGGCCGATGGCACGAAAGCGCTGAGCAGAAATGCCAGGGGTAAAATAATAAGTTTGTTTAGGGCTGAGCCTTTGGTAATTGCCCAAAGCACCGGCAATTCCCTGGAAGACATAAATCCCGATGCCTTTTCTGCATTTACTGCCAGATCATCGCCTAAAATCCCTGCTGTCTTCTTTCCGGCGACTTTTCCCATCACCGCCACATCATCCATTAAAGTTGCTATATCGTCGAGAAGTGCAAAAAATCCTGAGGCCATATAAGAGTTTGATTAGGTAGAATAAGTTTTGTTCAATTATAAATCGAATTTAATATTTTTTCGAAAATATTTAATTCGCCTTTGTCATAGGCAGGATGATACTAAATTCTGAACCTTTACCGAATTCACTGGTAACCTCAATTTTTCCATTGTGCCGGTCAATGATCTGTTTGGTTAGGTAAAGCCCCAGTCCTAATCCGCTGATACCCTTGGTACTCTCAGCGCGATAATACCTGGTGAAGATCTGCTTTCTTTCCTTTTCCGTCAGCCCAATTCCCTCATCTTTTACAGATATCTTTACCTTGCCATCGAATTGGGATAGCTTCAGGGAAATCTTGTCTGCTTTAGGGGAGTATTTTACAGCGTTGTTCATGAAATTTATTACCGCCTGCTCGATCCGCTGTTTATCTGCCTCAATTATTACCGGCTCGTCCCCCAGCTCGTACAGCAGGGCGTGGGTGGTGGTGGAGTAGCTGAAGGTTTCACTTATTTCCAGGAGCAGCTTTCTCAGGTCGAAGCTTTCCTTTTGAAATTCCAGTTTCCCTGATTCAAGTCTTGACATATTCAGCAGGTCCTTCACCAGCGAATTGAGTTTGTTCACCTGGTTCAGGGATTTCTTGAGAAAGAGTTCTGACATGGTATCCTTTTCTCTTTTGGAAAGCACCTGCAGGTAGCCCTTAATGGTAGTGAGTGGCGTTTTTAGCTCATGACTTGCTACAGCAATGAACTCATCCTTTTTTTCGCTCAGGCTCTTCACCTGCTCAAAGAGCGTGGAGTTATCAAGTGAAATAGCTGCCTGTGATGCTATATTGCTCACAAGGTCTTCGTGTTCCTTCTGAAAGACTCCCGTGTCGGGATGTCCAAAGAACAATCCGCCGATAACCTCTCCCGATCCCGAGATTACGGGAACAGATAAAAAGCTGCACACCGGTGGATGCCCTTTCGGCATTCCAAAATGTGGGCCTGTGAGGCCATATCGTGAATCTTTGGTGATGTCGTCTACCCGTACTATTCCCTGCCCTGTAAAGGTGGGATGGAATACCGCAGTACTTCTGGGCATTCCAAATTTCTCGAAATCTTTGCGGTTGGCGCCGGAGAGGGTGAAGAGCATTAAACTGTCCCCTTCCTCGGTGACATCGTTATAGAAAAAAGCACCAAAAGCTGCACCAGTAAGGGAAGTGGTTGCATCGGTAACCTGCTGAAGGATGTGCTTGACATCCATTTTCTTTGAGATGCTTTTCCCCAGGGAATTCAGGATCTCCAGGTGCCGCGTATATTTTTTCAGTTGCCGCTGCGTCTCTACCTGCTGACTAATATCCCGTGCGATCTTTGAGGCACCCACGATATTCCCCTGACTATCCTTTACCGGCGAAACCGTCAGGGAAATAGGGATTTCGGTTCCGTTTTTGGTTTTCCTGATGGTTTCAAAATGCTGTACTCTTTCCCCTTTCCTGATCTTGCTGATAATGACTTCCTCTTCAGAAAGGCGTTCCTCTGGAATGAGAATGGTAATGTGCCTGCCCAGCACTTCATCTTCCGAATAGCCAAATATCTGCTCGGCGCCCCGGTTCCAGCTCATGATGATCCCATTAAGGTTTTTACTGATAATGGCGTCATCTGAAGATTGCACAATGGCTGAGAGGATAGCCTGCTTCTCTTCCCCCTGCAGCTTTTCCGAAATATCCCGGGCCACTTTGGAAGCACCAACAATCCTCCCCTGGCTATCTTTTACAGGCGAAACCGTGAGGGAAACAGGGATTTCGTTGCCAAACTTATCCAGCCGCACCGTTTCGAAATGGTCCACCCGCTGCCCCTTCAGGATCTTTTCCATGATTTTGTTTTCGTCATCCTTACGGCTCTCGGGAATGAGCATCTGTAAGGATTTGCCCAGCACCTCCTCTTCGGAATATTTTAAAATGCGCTCTGCTCCGGCATTCCAGCTGGTGATGATCCCGTCGAGGTTTTTACTGATGATGGCATCATCAGAAGACTCAACAATTGACGAAAGCGTGGCTCGTTTAATTTCATTGAGGTGTTGTTCAGAAATATCCACCATGGTGTTGTGGCCCCCCTGTAAATTTCCTTTAGCATCAAAAATAGGTTGTGGAAAAACCAATAAATTCCTGAAGCTAAGATCAGGCCGCTCGATAGTGATTCTCTGATGGTGGTAAGCAATCCCATTTTTAAGGGTCAGGGCCATGGGAGATTCGTCCGGAGACATGAGTTTTCCATTAGGAAAAAAGGTCTTCCAGGCCCCACACCACAGATCCTTTCCAATTTCAGGGGTCCGCCCCCAGAGTTTTACCGCCGACTCATTAAAGAAGCTTATTCTGCCATCTGCATCGGTCATGTAAAAGGCAATAGGGGAGGCCCCTATGATATTTTTAAAATCCAGGTTCCCGTGGCTTGGGCTGTGGGAGGGATATTCAGAAGTTTCGCTAATTTTCAAGAATTATTTTTTTGGATGCCCCCGGAAAATCTCCTCAGAAATGATTTTTCATGTCCCCGAGCTTTCAGAAAGGACTTTTTACTGAATAAACTACACAGGCTCCGAAAATATTATTTTTAGCTTGGTTCAGCTATTTTTTAGGAGAACATTAACTTCAAAGCTCGATCCTTAAAATTCTCGCCTGACAAGGCCCATTGGATCACCAAAAAATCCGGTTTCATTTTTTAATAAAATAAAAATATTCCATCAAAATATTTGTAAATTTAATCCTAACTAAAGGATAATCAAATACTTCGTTTACTAAAATGTTAATACCAAAATCTAAAATCCAAATTCCAAATTCCAAATGTCAAACAGCAAAACGTAAACCTAAAACCCATGACAACTTCAGACCACAAAATCACCACCTGCCTCTGGTTCGATGATCAGGCAGGGGAGGCAGCGAAATTTTATACTTCCCTTTTTCAGAATTCGAGCATAGGGGAACGCACCAGATATGGAAAAGAGGGGCAGGAGATTCACGGAAAGCCTGAGGGAGCGGAGATGACAGTTTCTTTTGAACTGGAAGGGGAGAAATTCACAGGTCTCAATGGTGGACCACATTTTCAGTTCAATCCATCCATCTCCATTTTTGTTGCTGCCTCCGAACAGGAAATAGATAAATTGTGGAATGCTCTGGAAAAAGGGGGGAAGGTGATGATGCCCCTGGAAAAATACGACTGGAGTGACAAATATGGATGGCTGCAGGACAAGTTCGGGCTGAGCTGGCAGCTGATGCTCGATAAGGAAGCTAGCATGGAACAGAAAATTTGTCCCCTGTTGTTTTTTACAGGAAAAAGAAGGGGACAGGCAGAGGAGGCGGTGAAGTTTTACACTTCCCTTTTTAAACAATCCGGTATAGATGGAATTCTTCGGTATACCGAGGAGGAGTCATCATTCGCCATGAACACTGTAAAGCACTCTCAGTTCAGGTTGATGGGGCAGACGTTCATGGCGATGGATAGCGGAATGGAGAATGATTATCCGTTCAATGAGGCCATCTCTTTTGTGGTGCCCTGCGAAACTCAGGAGGAGATCGATTATTACTGGGATCACCTTACCGAAGGAGGCGACCCCAAGGCCCAGCAATGTGGCTGGCTGAAGGATAAATTCGGAGTCTCATGGCAGATAACCCCCAACATTCTTCACAAGTTCCTTAGCAGTGGAAACCAGGTCCGTGTTGACCGGGTCACCAAAGCCTTCCTTCAAATGAAGAAATTCGATATTCAGAAGCTAAGGGAGGCGTATGATTAAGTCTGGCAAAACCAAACAGATAACCCTAAAAAGAAAAACCAATTATGGAACGAGAAGAATACAGCACCAACATTAACGCAAGCCCAGAAAAGGTCTGGAGGGTCTTGTGGGGAGAGGATACCTATCCCGACTGGACCTCCTATTTCGGGGAAGGATCCCATGCGGAATCGGATTGGGAGGAGGGCAGCCGAATCCTGTTCCTGAATTCCAAAAATGAAGGCATGATCTCCAGGATAGCCAAAAAGGATGACAATCGTTATATGTCCTTTGAACATCTGGGAATGCGGGATGCGGAAGGAAATGAGGACCTGGAGAGTGAAAAGGTGAAACCCTGGGCCGGAGCCTTTGAAAATTATACCCTGGAAGAGGAGGAAGGGAATACCCGGCTGACTGTCGAATTGGATATTGAAGAGGATTATAAGGAAAGTTTCGGGGGAATTTTTCCAAAGGCCCTTCGAAGAATCAAGGAATTATCAGAAGACAAATCATTATCGTAATCAAAAAATATAAATCATGAAAAAACTGAGTTTATTATTCATACTGTTCTTATTGGTTTCCTTTCAGGAAAAGGAAGCTGGCATGATCAACCCCACCGAAATTGTTGAACCAAATCTAAAGGACAAGGAATTCCTCCTTGAGTATTTTGAAGAGACCAGGAATCACCTGGAAGAAATTACGGAGGATCTTTCAGAGGCCCAGCTGAATTTTAAACCTGCCGAGGAACGTTGGTCCATAAATCAGGTGCTGGAACACATCGTCCTGACCGAAGCCGCTATTTTTAAAATGACTGAGGATATGATGGCTCAGGAGCCGGCCCCCGAGCGCAGATCAGAAATAAAGGTTTCTGATGAGGCGCTGATCAGCGGGATCGAGGACAGGAGTAAGAAAGTCAAGGCATCTGCAGAGCTGCAGCCAACAGGTAAATTCAGCAATCCTGATACGGCCCTGGATAAACTGGAGGAACAGAGGGAAGCTATGCTCGATTTTATACGAGATACCTCTGAGGACGAGATGAGAAATCATGTCACAGATTCCCCCTTCGGCCCTATCGATGCTTATCAGAGTCTCCTGTTCATCGCAGGTCATACTGCAAGACATACTAAACAGATCGAGGAAGTCCTGGCGGATTCTGGATTTCCGATGAATTAAGCCTTTATTTCGCTGTCCCGGTTTGCAGCGTTAAAACCAATTAACTTCATTTTAACCCCTAATAAATTGGTTTTGTGTAATTTGAAAGAAAAATCAGCGCCATGAGCAAAAAAGAGCAAGAACCACGGGAAAACCGCGAAGACAGGGAGCAACAACCAAAAAACATGGGTTATAATCCTGATATTACGGAGGAAGATAAGGAAGTCCTGAACAACCAGAGTGAGGAAGGCAAGGGGGACTATTTCAAAGACCGGCAGGAGCCTATAGATTATGAGGGGGAGGACCTGGATATCCCGGAAATGGACGACGAGCAATTCAATCCGACCAGGAACAAGGCAGATGATTCTGAAAAAGAAGAATTGCCCAAGGAATCTGTCGAATCCGAGGTGGACATAGAATCTGAAAGTGAAACTATATATAAGGGGGAAAAAGCTGAAGAATACCATGACCCTTCTGAAAAGACCCGAAAGGAGGAAGGAAAAACCAATGGCAAAAGAGGGGGAGTATTATAAAAAAATGCCATCCCATCTGACCCCGGAGCAGGTTTGATTCCGAATTTATTTCTGCTTATCTTGGAACGCCAAATACACAAGTATGACAGTTCATCACGTTTCGGGGAATAATTCCGTATTAAATCAGTTCATTGCAGAGATCAGGGATATCGGTATCCAGACAGACCGGATGCGCTTCAGGAAGAATATAGAGCGCATAGGGGAGGTTTTAGGGTATGAGCTGAGCAAAACCCTGGGATACGAAGAAAAGCAGGTACAAACCCCTCTAGGGACCTCCAGATTATTCCTCCCGAAGGATGATGTAGTCATCTGTTCCATTCTGAGGGCCGGAATCCCACTACATAACGGATTACTGAACTATTTTGACCGTGCAGGCAGCTCGTTTATCTCTGCCTATAGACACCATCCCCAGAACGAGATCGATTTTGAGATCGTGGTGGAATATCTGGCTTCCCCCTCACTGGAAAACAAGACCCTGATACTTGCCGACCCCATGCTTGCAACGGGAAGATCATTGGTATCCGTATTTGAAGCATTAAAAAAGATGGGCATTCCTAAGGAAGTCCATCTGGTTTCCGTCATAGCTGCTACCGAAGGAATAGATCATGTTTCCTCGGAATTACCTGAGGGCACCCAGTTATGGGTCGCCACCATTGATCAGGAACTCAACGATCATGGGTATATAGTCCCCGGACTTGGGGATGCGGGTGACCTGGCATTTGGAGAAAAGGTTTAGGAAAACACTGATTAAAATTCAGGCTTCTGGACGTTTTTAAAGGATGGAGATTTTTTATACTCCAGGTTGGAGATAACCACCAGATCCCCTGTGGTTTCCAGGACTATAGCGTCAATATTCGCCAGATCCTCCATTCCGGCCTTTCTGGCTGTAATATTCAGTTCTTCGATGGTTATCCTTTCTTTTTTAAGCGTTTTCTTCAGGAGCTGTCCCTTGTACAGTAACAGAATGGGTTGCCCTGTGACTGCATCCCTGAAGCTGTTGGTTCTAACTGAAATCCAGGTGATCAGGTACTGCAGAAAGATCAGAAGAAAGAACACCAGGGCGCCTTCGGCCAGAGGCACATTTCTGTTTAATGCCACGGTAGCCAGGGAAGAACCTAACGCAATAGTAACTATGAAGTCAAAGGCGTTCATTTTGGAAAGCGTCCGCTTCCCGGAGACCCTCAGGAGGAGTATCATGATGATATAGGCAAGGATGGTGATAATAAAAGTACTGCCAAGGCTTTCCCAGCTTTTGAAATAAATAGGCTCCATAAAAAATAATATTTAATGTTCCTCCCGGTCTACATATTTCCCGTAATCCGGAACGGCCAGTTCCTCAAAGTTTTCCGCGAGCCCGTCCAGCCCTTCTTTCAGTTCCGCTCCTTCCATGGCGCTTCCGTGGCCCGGAATTACGATTTCAGGCTGCAAAGCGCGTAACTTTTCTACCGACTCCCTGGCTGCTTTCCAGTCGGTGGTCAGATAGCGGGGAGGCCCGTTTACTTCTTTTTTCTGCACAAGCACCTTGTAAAAAGAATCCTGCTTCACCGTAATAAAGGCGTCCCCGGATAGCAACAGCCTGTCCCGCTCCCGAAAAAAAGAAACATGGCCTGGGGAATGTCCTGGAGTATGGATCCACTTCCATTCAGGGAGATCGTTCACCGAATGATCAGTACTTAGGGGAAGCACTACCCCCCTAATATCGATAGGCTGATGTGGATAGACAGAAGAAATTTTGGCCAACATGCCACCTTCTACCGTGACATCTGGTTCAGGGTAAGCCAGTTTACCCGTTAAGTATGGGAATTCCAGAGGATGGGCGTAAACCGGGACCTGCCATTTATTAATGAGTTCCACGATCCCCCCGACGTGGTCAAAATGCCCGTGGGTTAGAATGATGGCATCAGGTTTACTGCCTTTCCCAAAGCGATCCTCTGCCACCTCCAGGATCCTGCTGCCTGATTTCGGCATCCCGGCGTCAATCAGCACCCATTTCTCCTGGCCAGGTTTGCCGATAAGAATTATATTTACGATCTGGTCAGTGTAGTAATAAACGTCCTCCCTTATTTCCCGGCCCTTTCCTGAAGAAACCGAAGTCATGGGAATAGGTTTGTTGTCATCACTCTGTTTCATCTTCATCCATTTTAAGTTCTTTTAAATATAAATAAATACTTTGTAAACACTTTTGAATTTCAGTTTATTTAACTGAAAATAAAGATGTTATACAGTGCGTCTCCATGGAATTCGGGCAGATTCCAAGGAATAAACGGGGAAACCTTCTGCATAATACCAGCAACAGGTAAGTGGAAACAAGTTTTTTTTTAGATAAAGTTCTGAGATAAAACCTTTTGTAATTAATGCCATGAATTGGTCTTTAAAAAACCGAAAAAAGGTTTGCAGGAAAGGTTTTGAAAACATACATTTGCAACCGCAAAATACTTGCAGAAGTTCTTAAAAGGAGAGTTGCCAGAGTGGTTAATGGAGCAGTTTGCTAAACTGTCGACGAGCAATTGTCGCGTGAGTTCGAATCTCACACTCTCCGCTACTCACATCGCGCCAGGGTCGCGATACATAAATGACTCGGGGTGTAGCGTAGCCCGGTTATCGCGCCTGCTTTGGGAGCAGGAGGCCGCAGGTTCGAATCCTGCCACCCCGACTTTTTCGATAAAACTAAAAAATGATTTCCACGACAAATTGGAAGTCATTTTTTTTTGGCTTTATATCAGTTGAAGAGTGACCCTAAAGCATCCGGGGCTCTCCTTTCTCCTCAGCACCTCCGGGTCATCTCCCATTGGTTTTCGCCAGTTCTTCGCCAGTTCTTCGCTTTAACCTGAAGAAATGCAGGAGCTGATATTGTCCTGGATGATGCCTGTTCAGGCTTTGCCGGGGAGGGAGTAAGCAGTACCTTTGCAAAGAACCAAATCAGACCTATGGATTTCACTAAAATAAAACTGATAGTTACCGATATGGACGGCACCTTGCTGGATTCCAAAGGGAACCTCAATGACAGATTCTTTGAACTGGTAGAAGAACTTAAATCCGCCGGATTAAAGATAGCAGTGGCCAGCGGCCGCCAGTATTACAGCCTGACTGCTAAATTGGAGGAGGTGAAGGAGGAGCTGATCTTTATTGCGGAAAACGGATCCATAGTCATGGAAGGGGAGAAGCAACTGCATATACAACCCATGCAAAGGTCATTGGCCATGGAAATTGTGCGATGCCTGAAAGCAATAGGTGGGAAATATATCATTGTCTGCGGAAAGAAATCGGCTTATATCGAGCAGACAGATCCCGAATTCATGACCCCCTTCCTGATGCACTATGATAAATACGAGGTGGTGGAGGACCTGCTGGAGGTTAAGGATGATGAGTTTTTGAAAGTAACAGTCTGTGACCTGTCGGGAGCTGAGGAAAACACCCTGCCTCATGTGGAGCATCTGAAAGATGAGCTGCAGGTAAAATTATCCGGACAGATCTGGGTGGATTTCACCCACAGGGAGGCGCAGAAGGGAAATGCGCTTGTAAAGCTGCAGGAGCTTTATGAAATTACGCCGGAAGAGACCATGAGTTTCGGGGATTACCTGAACGACCTGGAGCTGTTTAATCATTCCAAATTCAGTTATGCCATGGCCAATGCCCACGAGGAGGTGCGAAACAAGGCCGCTTTTCTCGCAAAAAGCAATGATGAAGGCGGAGTGCTCCTGGTCCTGGAGGAGGTGTTGAAGAGCCTTAAAAAGGTTTAATTTTTTCCTGTTTTTGAATTGTCCCGCCTTTTAAGGCGGGTATTTTGTTCATCTATTTAAGGGCTTTAGCCCAATTGCGATATCGAGATATTATTGGGCTAAAGTCCTATATCAAAAAATAACTTTTGTAACCCGGACTTAAAAGTCCGGGCAATTCAACATAGAAGCTGCCTTTTCAAAAAGCCAGGACGATTTACTCCCCAACCGCAATCATACTTATCTCCACATTCACAGATTTGGGAAGTTTTGCCACTTCCACAGTCTCCCTGGCAGGTGCGGTTTCCTCATTGAAATATTTCGCATAGACCTTGTTGATGGCAGCAAAATTGTTCATGTCACTGATAAATATGGAACTCTTGACTACATTTTCAAAGTCCATGCCTGCAGCCTCCAGGATGGCTTTCAAATTGCGCATTACCTGTTCCGTCTCATCCTCTATATTGGAAAGTTCCAATTCCCCGTTTACAGGATTAATGGCTATCTGCCCGGAAATAAATAAAGTGTTCCCGGAAAGGATGGCCTGGTTGTAAGGTCCAATAGGTGCAGGGGCGTCGTTGGTTCTGATGATCTTTTTCATAGTTGCTGGTTTAAAGTTGTCGGTCGCGTTGTCTTCTTTTTTCGTACTTGATATCCCTCAGCAGGGCCGATTTGATCCCGATAAAGAAATTCCATTGTTCATAGATCCCAAAGGGGGTCCAGCTGAAGGTCATTCTCCAGCTCTCCAGGTCCCTCGCAAATCTCAGCTGCGTATAGGTGAAGCCCTGATTGACGAAATCGTATCCTGAAGAGGCTCCTACCGTCCATTTCGGGGAAAGCTGCACGTCCCCTGAGAACATCAGGGAATGGGTGGAGACTTCATTCTGCCTGGCATTGTTCGAATAGTTCATGGAGTAGGACAGTCTCAGATCCCAGGGGATCTTGTAATTATACAGATCCACCTCTTCCTCCTCCTCTTCAGTTTCATCCACGTCCTCCTCGTGTTCATCGTAAAAGGTACCGTCCAGTTCCATTCCCTTCCCGAAAAGGTCATCGGGGCGGCCTCCATTCCTGAAGGTCTCGTTCTCGTAACGGTTCGTATTCTCAACCCCACCTTCAAAATCGCGACTGGAGAAGGAATAACCGAAACTCACATTGGCATTGGTTAGGCGAAAAAGGCTTCCCCCGTTATTTATGTTCAGCTTGTCGATCCTGCGGTTATTATTGTCCAGGGCATAGAGGTCCAGGTTGGTCCCGAAGTTGATATCGAGCTTGTTCTGAATGATGGGAATATTTCCCCTGATGTTGAAGGGTGCAAGTTTCAAGGAATCCCCTGCAAGGTTATAAGCCGTGCTGATGTTCAGGTTGTTCAGCAGCGTGATCTTTTTCGGTTCTGCCTCCAGGGAGTCTTTGTCCACCACCTTGGCTTCAATGGTATTCCTTAAGGAAAGACCAATGGAGCTGGCGAAATTCTGGCCAGGAGGCCCGTATATGGTTCCCTGGAACCGGGAATAGATCACTTCCCTGGCTTCCTGCCCCCCCGCGGTTTCCGGGATGATGTACTTGTCGTAATAATAATCGAATCCGGGATTGATGTTATAACTGATACTTGGCTGTAACACATGACGTATGGCCTGAATCTTGCTCCCGGGTTTAAAATTGACCATTCCGTAAAGCGTGGTCCCTATCCCTGTACTGAAGTTATAGGTCCGGTAGGAGTCAAATCCATGGATCGTATCCACCACTTCCCGCTGAAGCTCCTCATCATAGGACCGCTCGAAGGTCTTGAAGACCCAGCTTTCGTTATAGGTGGTGTTGGCATTAACATTCAGGTAATTGAACAGCTTAAAGTTTGTGCTAAGCGGGACGGTATGTTTAGCCCCAAGTCGTGCATTTTCAAACATCTCTTTGGTGAAGAAAAGCGAGTCGGTGGTGTTAAAACTGTTCTCCGCATTCAGGTTATACTGAAAGTTGATGTTTTCAATGATCCCTTTTTTGGCTCCCACTTTAGGTTGAAACGGATAGATCCGGGACATGCTGGCCTGCAGGGTTGGCAGGGTCATATTGATCTGCTTTGTCTGGGTCATCTGCGAATGTCTGGCTGAAAGGCTCAGATTGATCTGTGGCTCCCCCTCAAAGGTTTTGGAATAGGAGACCGAGGAACTCATGGTATTGTTCAGCCTGTTCCCGGCGTTGTTCTGTTTGGTGGAGGCCTGGTAATAGTCACTGCTCCCCAGGTTCACGGAAGCCGAAAAACGAGAGCTGGGGCTGGCCTTGGTGTCCTGGTTATGGCTCCACTGGATATTGTAGATGGTGGTCTCCCCGTAATCGGGAAAACCTCTTTCACTGGTGATGAGTCTTTCGTAATTGAAACTCAGATTTCCTCTGAATTTATAGCGCAGGGCATAGGCGGATTCCATCCGCAGTCCATAACTTCCATTGGAATAATAATCCCCCAGAACCGTAAGGTCCACATAATCACTGATGGCAAAATAGTAACCCCCGTTCTGCAGATAATAACCTGCGCGATTGTCTTCCCCGAATGAAGGAATTATAAATCCTGAGGTCTCTTCGTCTGTCAAAGGAAAATATCCGAAAGGCAGCCCCAGAGGGGTAGGGACATCGGCTATATACATGTTCAGAAGGCCAGAAACAATCTTCTTATCGGGGACAAATTTGATGCGTCTTGCATAGAAGTAATAATCCGGATCCTCCAGGTCTTCAGAGGTGGTAAATTTCACATTCTGCATATAATAAACAGAATCGTTCTCCCTTTTGGTAACCTCCCCCAGTACCTTGAACTCCCCCTGTTCGGTCTGGGAATTGAAGATAAGCGCCCTCTCGGTATCAAAATTGAAGCGTATGGAATCCGGTTTTACCACATTTTCGGCCTGGGAGAAAACAGGTTTCTGGGAGTAAGTTCCCGTGGAATCGGGGATCCCATAAGCATAGACCTCATTTTTCTCGTTGTCAAGAATGATGAGTCCGGCTGTAATATTGATATCGCCGTAAGTGATCTCCGCCTGATCATAGAGATACATCCTGTTCTCCTTGCGGCTGAGTCTCATGTATTCGGAAGCGTTATAAGTCACAAGGTCGGTAAGGAACTGACTTTGCTTCTGGACAGTATCTGTCTGTACGGAATCAGTTACCACCAGGACCGGGATCTCGGCTTCAATTTTAAGGGAATCTGTGAAAGGAATTACCGGTTCTGGCGCTGCTGGGATAGGCACTCCCTGATTAATTGGTATTTCCTGTGCGACCACTGAGTTTAACAGCAGAAAGAAACAGCAGGTAAGTATAATTAATATATTTGTTCGCAATGCTCTATATGCTATTTTTGTGGAGTGTGGCCTGGTTTTTGAATTTTCAAAATTACATATATTTTTTTGAGCTACCTTTTGGGATTCCCAAAAAATAAAATAACAACCCTATTCAAGCGTTACAACCTTATGAGAACGAATTTACGGCTATTTTTAGTTTTACTTATCACAGGTTTATTTTCCACCTCTATAACTGCTGCTGAAAAACTTCCTCCCAAGGATGAATTCGTGGTTGTATTGGATGCAGGACATGGAGGTGACGATCCAGGGAACAGGGGGAATGGGTATTATGAAAAGGACATTGCTCTGAATATAGTTTTGGGGATAGGGGCCGAATTGGAGAAAATGCCTGGGGTGAAAGTGATCTATACTCGTAAGACGGACGTATTTGTAACACTTGCAGGCAGGGCCCAAATCGCCAACGATGCCCATGCGGACCTTTTCATTTCCGTCCACTGTAACGCCCATGGCTCGCAGGCGTCAGGAACCGAAACTTTCGTGTTGGGACTCCACAGGAATGAGGATAACCTAAAGGTAGCCATGCGGGAGAATTCAGTGATCTATCTGGAGGAGGATTATGAGGTCACTTATGACGGCTTTGATCCAAAGTCTCCGGAGTCTTATATTGGACTCACTCTGATGCAGGAGGAATACCTGGACCAGAGCATACTTCTTGCGGATTTTATTCAGAAGAATTTTACCAATGACCTGAAGCGCCCAAACAGGGGAGTTAAACAGGCGGGTTTCCTGGTACTTCGGCAAACCTATATGCCCAGCGTACTGGTGGAAACAGGTTTCCTGACCAACAACGCCGAGGGAAAATACCTGAACAGTAAAAAAGGACAGGATGATATGTCCGGTGCCATTGTCAAGGCTGTGGAACATTATAAGAATATGCTCAATCTGGAGGTGCTGGAGGATTTTGATCAGAATCACGTCAATAAACTGGAAATTTCCGGCCCTGAAGTAGTAACGGACATCTATGAAGATATAACCTTTAAGGTCCAGCTTGCTGCCAGTAGTCAGAAACTGGCGACGGAGCCTTATAATTTCAAGGGGCTGGAGAATGTAACCAGAGATAAGGAAGAGGGGCTTTGGAAATATTACTACGGGGCCACCTCCAGTTATCAGGAGATAAAGCGGCTGCACACCCTGGCTAAGGAGCAGGGATATCCTTCGAGCTATATCACGGCCTTTAAAAATGGAAAAAAAATACCAGTTAATGAGGCGTTAAAAACAAAGGGGAATTGATGCTGCTTTTTTATATTTATTGCTAAATTTGCCCTTATACATTAAACAGCCCATTTGTGAAATATTCTAAGGAGGTTAAAACTGCTCTTCTGGCAATTATTGCCATCGTTCTGTTGATTTTCGGATATAGTTTTTTGAAAGGGAAGAATCTTCTTGATTCCAGCAAAACTTTTTATGCAGTCTACGCCGATGTTGAGGGACTTTCCCCTTCTTCACCTGTGACCATTAACGGATTCAAGGTAGGAACCGTAACGGATATAGAATTTTTGGATACTTCAGGCTTACTGCTCGTAACCTTCACCATTGACAAAGAATTCCCTTTTTCCAAGAACAGTATCGCCGAACTTTACGGCGGAGGCCTTATAGGCGGGAAATCCGTCGCCATCCTTCCTGAATATGAACCCGGGAATATTGCGGAGTCGGGAGATACCCTGCCTAGTAATATTGAAGAAGGTTTACTGGAGCTGGTCAATGAACGGCTTACACCCTTACAGGAAAAAGTGGAAAAAGCTGTAGAGAGTGCTGACTCCCTCATCACTTCCCTTAATCAGGTACTGAATCCGGGCACCCGGCATAACATCAAGCAATCTTTTGAGGATCTCAGCATCACCATTGCCTCTCTTAAAGGTTCTGCCGAGACCATCAATTCTGTACTTGACGGAAATTCCGAGAAACTTGATCGCACCTTCACCAATCTGGACGAGATGTCTGCCAATCTCAATAATTTCTCCGATACCCTCTCAACTATTAACTTGAACCAGATGGTCAACGACATGGAAAAAGTAGTGGCAGATCTGGAGGCTACCACCGAAAAAATAAACAATGGCGAGGGCACTCTTGGACTGATGATGAACGACCCGAGTATCTATAACAATCTGGATCGTGCCACCAGACAGCTGGAGGAACTGCTTCAGGATATAAAACTCAACCCAAAACGTTACGTACATTTTTCAGTTTTCGGAAAAAAACCAGGACCTTATACCCCTCCAAAGGATTCCTTAAAATAAGCATCCATGCAGATTCTTGCACAAATCGTATTTGTTGTTGTCTTGCTCATAGGGGGCGGGATCTTTGTCCGCAACATCAGGCGCCTAAACAGGAATATCAGGCTTGGGAGGAAGATCGATCGAACAGACCAGCCCGGTATCCGCTGGAAGAAGATGGCAAAAATTGCATTGGGGCAATACAAAATGGTGCGGCGGCCGGTTTCAGGTATACTTCACATCATCGTGTATGTTGGCTTCATCATTATCAATATTGAGATCCTGGAGATCATCATTGACGGTATTTTCGGTACCCACAGGATCTTTGCAGGAGCAGGTGCCTTTTATTCTTTTCTCATCGGTGCCTTCGAGATCCTGGCCTTTCTGGTGCTGCTCGGAGTCATTATTTTCTGGACTCGCAGGAATATTTCCAATGTATACAGGTTCATGGCGCGGGAGATGACCTCCTGGCCTAAACAGGATGCCAATAACATCCTTTATTTCGAAATGATCATCATGTTGCTGTTCCTCACCATGAACGCGGCCGATTACCAGTTGCAGTTAAACGGAGCCGAGCATTATGCCATACTGGCTAATGGTGAGATTGCTGGCGCTTTCCCTGTCAGCCAGTTTCTGCTGCCGCTTCTGGATGGCTTTAGCAATTCCACCCTTATAATTATCGAACGCAGCGCCTGGTGGCTGCATATTCTGGGAATTCTTTTCTTCCTGAATTATTTATACTACTCTAAACACCTGCATATTCTCCTTGCCTTCCCAAATGTCTATTTCTCGAAAATAAGACCTCAGGGAGAACTCGACAATATCGATGCGGTAACAGCGGAAGTGAAATTGATGATGGATCCTGCAGCAGATCCCTATGCCACTCCGCCTTCTTCTGAAGAAGGCGCTGTTCCTGAGAAATTTGGCGCTTCTGATGTATTTGACCTGAACCAGGTTCAGCTGCTGAATTCTTATACCTGTACCGAATGTGGGAGATGTACTTCAGAATGTCCTGCAAACAATACAGGAAAACTGCTGTCCCCTCGAAAGATCATGATGGATACCCGCGACCGTCTGGAAGAAGTGGGAGCCAATATCAATAAGAATGGCAAGTTTGTGGACGACGGAAAGCAGTTACTGGATGACTATATCCTCCGTGAGGAGTTGTGGGCCTGTACCACCTGTCAGGCCTGTGTGGAAGCCTGCCCCGTGGGAATTGACCCCTTGTCCATCATTATTGAAATGCGTCGCTATCTCATGATGGAACAAAGTGCAGGTCCAAACGATCTGAATACCGCCCTTTCCAACATTGAGAATAACGGGGCCCCATGGCCTTACAACCAGATGGACAGGCTGAACTGGGCAAACGAACTTTAAGCCGCTGTTTCTACGGCAAATTAATTTGGAATAAAGCTTACACCATGACAGAAAATATAAAAGTCCCTACCATGGCAGAATACGCAGCCCAAGGCAAACAGCCGGAGGTGCTGTTTTTTGTGGGTTGCGCTGGAAGTTTTGACGACAGGGCTAAAAGGATAACCAAGGCCTTTGTACGATTGTTAAATCGCGCCAATGTCGATTTTGCGGTTCTTGGTTCAGAGGAAAGCTGTAATGGGGATCCTGCCAAGAGGGCTGGGAATGAATTTCTGTACCAGATGCAGGCAGCCACCAACATTGAAACCCTAAACGGCTACGGAATAAAGAAGATAGTGACTACCTGTCCGCATTGTTTCAATATCATTAAAAACGAATATCCCGCCCTTGGAGGGGAATATCAGGTGATGCATCACAGCACCTTTCTGAAATCCCTTCTGGATGAAGGCAGACTGACTGTCGAAGGGGGCAAATATAAAGGCCTGCGTATCACTTTCCACGATCCCTGTTACCTTGGAAGGGGGAACGGTGTTTACGAGGCTCCCAGAGAGCTGTTACGTAAGCTGGAGGTGGAACTCGTCGAAATGAGAAGGTGTAAGAAGAACGCCATGTGCTGTGGCGCCGGGGGAGCCCAGTTTTTCAAGGAGCCTGAACCGGGAAACAAGGATGTCAATGTGGAGCGCACCGAGCAGGCCATGGAAGTACGCCCTGACGTAATCGCCGCGGGATGTCCCTTCTGTAATACCATGTTGACCGATGGAGTCAAAAGCAAGGAGGCTGAAAGCAGTATCGCTGTTATGGACATCGCTGAGATGATTGCCAATGCTGAAGACCTGTAGCCGTTAGTATAAATCCGAAGACCGCAGTTTGAATTCCGGAATAGTACTGCGAAATCCGCGAAATAATCTGCGAAATCTGGGGGAACTCCTATTTGCTCCTATCCACAAAAATGAAATTGGATTTGGGTAGTTCTTTTCATAATACTTTCCTAAATTTGAGCAGTTTAAAATCTTAAGATTTCCCAAAAAAATATTTCTATTTCTGCCTCTCGGTATGAAAGTTGATGCTTTTATAGGGAATTTCTTTAACCATTCTTAACCCGATTAATATATGTTTGTCCCTTTCGAAACCTTGCCCGATACCTCCCGAGTGTGGATCTATCAGGCCAATCGTCCCTTTTCTGAACCGGAGGTTCAGGAAATTTCTGAGAAACTGCAAAGTTTTGTTAACCAGTGGACCGCTCACGGAGCCGACCTTAAAGCTTCCTTTGACATCAAGTACAACAGGTTCATCACCCTTGCCCTGGATCAGAAAATGAATATGGCCACCGGTTGTTCGATTGATGCTTCGGTGCAGTTCATTCAACAGCTTGAGAAAGAATATCAGGTAGACCTGCTGGACAAAATGAATGTCTCTTATAAACAGGGAGAGTTTATTGCCTATAAAACCCTGACCGATTTTAGGAAAATGGCCAAGGATAAAGCCGTATCCCCAAAAACGATCGTCTTCAATAACCTGGTAAATAACAAAGCCGAATATCTTTCGGAATGGGAAGTTCCTGCTTCGGAGAGCTGGCACAACCGTTTCTTAAAATAATGAGGTTTTTCAAAACAGGAATATTTTTACTTATACTTTTTGCACTTGCTCCCCAAATCGCTTCAGCACAGGACTCCAAAGTTGCTGTAGGACCGGAGGACGCTCATCCGCTATATGCGCCCGAAACTCAGCTTCAGAGGGCTTGGGTCGACAGCATATACAACAGCATGTCCCTGGAAGAGAAGGTGGGGCAGCTGTTTATGGTCGATGTGTTTTCAAATCAGTCTGCAGCCGAAACCAGAAAGATCAGCAAGTACATTGAGGAGCATCACCTTGGAGGAATTATTTTCTCTAAAGGCGGACCACAGCAGCAGGTAAAGCTGACCAATGAATTCCAGGGCCTTTCAGAAGTTCCCCTGCTCATTGCCATGGACGCGGAATGGGGGGCTGCCATGCGTCTGGATTCAACTTTTGCCTTCCCCTGGAACATGACCTTAGGGGCGATTAAGGACTCCACCCTGATTGAAGAAACAGGGGAAGCCATTGCAGGGGACCTGAGAAGGCTTGGGGTACATATGAATTTCGCCCCTGTGGTGGATATTAATACCAATCCGGACAATCCCATTATCGGAAACCGCTCCTTCGGGGAAAGCCGGGAAAACGTATCAGAGAAAGCTCTGGCTTTCATGAGAGGCATGGAGAAAGGCAAGGTATTGAGCGTCGCCAAACACTTCCCCGGCCACGGCGATACAAATACTGATTCTCATAAGGCCTTACCGGTACTTGACTTTTCAAAGAAAAGACTGAAGGAAACCGAACTCTATCCCTTTGAAGAACTAATTGCCAATGGCCTGCCAGGAGTGATGGTGGGGCACCTGGAAGTACCTGCTTTTGAAAAAAGAAAAGGCTTCCCTTCCTCTCTTTCAAAACCCATAGTGACGGATCTGCTTAAGGATAAAATGGAATTCCAGGGCCTGGTTGTCACAGACGCCTTAGCCATGGAGGGGGCCAGAATTCCTGAAATTGGCGGGAACAGTCTCGCAGCTTTCCTGGCCGGTAACGATCTTCTGCTCATGCCCAAAGATCTGCCTGAAGCCGTCCAATCTCTGATAAATGCCTATAAAACCGACATATTTTCAGAAGAAAGGCTGCAACACTCAGTAAAGAAGATCCTCTTCGCCAAATATAAGGTTGGCCTGCACGACTATGAACCTGTGGATCCGGATTCTCTATATGAAGATCTGAATTCGATTCGTCATAAGGTTCTGAACCAGAAGCTTATTGAAGAAGCCATCACGGTAATCAGGAACGAGCACGAGATACTTCCTATCAAGGACCTGAAGAACACTAAAATCGCTTATGTGAATTTCGGGGAGGAAGATGGTTCAGCCTTTCTTAAACAGCTGCGGAAGTATTCTGCTGTTGACGAGGTAAAGGCGGAACACCTGGGAGAGCTGCTCGAAGAACTCAAATCCTATCACCTCGTTATTGTGGGTTTTCATAAATCCGGTGCCAACCCCTGGACTTCCTATAAGTTTTCAGAAAAGGAACTGACCTGGCTCCAGGAGATCTCGCGTACCAGTGAAGTCATCCTGAATATTTTCACGAGTCCATATGCTCTTTTAGACCTGAAATCCAGTGTGAACATCGAGAGTATTGTGGTGAACTACCAGAATACCCCCGTCACCCAGAAAAAGGCTGCGCAGCTTATTTTTGGAGCCCTCTGCGCCAAGGGACAGCTTCCTGTATCTGCAGGGCCCGGCTTCCCTGAAGGTACCGGGTTCAGTACCGAGGACCTTCAGAGGCTGACTTACGGGCTGCCGGAAAGTGTAGGAATGAATTCCTATAAGCTGAAAAAGATTGATTCTCTGATCAATGCCACCATTGAAGGTAAAATGGCTCCCGGGGTCCAGGTGGTGGTAGCGCGTAAAGGCAAGGTGATCTATAATAACAGCGCAGGTTATCATACTTATAAAAAAGAAATACCTGTAAAAGACTCAGATGTATATGATCTGGCTTCCCTGACCAAGATCCTGGCGACCCTGCCTCTGGTGATGGAACTGGTGGATAAGGATGAGCTGGGACTGAATACTAAGCTGGCTCAGCTGCTTCCCGGGTTTGAGGATTCCAACAAGGAGCAGGTAAACCTCCGCCAGATGCTTTCCCATTATGCGCGATTTAAGCCATGGATTCCCTTTTACCGCTATACCTTCGATGAAGAAAGAGGAGGCCCGTCCCCCGAATACTATCGACATGAGGGGATCAGAGGATTTGACACCAAGGTGGCTGAAGGATTGTTCATCCGAAATGACATTCGGGATTCCATCATCAACATCATCAACGAAAGCGTGCTGAACGAAGAACTTGAATATCGCTATAGTGATCTGCCGTATTATCTGCTGAAGAAATACCTCGAAGAAAGCTATGGTACTTCCCTGGGCTATTTAACCCAATCCCATTTTTACAGGTCCCTGGGCGCAAACAATACATCTTATCTCCCTCTGAATAAATTTTCCAAAGAAAGAATTGTACCTACTGCCAGAGATAAAGGCTGGCGGGACCAGCTGCTCCATGGTTATGTACATGACGAAGGGGCAGCCCTGCTTGGTGGAATTGGAGGCCATGCCGGCTTGTTCAGCAATGCCAATGATGTTGCCAAGATCATGCAAATGTACCTCAATGGCGGGGTTTATGGCGGCGTACGTTACTTTAAGGAAGAGACCTTCAACAAATTTAATACCTGCTATTATTGCGAAGACGGGGTGAGAAGGGGAGTAGGATTCGATAAGCCACAGCTCTCAAAAGCCGGCCCAACCTGCGGCTGTGTTTCCATGAATAGCTTTGGACATAGCGGATTTACGGGAACTTTTACCTGGGCAGACCCGGATGAAGAAATAGTTTACGTATTTTTATCGAATCGAATTCATCCTTCAGTAGAGAACCGTAAACTGAATCAGCACGACATCCGTAAAAAGATCCAGGCGGCCATCTACGAAGCTATAGACTATTGATTTATGAAGATAGGAATTGTTTGTTATCCCACCTTCGGCGGGAGCGGGGTAGTGGCAACAGAACTGGGCCTTGCCCTTTCGAAAAGAGGACATGAGATCCATTTCATCACCTACAAACAGCCGGTAAGACTGGAACAGCTTTCCCGAAACATACATTTCCACGAAGTGAATGTTCCGGAGTATCCGCTTTTCCATTATCAGCCCTATGAACTTGCCCTGAGCAGCAAATTGGTGGATATGGTCAAGCTGCATAAGATTGAACTGTTGCACGTTCATTACGCCATTCCTCATGCCTATGCCGGATATATGGCCAAGCAGATGCTTGCGGAAGAAGGCATTTCCATCCCAATGGTCACCACCCTTCACGGGACAGATATCACCCTGGTGGGAAATCATCCTTTTTACAAACCTGCGGTTACCTTCAGCATTAACAATAGTGATGTGGTAACTTCTGTTTCTGAAAGTCTGAAAGCCGATACCCTCAGATTGTTCAATGTAAAAAAGGAGATCCAGGTGGTTCCTAATTTCATTGATATTAATAAATACGATTCTCAGGCCAGGGATTGCAACAGGAATGTACTGGCCAGCGGGGATGAGAAGATAATTACCCACGTCAGTAACTTCCGCAAGGTGAAGCGCATCGACGATGTGATAAAGATCTTTTACAAAATCCAGGAGCAGCTCCATGCCAAATTGATCATGGTAGGACAGGGGCCCGAGAGGGAAATGGCTGAGAATCTGGCTTTCGAGTTGGGAATAGAGGAGAAGGTGCTGTTTCTGGGGCAGTCCAACGAAATTGACAAGATCCTGCGCTGCTCCGATCTTTTCCTGCTTCCCTCCGACAGGGAGAGCTTCGGTCTGGCGGCCCTGGAGGCCATGGTGAATGAAGTTCCCGTGATCTCTACCAATACTGGTGGATTGCCCGAAGTTAATAGACACGGGTTCTCCGGATTTCTAAGTGATGTGGGCAATGTAGAGGAAATGGCCCACTATGCTGTTTCCATACTTCAGGATGAAGAAACCCTGAACAGGTTCAAGACCAATGCCAAGGAGCAGGCTTCGCTTTTCGATCTGTATTCCGTGATGCCTTTATATGAAGACCTGTATCAAAGGGCCTTGCAGCACCCGCTGAAGGGCGCTTCCTTATGAACGAAACGCAGAGACGCAATGCATGGCGTTTCTACAGGAATCATGCAGAATAAAAAACCTGCCTGATCCACGGAAGACCAGACAGGTGTTTTAAAAAGATCATGTAAATCCTAGAAGGTATATCGTATCCCCAGGGCAATATCAAAATCCACATCATCCCCATAATCATCCAAACCTAATTCAGGCCGGAAGTCCAGGGAAAGCAACAGCGGAAAATCAAAATTGTATTCTATCCCCACATCCCCCGCGACCAGGGCAAAGAAATCGCTGTCGTCGTCGTGGTCGTGGCCGTTGTGATCGTGGTCGTGGAAGCTCCTGGAACCAAGTCCTGCCCCGGCACCAAGATACCAGTTAAAACCTCCCTCTATATTCCAGATCCACTGGTATAATCCCACCAGTTTGAACCCGTCGTAGTGGTCGCTGTCTCTCCAGCCCAGATCCAGTTCCAGTCGATTATTATCTCCCAAACCGTGCTGATAGGAAATTTCAGTCCCAAATCCATTGCTGTCCCCCAAACGCAGTCCTAAGGCGTGTTCGGATATGCTCTGACTCTGTGCTGTAAAGCTGAAGCCAAAAATACACATGGCAATAACAAGTATTTTCTTCATTTCTTTTAATTTAGTTTCCGGCAAAATTAAGATATCTTTATCCTTGAAAAACGGCCTCATCGCCAAACTATTGTTAAGAAAGTCTAAAATTCGTTAATTCATCCCTCCATATTTCAATAAATTAATGCAACTTCCTTTAAATCAATTAGAAAGACAACTCGAAGGAGAATTATTCCATGACAGCCTCTGGCGCAATATCTACGCCACCGACGCCTCCGTCTTCAGAAGTATCCCCACCGCGGTAGCTTATCCTAAAACAGCGGACGATATAAAGCGGCTGATTCTTTTTGCCAGAGAACACAAAACCTCCCTTATTCCCCGCACTGCCGGGACCTCTTTGGCAGGGCAGGTCGTGGGGGAAGGCATAGTAGTGGATGTTTCGAAATACTTCACCAGTATAGGAAACCTGGACGAAGCAGCGCGTACGATCACAGTGCAACCCGGAGTCATCCGCGATGACCTGAACAGGTACCTCAAGCCATACGGGCTGTTCTTTGGACCCAACACCTCCACCTCCAATCGCTGTATGCTGGGAGGGATGGCTGGAAATAATTCCAGTGGGACCACCTCCATCAAATATGGAGTAACCCGGGATAAGGTGAACCGGATTAAAGCCCTCCTCAGCGACGGGAGCGAAGTGGAATTCTCTGAGATAAACAGGAAAGAATTTGAAGCCAAAATGCAGCTGCAGTCCCTGGAAGGCGAGATCTACAGAACCCTTTATAAGGAACTAAAGCCTCTGGAGGTGCAGGAGCGGATCAGGGAAAATTTCCCTAAACCCAACATCCACAGAAGGAGCACAGGTTATGCCATCGATTCCCTGCTGGATTCAGAAATATTTTCAGATTGCAACGAGAAGCTGAATCTTTGTGATCTGCTGGTGGGCAGCGAAGGAACACTTGCCTTTACAACGGAACTAACCTTACAGCTGGACCCTTTACCCCCTAAGGAGGCCGTGATGATCGCCGCTCATTTTGAATCGGTGGAAAAATGCCTGCAGGCCGTGGTGCCGAGCATGCAGCATTCCCTGTACACCTGCGAAATGATGGACAAGGTGATCCTGGACTGTACTAAGAACAGTATCAAGTACCGGGACAACCGCTTCTTCATAGAAGGGGATCCTGCTGCCATCCTGATGCTGGAAATGCGGTCGGATGACGAAGAGGACCTGACCAATCAGACAGCAGAACTGTTGAGGACACTAGAGAAATGCGGCCTGAGCTATGCGGTCCCGGTACTTCGTGGTGACGCCATTGAAATGGCGCTGGAACTCAGGAAAGCCGGGCTGGGCCTCCTTGGAAATATGGTAGGGGACAAAAAATCCGTGGCCTGTATTGAAGATACCGCGGTCGCAGTGGAAGACCTGGCGGATTATATTTCCGAATTCTCTGCCCTTATGGAGGGCTATCACCAGAATGCTGTGTACTACGCCCATGCCGGAGCAGGGGAGCTGCATTTACGGCCCATCCTCAACCTCAAGGATAAAGAGGATGTGGTGCTGTTCAGGAAGATCACCGAGGATGTCGCCAGCCTGGTGAAGAAATACGGCGGCTCCATGAGCGGGGAACATGGAGATGGAAGGCTACGAGGTGAATTCATCCAACAGATGATCGGGGCTGAGAACTATGAGCTGCTCAAGAAGGTTAAGGCGACTTTCGATCCGCAGCATATCCTGAATCCGGGGAAAATCACAGATACTGCCCCTATGGATGAATTTCTGAGATATGAACCCGGAAGGAAGGAACCCGAAGTAGCTACTTTGATGGATTTTTCAGATACTATGGGCATCCTTAGGGCCGCCGAAAACTGTAACGGGAGCGGGGACTGTCGGAAACCTGCAGAAGCGGGGGGAACCATGTGTCCCAGTTATCGCGCCACCAGGAACGAAAAGGACACCACCAGGGCCCGTGCCAATGCCCTCAGGGAATTCCTTACCAACAGCGACAAGAAGAACAGGTTCGATCATCCCGAATTGAAGGAGGTCCTGGACCTGTGTATCAGCTGTAAGGGCTGTAAGAGCGAATGCCCTTCAGGAGTGGATATGGCTGCATATAAAGCGGAATTCGAGTTCAATTACCAGAAGGCCAACGGCAGTTCCCTCAGGACAAAATCCTTTGCCTATAATACCCGGCTGAACCATTTGGGGAGTAAATTCCCCGGCATCACAAATGCCGTTTTTACCAACAAGCTCACCTCCGGCCTGCTCAAAAAAACTCTTGGCATAGCTCCCGAAAGGAACCTGCCCAAGGTTTCAAAGCAGACCCTTTCGACTTATTACAGAAAGAATCGACAGCGCCTTAGTGCACCCATAAAAAAAGTGTACCTGTTCAACGACGAATTCACCAATTACCTGGAGTCAGAAATCGGGATCGCAGCAATAAAGCTGCTTAACGGCCTGAATTATGAAGTGGAGATCATAAAACATCCCGAAAGCGGAAGGACCTTTATTTCCAAAGGTTTTCTGGAGCAGGCAAAGGAGCTGGCCAACAGGAATGTCGGGATATTCAGCAAACTCGTCTCCGAAGAAACCCCTCTTCTGGGAATAGAACCTTCAAGTATACTGACCTTCAGGGATGAATATCTGCGGCTGGCGGACAATAAAGAGGCTGCGACAAAGCTTGCAAAAAACAGCTTGCTGATTGATGAATTCATCAAAAAGGAGATCCTGGCGGGAAATATTACCGGGGATTCCTTCAGGTCAGAAAAGCGGAAGATCAAGCTGCACGGGCATTGCCATCAGAAATCCATCTCCAATATCGAGAATACTTTTGCCATGCTGAACATAGTGGACAATTTCGAGGTGACAATTATCCCTTCTGGCTGCTGCGGGATGGCGGGTTCTTTTGGATATGAGAAGGAGCATTATGAGGTGAGCATGAAAATAGGGGAGCAGACCCTGTTCCCGGCCGTCCGAAAGGCCGCTCCCGAGATCATCATTGCAGCCCCGGGCACCAGCTGTCGGCATCAGATAGCCGATGGCACGGGCCGAAAAGCCCTGCATCCTGTACAGATCATGGCAGAGGCCCTGGCCTAAAAAGAAAACACGGTTTAATTTCTAATATTATCTTAAAAAATTATATTTGCTGAAACTCGGGCAAAATGGCAGGAAATTCCTTCGGAAAACTATTTAAACTTAGCACGTTTGGGGAATCCCACGGCGAGGCTATTGGTGGGATCATCGATGGCTGTCCTGCCGGTCTGCAGCTGGATCTGGAGCTGGTACAGAAGGATCTGGACAGAAGGAAACCCGGCCAGTCGGCCATAGTGACCCAGCGAAAGGAGCCTGATTCTGTGAGATTCTTTTCGGGGATTTTTGAAGGCAAAACCACCGGGACTCCCATAGGATTTATAATAGAAAACACCAACCAGCGCTCTAAGGACTATTCCCATAATGAGGATGCCTACCGTCCTTCGCACGCCGATTACACCTATGACCAGAAGTACGGTTTCAGGGATCATCGTGGGGGAGGCCGGTCCTCTGCCCGCGAAACAGCCTGCAGGGTGGTCGCAGGGGCAGTGGCCAAACAATTCCTCCCCGAAATGAAGATCGTCGCTTATACGGCTTCTGTAGGAGAAATAAAGCTGGATAAAGCTTTCAGGGAACTGGACCTGGGCCAGATAGAAAAAAATCCCGTACGTTGTCCCGATCCGGAGGCAGCCCGTGAAATGGAAGCCTATATCCGCGAGATCAGGTCCCAGGGGGATACCGTAGGGGGAGTGGTGGAATGCGTGCTTCAGAACGTCCCTGTAGGCCTTGGGGAACCCGTTTTCGATAAGCTGCATGCCGAACTGGGCAAGGCCATGCTTTCCATCAATGCCGTCAAGGGATTTGAATATGGCAGCGGATTTGCGGGCACTGCTTTAAAAGGAAGTCAGCACAACGACCTGTTCAACCCTGACGGCAGTACCAAAACCAACCACAGTGGGGGTATCCAGGGTGGGATTTCCAACGGAATGGATATCTATTTCAGGGTTGCCTTCAAACCCGTGGCCACCATCATGCAGAAACAGCAGACCATCGATTCCAAAGGCGAAAGCCTGGAGATGCAGGGGAAGGGACGACATGATCCCTGCGTCGTTCCTCGGGCAGTGCCCATTGTTGAAGCCATGGCGGCCCTTGTGATGGCCGATTATTATTTATTAAACAGAATTTCAAAGTTATAACAGAATTAGATGAAGAAACTTGCACTGCACTGGCAGATCTTGATAGGAATGGCAGCCGGGGTTATTTTCGCCCTTATCATGACGAATTTCTCCTGGGGGGATGAATTTATTGCAGACTGGATAAAACCCTTCGGAAATATTTTCATCAATGCCCTCAAACTGATCGCAGTGCCATTGATTCTGGCATCGTTGATAAAGGGGATCTCCGATCTGAAAGATATTTCCAAACTTTCCAAAATGGGCGCCAGGACCATCATCACCTATGTCCTGACCACCGTGGTAGCAGTTTCCATCGGACTTACCCTGGTGAATCTTATAAAGCCGGGAGAAGCCATTTCAGAAGATACCCGCGATGAACTGCTGGAAAATTATCAGGGGGATGCCTCCACCCGGATCGCAGACGCCCAGAAGCAGAAGGAAAGCGGACCGCTGCAGGCGCTGGAGGATATAGTCCCCAGCAACATCTTTGAATCGGCCAGTGACAATTCCAATATGCTGCAGATCATTTTTTTCGCCATTTTCTTCGGGATCGGGCTCATCCTTATTCCTGAAAAAACCGCGAAACCCGTAAAGGATTTCTTTGACGGCTTCAATGAGGTCATTCTTAAACTCATCGACCTGATCATGCTGGCGGCGCCTTATGGCGTCTTCGCGCTGCTGGCCGCACTGGTGGTGGAAGCCCCCAGTGCCGATCTGTTTGCGGCGCTTGCTTATTATGCCATTACCGTGCTGCTGGGACTTCTGTTGATGGTGGTGGTTTACTGCCTGATCGTCTGGGTATCTACGGGTAGGACCCCGAGTTTCTTTATCAATGGAATTGCCCCTGCACAGCTGCTGGCCTTTTCCACCAGTTCCAGTGCCGCCACGCTGCCTGTTACCATGGAACGTACGGAAGAACATCTTGGGGTGCATGAGGAGGTTACGAGTTTTGTGCTTCCCATCGGGGCCACCATTAATATGGATGGTACCAGCCTTTATCAGGCCGTGGCAGCGGTATTTATCGCCCAGGCCTTTGGTCTTGACCTTTCTTTCGCGACCCAGATGGGGATTATAGCCACCGCCACCCTGGCATCTATTGGGTCGGCTGCTGTACCAGGTGCCGGAATGGTAATGCTGGTCATAGTATTGGCACAGGCGGGGATCCCTGAAGCAGGACTGGCCTTGATATTTGCCGTAGACAGGCCCTTGGATATGTGCCGTACCACGGTGAACGTGACGGGAGACGCTGCAGTATCCATGATGGTAGCCAAATCGGTGGATAAACTGGGAGACCCGGTGGAAAAGAATTGGGATGATAACTTGCCGAAATAACGTAGAGTAGAGGCACCAAAATACCAGCAGCTCCGCTGCGCCTGATCTCCAGATCAGCGCGCGACCGGGCGGGAATCTCCAGATTCCCGATCCTAGTTCTTCTACTGCCACTGATAACACGGCGATCTGGAGATCGCCACCCGATGGGTCCAAATCTGGAGATTTGGACCAGCGGGACCAGCGGGATCGGAAAACGCTGTCAGGTCTTTCGAACCCTTTGCACCAGCTCCAGCTTATCCACCGAAACCGAGGTGGTAAACATTCCATAATTTACTCTGGCGGTGCCTTTTTCAATGCTGTCGATGGACCCCACAGCCTGCCCGTCCTGTAGCCGTACCCTGTCCCCAACCTTCAGGGCAACCTTGGGCTTTTCAGCTTCGATCTTTTGCTCTTTCTCCTGCTTCTCCTTTTTCTTCTGCCGGATTTCCACCACCTTTTTCTCGGCTTCCGCTTTTATGGTCTTCTCCTTGGCCTTAACCACCTTCTTTTCCTTAGGCGTCAGCTTTTTCCTTTTGGAATTTTCTATTTCCACGATCTTCATGAACTCCGCGATCAACTCCTTCTTGCGCTTGTTGTTGAAGTATTTCTCGCTCAGATCGTTGATCTTGTTCCCCAGATAGATCAGCCGCTGATTGTTGTCGAAAAGCTCCTGAAAGCCCTCCAGTTTCTGCTGAATACGCGCATTGGTCTCCTCCAGTTTATTCTTTTCCTCCTCCGTCTTCTGTTCCTTTGTCTTTAGCGCAGTGGTGGTTTTTTGAAGTTTTGAACGTTCTTTCTGCAGATCCGCAATACTCTTGTCAAATCGTATCTTCCCCCGTTCCACCTTCTTCTTGGAGCGGTTGATCAGGCTGTAGGGAATCCCATTCTTCTGGGCCACCTCGAAAGTGAAGGAACTCCCCGCTTCCCCCAGATGCAGTTTGTAGAGGGGCTCCAGGGTTTTGGAGTCAAACAGCATATTCGCATTTGTCATATACGGCAGCTCGTTGGCCAGCATCTTCAGGTTCGCATAGTGGGTGGTGAGGATCCCGAAGGATTCCTTTTCATAGAACACCTCCAGAAAGGTCTCTGCCAGCGCACCCCCCAATTCCGGATCACTTCCTGTCCCGAACTCGTCGATAAGGAAAAGCGTCTTCTCATCGCACTTCCGCAGGAAATAATTCATGTTCTTCAGGCGATAGGAATAGGTACTCAGGTGATTCTCAATGGACTGATTGTCCCCAATATCCGTGAGAATCCTGTTGAAGAGGCACATCCGGCTGTACTCGTGCACCGGGATCAGCAGGCCGCTCTGCACCATGAGCTGCAGCAGGCCGATGGTCTTCAGGGTGATACTCTTTCCCCCCGCATTCGGGCCGGAGATCACGATGATCCTGTTTTCCTTATTCAGTTCGATGGACTGGGGAAAGGTCTTTTCGCCCTTTCGTCGGTTGTTGACCAGCAGGATCGGATGATAGGCATCCTTTAGCTGCAGCTCCCTTTCCTGAGTGATCTTCGGAAGGATCCCATTCAGGTCCCGGGCATATTTCGCCTTGGCTGAGATCACGTCAATTTCCGTAAGCAGCTCCTGATATTCCCTCAGAAGAGGACGGAAGGGCCTAAGGTAATTGGTGAGCTCCTTCAGGATCCTTTTAATCTCTTCCTTCTCCTCATAGCCGAGGTTGTTGAGTTCCCGGGTATGTATATGCGTGGCTTCGGGCTGGATATAGACAATACTGCCTGTTTTGGAATTCCCCAGGATTCCGCCTTTTACCTTTCTTCTGTGCATCGCGGAAACCGCCAGCACCCTGATGTTCTCTACTACCGTCTCCTTAATGTCATCGAGGTACCCCAGATTGTGATAATGGCTCAGCGCCTTTCCGAAGCTGCTGTTGATCTCGCCTTTTACCTTGTTGATCTTACGCCTCAGCTCCTGAAGCAGGGGCGAGGCCTCATCCTTTATTTCCCCGAAACGGTCTATTACCTTCGAAGTCTTGTCAATAATGGCATTGGTTAGCTCCACCTCCGTGACAGTCTGGTGAAGGCAGGGGTAGAGTTCTTCAAACTTTCTGAAGAATTTTATCTGTGTGTTCACCGTCTCAGAGATGGTGGCTATTTTGCGGATTCCCGGAGCTTCCAGGACGGCCTCTTCGATTCCAAGCAGTTTTATCTCCCGGTCTATGGGGTCAAATCCGTGATTGGGGATTGGGCTTTCCTGCTGAAAGGAGGCGACGAATTCATTGGTCTGGCTGAGAGCGAAAACCGTCTTTTCGTAACTCGGGTAAGGTTTTATGTCGAGGGCCCGTTCCTTTCCCGGGGCGGTGACGGTAAATTCGCTCACCTGGGAACAGACTTTCGGGAACTCGAGATCCGTCAGGGTCTTGGCTGTTATTTTGATCATACTTATTTTTCCCTACTTTTGAGGTTCTGCAAATTTAAACATTATAAAAGAAATAAATGGAGGTCAACCTGGAGCCCACCTGGAAGAACAGATTAAGTAAAGAGCTGCAGAAGCCTTATTTCCAGGAGCTTCTTGAATTCATTGACCACGAATATAAGACAAACCAATGTTTTCCCAGCGCGGAGAATATCTTCAAGGCTTTCGAATTCTCTCCTTTTGAAGAAACCAAGGTGGTTATTATAGGGCAGGACCCATACCACGGTTACGGGCAGGCCCATGGACTGTGTTTTTCGGTACAGCCGGGGACTAAAGTGCCGCCTTCCCTGGTGAATATCTTCAAGGAGATCCATAGGGATCTGGGTCTCCCCATTCCTGAACACGGAAATCTGGAACACTGGGCCAGACAGGGGATACTTATGCTGAATGCCACCCTGACGGTGCGCTCCAGCGAACCCGGTTCGCATCAGAAAAAAGGCTGGGAGAAATTCACTGATGCCGTGATAAAGATACTTTCGGATGAAAGGGAAAATATAGTTTTTCTTCTTTGGGGAGGACCTGCCAAGAAAAAGGGCAGCAAGATAGATGCCTCCAGACACCTGGTTCTCACCAGCGGCCATCCGTCACCCCTGGCTGCCATAAGAGGGCATTGGTTCGGGAACAGGCATTTCAGCAGCACTAATGAGTTCCTGAAGTCAGTAGGCAGGCAGCCCATTGATTGGGGGTAGGCTCCAGGTACAAATCCAGGTACAAATCGGATCCCTACTTCTCTAATTTCAGGACCCCTCTGAACCCTCTGACGGCATAGTAGGATTCCGCCCCATTGTGGTAAATAAAGACGTGATCGTAACGTCGGTCGCCGAAGAGAGCTCCGCCCAGCTTCCGGATAGTTGTTGGCGTTTGTAACCAGCTCGAAGTTTTTCTGTCAAATTCCCCCAGTTTCTGTAACTCCTGATATTCTTCCACCGTCAGTAGTTCGATGCCCATGGTTTTTGCCATATCCAAGGCGCTGTTTTCGGGTTTGTGTTCCTTTCTTGAATTTAGGGCTTCCCGGTCGTAACAGAGTTTCCTGCGGCCTTTGGGAGTTTCAGGGGAACAGTCGCAGAAGATTATTTCCGCGGATTTACCAAATCCAGTCACCACATCGGGTTCGCCTCCCGTCTTTTCCATTTCCTGAAGGGACCAGAGTTTTTCAGGATTGGCGTCCAGGCCTGACTGTACCTTCTTCCATGGAATGCCTTTATGGCGGGCGGGGTTCGTCTCAAAGCGGGTTTTCAGAATAGCTATCAGTTCATCCCGCTGTTCCACCGACAATACTTTTTTATTGTTGCTGCTCATTATAAAATTTTTGTTCCATATCCGCGGGATGAATCCCCGCGGGTTTCCATAAATTTCCGTATTTTTAAGGAAACGCACAAATTTGGGGACCAGCAGCAAATATCAACTGAAATTCGATAACCTCCAATGCTGCGTTCTCATTCCCACCTATAATAACGCCACTACTTTGAACAGGGTGCTTGAAGAGGTGCTGGCCTTCACCAGCAATATCATAGTTGTCGATGACGGTTCCACAGATCACACCTCCCTTATCCTTTCACATTATGACGAACTCGCAGTAATACGCACCAAAACCAATAAGGGGAAAGGCCATGCGCTCAGGATCGGATTTCAGAAGGCGGAGGAGCTGGGATATGCCTATGCCATCAGTATTGATTCTGATGGGCAGCATTATCCCGATGATCTGCCGGTTTTCCTGGAGGCCCTGGAGCTGCAAAAGGATTCGGATCCTGAACTGCTGGTGGTGGGTTCCCGGAAAATGGACGATCCCAGCGTACCGGATAAGAGTTCCCTGGGCAACAGGCTCTCCAGTTTCTGGTATTGGGTGGAGACGGGAATCCGGCTTCAGGATACCCAGTGTGGGTATCGACTTTACCCTTTAAGGACGGTGAATTCCCTGGAGCTTTTCACCAGCCGTTTTGAGCTGGAAATCGAGGTGCTGGTTAAGGCCGCTTGGGCAGGGGTAAAGGTGATAAACCTTCCTGTTAAGGTATACTACGATCCTTTGGAACGGGTGACGCATTTTCGGCCCTTTATGGACGTTCTGCGGATAACGCTGCTTAATATCTATTTCGTGGGATATGCATTGATTATAATAGCTCCCAGGGCTTTATTTCGTCGATTTAAATCAGGCTCCAGGGAATTGAGCTCAAGGAGTGTGAGCGAATTCTAATTTGGCGAACGTTCTGGCAGAGGCCCTGCCCACCAAACCACAATTTCAAACTTTCCGTGACTTACATCACATCTATTTGGTGCGCTACATCAATGCACAGCTTTTACTTCCAGGCTAACTTTACACTAATAAAATTAAAGCATTATGGAAGCAATAAATAAATATCCCTAACGAAACCACAGCGAACTTTTCAGAAAGAAGAACCGCCCACGTCGAACTATGATCCACCAGGGGAACATCCTTATTCCCGACATCAAAGAAATCATTATATTAAAAACACCAAAGGCTTAAAAAAATGGAAAATCTAAAGGGAATACACCACGTTACCGCAATAACAAGTAGTGCAGAAAAAAACTATGAGTTCTTCACCTATATTCTAGGCATGCGTCTGGTTAAAAAAACGGTGAACCAGGATGACATCCAGACCTATCACCTGTTTTTTGCGGATGATAAAGGCAGTGCAGGAACAGACATGACCTTTTTTGACTTTCCCGGCATTCCGGCAGGGGTTCACGGTACAAACGAGATTTTGAAGACCTCCTTTCGTGTGCCTGATGATGCTGCACTGGAATACTGGGTAAAACGTTTTGATCGTCTCGAAGTGAACCACTCCGGGATCAGTGAACAATTCGGGAAAAAAAACCTTTCCTTCACCGATTTTGATGAGCAGCAGTATCAGTTGATATCTGATGAGCATAACAAGGGGGTGGAATCAGGAACCCCCTGGCAGAAGGGGCCGGTGCCGCTGGAATACGCAATCACTGGCTTAGGGCCGCTTTTTATTCGAATTGCAGATCTTGATTCGCTTAAAGATATTTTTGAAAAAGTACTTCTTTTTAAAGAAACCAGCCGGGAGGATGCCTTTCATTTATTTGAGATGGGGGAGGGCGGAAACGGCGCTTCTGTCATTGTAGAACACAACCCGAATCTTCCTCCGGCCCGACAGGGATTTGGCACTATACATCATGCGGCCTTCCGCGTGGAGGATCGTGCGGTTTTAGATCAATGGACGGAGCGGATGGCCAATTTTGGTTTCCAGACCTCGGGTTATGTCAACCGTCACTTCTTTGAATCCTTATACACCCGGGTTGCACCGCAGATCTTATTTGAATTTGCTACCGATGGCCCTGGTTTTATGGGGGATGAACCTTATGAAACCCTCGGGGAGAAATTGTCCTTACCGCCATTCCTGGAGCCTAAACGTGCAGAAATTGAAAAACTGGTACGCCCGATTGACACCGTTCGTAGCACAAAAGAATCCCTCAAAGAGTAAAAATAAGCTGAGTGCCCGGAAATCATCAGGCTAACCGGACTTTACAACTCTCAGGTAAATTTATTTTGTGGTTTAAATGGCACATTTCCTGCTTTTCCCGTCCTAAAAAACAGCTGTTGCACAGATAGATCTTATTCAAGATCAGGCACATATATGACGGGCCCATTTAACCCGAATTCCGCAGCACCTTGGTAAAAAGACGCGATTTCCCTCGTTCCGGTCCAAGGGGTAGTAATTTCCCCAGATCTCAAAGATATCCTCACAGATGACGCTGGACACTGCGAAGCCTTCCCATCAATCTTAATTTTTTTAATAAAATATTAACTAATATCCAAAAACCATCCTGGGTTCTACTGCGTACATATTTTTATTAATCAGTAAAACTCCAATTATGATGAAACCACAGATCAAGGTGCAGCAAGGAACTGCCCCAAGTGAATTAAACAACTCCCGTCGGCACTTCCTGAAGATGGGAAGCCTGGCAGTAGTAGGAACCTCTTTTCTTTTATCCTGCAGCAGTGACGATGATTTTGTAACTCCCATCGATCCCGATGCTGAAGTATTTGACCTGGGAAGCGGGGACCTGGGGATTCTTAACTATGCATACGCCCTGGAACAGCTGGAAGCAGCATTTTATACCAACGTCATGGACGGGTCCTACTGGATTAATGCAACTGCCGAAGAAAAACAGATCCTGGAGGACCTGTACAAGCACGAAGTCATACATCGCGACTTCTTCAAGGCTGCAATAACAGGGGCAGTTTCGGGAGATTCCAAAAAGATTTTGCCTGAACTGGAATTTGATTTTTCTTCCGTCAATTTTAGCGACAGGGATTCCGTTCTGGGCACCGCCAGAATACTTGAGGATACGGGCGTAGCAGCTTATAATGGGGCAGGAAGGCTGCTGACCACGCCTGATTATCTCGTGATAGCGGGAAAAATAGTTTCAGTCGAAGCACGGCATGCGGCTGCCATAAGATCTATTTTTCTGGCGGACCCCAAAGCTTTTGCGGGCGATGATGTAGTGGACGAAAACGGCCTGGATCTGGCAAAATCCCCTTCGGAAATTCTAACAGCCGTAGGGCAGACAGGATTTGTAAAAACCCCCTTTACTGCAAACCAGTTACCACAGGGATAAATAAATACCAACCTTAAAAACCACACTATGGATATCATAAAATTTTTAGATGAGTTTACCTCAGAAAACCTGACAAAGAAAACCTCTTCCAGAAAAGAGGTGTTTGGCACCTTCGCCTCCTTAGGAAAAAAAGCGGCGCTGGTTGCAATCCCTTTCGGGCTGGGATCCTATTCGGGAAAAGCCTATGCGGCCCAGGATGGAAATGCAGCGGTAAGTGCCCTGCAACTGGCGCTGACCCTGGAATATCTGGAAGCAGAATTTTACATGATGGCACTGGAATCAGGGGTCTTGCCCGGAGGGAGCAAGGCAGAAGCCATATACCAGCAGATCTCCAAGCACGAATCCGCACATGTGGAATTCCTAAAAGCGGGGCTGGGAGCGGATTCCGTCGATTCCCCTACCTTCGATTTTACCGTTGGAGGAATGTTTGATCCTTTTAATGAGAATGGTACGGGACAGGAGGTGGCTTATGCCCAGTTGCTTGCCCTTGCCCAGGCTTTCGAGGATACCGGAGTAAGAGCTTACAAAGGCCAGGCGGGAAATTTAATGGGCACTCCCTTCCTCACGCCCGCTTTACAGATACATTCCGTAGAGGCACGGCACGCTTCAGAGGTGAGACGATTACGGGCCGAGGTGATGGGTCTTGATGCTGACCAGAATGCACTTGGATGGATAAGCCTGAACAACAGGGGGCCGGGAATGCCCGAAGCAACCCAGCCTGTTTATGACGGGGAAGAAAATATCACCCAGGGGGGTGTGAATCTTGAGGAAGCCACCGGTTTTGATGCCGTGGCTGTTTCACAATCCTTTGATGAACCTATGGATGGAGCAACAGCTTCGGCAATCGCCGGTTTATTTATTAGCTCATAAATTTCCGGGATAACAGCTTTAAAAGAAGTTGCCGGTATCTTATACTGGCAACTTCTCTTTTAGTAATTATCAATTTGCCAGAACTGACAATTTTTAATTTTACTATATAATACTTGGGACCAGCTTATTTTTTTTATTTATACTTAATTTTAGCTCCATGCAACACGATCAACTAATTGTCCAGCTACAGAAGGGGGATGAAAAATCTTTTGAAAAAATCTATGCCCTTTATTCCCGGAGCCTATATGGGATCATCTACAGCATTATCAGGGATGAGAAAATTTCAGAAGAGATCCTGCAGGATGTATTTCTGAAGATCTGGGAAAACGCTGCCTCCTACAATGCTGATAGAGGACGCTTTTTTACCTGGATCCTGAATATCGCCAGGAATGCTTCTATAGACAGGATACGCTCGAAAGATTTTAAAGACAGACAGACAGACCTGAAAGTCGATAGTTTCACTGATATCTGGGAGGCCAGAAGCAGTGCTGCAGGGAGACTGGATAGTATAGGCCTTCAAAAATATATAGACCTTCTGGAGCCCCTGTGCAAAAAATTAATTGATCTGTTGTTTTTTAAGGGATATACCCAACAGGAGACGGCACAGGAACTTCAGATTCCCTTAGGAACCGTAAAGACGAGGAATAGAGTATGTATCGACAAACTGAGATCTAACCTAAGCTAAGAATGGAAATTAAAGAATTAATATCATCAGGAAAACTGGAGCTGTATGTGTATGGTGCCCTCCCTGCATCAGAGAGTTCAGAGATTACACAGAAGCTCAGGGAATATCCTGAAATAAAGGCGGAGGTCGAGGAAATAGAAGCTGCCCTGATACACCTTTCCGCCGAGGCAGCGCCCTATGATCCAAAAGACCTGTTCCAGGCCATTAAAAACAAACTCTCTGAAAAAGAGGCCATCAGACAGGTGCCTCCAAAACGATTTCGAATTCCTGCCTATATGGGCTGGGCCGCGAGTTTACTGCTACTGGCCGGACTGTTTTTCCTTTTTGATCAGAATCAGGACCTGAAAAGGTCTCTGGAGACAATGACACTCAGGAATGCGGAATTTGAGGCCCAAATAGCAGCCGCGCGGGAAGATGCTGAAAAGACCCAGGAACTTCTTGAAGTCCTCAGGGATCGGAATATAAAAAAAATACCACTTCAGGGGCAGGAGATCGCACCTGAAAGCTACGCTGCGGTTTACTGGAACGAAGAGCAGCAAACCACCTTTATAGATGCCAAAGAGCTCCCTGCTGCCCCTGAAGGAATGGTGTACCAGGTATGGTCCCTGAAACTCGATCCTCTGGCAGCAGTGAGTATAGGTTTATTGGATGATCTGGACAAAGATGCGGATAAAATTTTCCGGTTGGAAAACCCCAATTCCTCAGAAGGCTTCGGGATAACCCTTGAACCTGAGGGAGGAAGTGAAACTCCAACCTTAGAAAACCTTTATACCCTGGGTACTGTGTCCATTTAAAGTTTCCCCACTGGCAGTGCACTTAGCGGGGCGGAGGCTCCAGACTCCCGTAATTTGCATACGTGAATCCGGAGATTCCCACCCGGTTGCGCTCCGATCTGGAGATCGGGCGCAGTCCTTCGCTGGTCCAAATCTCCAGATTTGGACCCACCGGGTGGCGATCTCCAGATC
>CAMPJY010000005.1 GCA_946887025.1 uncultured Salinimicrobium sp.
GCCAGGAAGAGGCGGTGGCCCGGGTACTGGATACCTGGGGGCAACTGGATATACTCGTAGCCAATGCAGGGGTTGGACATTTTGCTCCTGTGGAGGAGCTTACACTCGAGCAGTGGCAACAGACCATAGATACAAACCTGACGGGAGTCTTTTACAGCATCAAGGCCTCCGTTGCAGCATTGAAGAAGTCTCAGGGTTATATCTTTACCATTTCCAGCCTGGCAGGAACAAATTTTTTCGCCAATGGCTCTGCCTATAACGCAAGCAAGTTTGGCCTTACCGGTTTCACCCAGGCCGTGATGCTGGACCTGCGGAATTATGGAATAAAAGTGAGTACCATTATGCCGGGCTCGGTGGCTACCCATTTCAATAATCATTCTCCCTCAGAAGAGGACGCCTGGAAGATTCAGAAAGAAGATATCGGGGAGCTGGTGGTAGACCTTTTGGAAATGAATCCAAGGGCATTGCCAAGCAAAATCGAGATCAGGCCTACTACGCCTCCAAAGAAATAAAGGTCTCAGCCCAGACCTGACAGGTTTTAAAACCTGCCAGGTCTTTTCTTTTTACTCCTCTAGTTTCTCCACCAGTACCTCCGCTGCCTTTTTGGAGGAAGCAGGATTCTGTCCGGTGATCAGGTGATGGTCCACCATCACGTATTCGGCCCAGTCTTCGGCCTTGCTGTAATTGGCACCCAGCTGGTTCAGTACATCCTGCACCAGGAAAGGAACCACCTCCGTCAGCCCCACTGCCTCTTCCTCGGTATTGGTGAAGCCCGTGACGTTCTTGCCTCTTACTATAGGGCGCTCGTGATCCATGGCATTTTTAAGAACCCCGGGGGCATGACATACAAAAGCCATGGGTTTCTTTTCGGCATAGAATTCTTCGATCAGGGAAATGGATTTCAGATCATTGGTCAGGTCCCATAAGGGCCCGTGGCCTCCGGGATAAAATACGGCGTCATATTCAGAAGACTCCACATGTTCCAGCTTTTTGGTGTGGGCCAGTTTGTTCTTCAGTTCCTCATCGCTGTCAAACCTGCGGGTGGACTCCGTCTGTGAATCCTCGGTGGTGCTCGAGGGATCTATGGGCGGCTGGCCGCCTTTCGGGGAAGCCAGGGTAATATCATAACCCGCATCGGCAAAGACATAATAGGGAGCTGCAAATTCTTCCACCCAGAATCCCGTTTTTTTATCGGTATCGCCCAGCTGCTCGTGGGAGGTAAGGACCATCAATATTTTCATAAGTTCAGTTTTTTGTATTAATTAAAGACTTCTTCATAAATTTACGAATCCATAGGCTTTACAGCCAACAGGCGGGTCATAATTAAAGGTTAAAGGGGGGACAGGACCTTTGGCACGCGGGAAATCGCGTACACAAGAATGAGGATGTCTTTCCCCAATATAAAGTATCTTTGAATGACAAAACAATTGACAGCTTGTCCAGATTCAAAACATTTTTTCGATCCATAACAGCCCTTGTGGGGAGTTCTGAATTTGCCCGGGCGGCAGCCATAGCGGTGGCAGTGGTGCTTCCCCTGGTGATTTCCGCACAATTCGACGCCCTGTCCTTTGGAATTTCCATGGCCGTTGGGGTATTCCTGAGTTCCCCGAGTGATGTTCCCGGGACCCTCAAGCGAAGGGTGCTGGGAATTCTGGCTTCCATATTTACTGCCGTATCCGCCTCCATCGTGGCGGGATATGCTGTAGGAAACCTCTTTATTTTCCTGCCCCTGTTACTGCTGCTGATCTTCGCTTTTTCCATCATTACGGTATACGGCTTCAGGGCTTCCCTGGTCTCCTTCTCAGGTCTGATGGCGGTGGTGCTGAGCATGGTTACCCTGACCTCAGAGGTGGAGGTCTGGCAACATGCCCTCTGGATCGGGATCGGGGGTTTCTGGTACCTTTTCTTCAGCCTGTTCCTATATTTCCTGAACCCCAAAAGGCAATCTGAAGAATTCCTTGAGGAAACATTCGCAATAACTGCCCAATACCTGAGAGTGCGGAACAGATTAATGGGAGCACCTGAAAAAACCAGGAAAGAGCTGGAGCTGGAACTTGCAAATCTGCAGACCGACCTGAACAAGAACCATGAAACGGTACGGGAACTGCTGATTTCCAAAAGACAGAACTCAGGTAGGTCCAGCGATGCGAGGAAAAAACTGCTGATCTTCATGGAACTGGTCGATATTCTCGAACTGGGAATGGCGAATCCGGTGAACTATAGGAAAATGGATTCCCTGTTCCCAACCGATAACGAGCCCCTCAGTCGGCTGAAGGAGTGGACAGGCCTGATGGCGGCAGAGCTGGATAGGATAAAGCAGCATCTGAAGCATCGAAAAAAATTTAATCCCGAACCCAGGCTATTAGAGTTGTCGGACGAATTGCGCCAGCAGTCCTTTCCCCAGGCTTCCAATGATCATGAAAAAAACCTGATCCTGCGTGGACTGTACCACTTTAAGGAAAAACAGTTTCAGAAAATCATGGCGATCGAAAGACTGCTGCAGGACCTGGAGGTGGATGAGAAGATCAGCATTAAAAGAAAGGACGCCATTAAATTCATCCCTACTCAGGAATTCGCATATAAAACCCTGCTTGACAATCTCGACCTCAGTTCCCCCATCTTCAGGCATTCCCTGAGACTCAGTGTCATCGTCCTGATAGGCTTCGGCATTGGAGAGCTGCTCGGGCTCCAGAATTCATACTGGATTCTGTTAACCAGCATCGTGATCATGCGCCCCGGCTACGCCCTCACCAAAACGCGGTCCAAGGAACGAACCCTGGGAACTCTGATAGGGGGCGCCATTGCAGCGGGCATTATTTTCCTGACACAGGATCCCATAATTTATGGCATCTTAGCCTTCATCACCTTTATTATTGCCTTTTCCACCCTCCAGAAAAATTATAAGACCTCTGCCGCCTTCATCACGCTCAACATCGTTTTTGTATACGGCCTCATCGCCCCAAATGCTTTCGAGGTGATCGAGTTTCGGGTGCTGGATACGCTGATAGGAGCAGGGCTGGCTTTTGTTGGAAATGCCTTCCTGTGGCCCAGCTGGGAGTACAAGAGCATTAACCTGAGCATAGTCCAAAGCCTGAAGGACAATCAGAAGTACCTGGAGGAGATACGCCTGTTTTATGAACATGAGTCCACGGTCCCTGCGAGTTATAAATATTCGAGAAAAGAAGCTTTCCTGGCAATGGGAAATCTCAATGCCGCCTTCCAAAGAATGACACAGGAGCCGAAATCGAAACAGAAAAATCTGAGGGAGGTGTATGAAATTGTAAGCCTTCTCCAGGAAATGCTGTTCTCCGCTGCTTCCCTGGGAAGTTTTATCAAAACCCATCAAACCACAAAGGCCTCTGTGCATTTCAGGAACCTGATTTCTGCCATCCAGGCCAACTTATCCAATGCGGTCGATATCCTCGAAGAACAGCCCGCAGGAGAAGGCCACGACAGGGAAGAGGTAGCAGAAGCTCGGTTTTATTTCAAGAACATGCTGAAGGAGCTGGTGGAAGAAAGACAACTGGAGATTGAGGAAAAGATGACGGAGCCTTCAATCCTTCCCCAGCGCATCCAGGAGGCCCAGATGGTCATGGACCAGTTGACCTGGCTGCTGGAGATCTCCGAAAACCTGAAAGGGCTGGTGCGGAAAATACTTGACCCCAAACCTTGATTCTCCCGCAGGTAGCGCAGATCTCGCAGATATTTGGAATTTGGAATTTTAATTTTTGGAATTTTTTTCAAACCATAAAGCCACCCTTGTGAGGTGGCCTGATAAATAACCGATAATAATGTATCGCCTGAACTAGCGTTTAGACTGTTGATCTTTGGTGGAGCCTTGTCTGGTGGTTCCTGATTTCTTCTGATCCGACTTTTGTCCTTTTCCTTGATTAGAACTACCTTGATTTGCCATAATACATTAATTTTAAAGTTATTAGTTGATTAAATTTACTACAAAAAGCTTTGGAAGGGAGGAAAGCAAAAAGACTTTAACGTGTATTTTAGAGTTAAAAAAATGTTAGACCTTCTCATTTTCCACAGATTTTCCAGCAGCAAGTGTTAGTAATTTCTACCTTTAGAGTGCCTTCCACTAAATTTAATCATTCATCCGTTTATGGATTTTAAAAGGATAATCAGCGAAATTGAAAACCAGAAGCAGTTACCCAACCTCCGTCTCCGAATAAAGGAGGAAACCGAGGCTTTCACCAAGGACCTTTTCTATACGCTTTTTGATGAAGATACCCCAGTGGAAGCCAATCTTCTGAAACTCGGTCGACAGTTCGCGGACCTGGCGGACCTTGTATGCTGGGAACCTGACAAGCCCTGTAAGGATATCTGGGAACAATACCTTCAGAAACTCCCTTCCATCCTTGAAAAGCTGAACCTGGATGCCAAAGCCATAGCTGACAACGATCCCGCAGCCAATTCCGTGGAAGAAGTATATCTTTCCTATCCCGGATTCTTCGCCATTGCCATCTACAGGCTCAGCCACGAACTCTATAAGGTAGGCCTTCCTCTGGTTCCCCGATTGATGACGGAATGCTCCCACCGATTGACAGGTACAGATATAAATCCCGGCGCCAGCATTGGAAATTCCTTTTTTATAGATCATGCCACAGGAGTGGTGATAGGGGAGACTGCCGTGATAAAGGATCAGGTGAAGATCTATCAGGGCGTAACCCTGGGGGCCCTTTATGTGGAGCGAGGCATGAGGAATAAAAAGAGACATCCTACTATAGAAAACAATGTGACTATTTATGCCAACGCGACTATTCTTGGAGGCGATACCGTGATAGGTGCCAACAGCATTATAGGCGGGAATGCCTGGCTCACCTCCTCGGTGCCTGAAAATTCCATCGTAACCCATTCCCCTACCATCAACATCAAAAATTATCAGAGATGACCCATTCTATTCTAGATCTTATTGGCAATACCCCCCTTGTAAAAGCCCGGCGGCTGATAACCAATCCGAAAGTGGAGCTGTACTTCAAACTGGAAGGTCAGAATCCCGGAGGAAGTGTTAAGGACCGGCCCGCCTACAATATGATAAAGAGCGCCCTTGAACGCGGCGACATCACCAAAAAATCAAAACTCATTGAAGCTACCAGCGGAAACACCGGGATAGCCCTTGCCCTGATAGCCGGGGTACTGGGACTTGATATCGAACTGGTCATGCCCGAGAATTCTACCATCGAACGCGTACATACCATGAGAGCCTATGGCGCCAAGGTTACCCTCACCAGCGCCGATATAGGAATAGAGGGTGCAAGGGATTATGCCGAGGCCAAGATGAAGGACGAAGGTTATTTTATGATCAACCAGTTTGCGAACGACGATAACTGGAAAGCCCATTATCTGTCCACCGGCCCCGAGATTTGGAACGACACCCATCAGAAGATCACTCATTTCGTGTCTTCCATGGGAACCACAGGCACCATCATGGGGGTGTCGACCTTCCTTAAGGAAAAGAATGACCAGGTCCAGATAGTAGGCGTGCAGCCCACAGACAATGCCAAAATTCCGGGCATCAGAAAATGGCCCCAGGAGTACCTTCCAAAAATCTTTAACCCGAATAAAGTGGACAGGATCCTTGAAGTAAGCGAGGAAGAAGCCAATGCCATGAGCATACGCCTCTGTGAGGAGGAAGGCATCTTTGGAGGCATAAGCAGCGGCGGTGCAGCCGCAGCGGCGCTTAGACTGTGCCAGGAGCTGGAAGAAGGCGTAGTGGTGAGTGTAGTCTGCGACCGAGGGGACAGGTACCTTTCTTCAAATGTTTTTGGAGTATAAAACTCTGGCCGACTCCCTATCACCTTCGTACCATCTCCGTACCAGGTCCCAGTAAAACAGGGGGTAAACGGTCTATAAACAGGCTATATACAGGCTCCCAGGCCTGTATATAGCCTGTTTAACGCCTGTAAATAGCTTGTTTAGAGGCTGTTTAATACGGAGTTGGTAGGGCGCAGGTCGGGAGTTGGTACCATGCAGGCCAAAGCTTTTAGTACAAATGCCGCTCTTCTGAAGCTGGTGGAGGGGGAATGTTAATTTTTACAAAGATATCTCTCCTCCGGAGGTAAAAAGAACACTGGAAGGGCGAAATCTTTGTAGAAAGTATATCTCACACAACATAGCCCCTGAGGGGCTACACCTTATATAACTTGTGAAACGGCCACTTTAGCCCAGGATCAGGTCCTTCGCCTCCTTCAGGTAACTTCTCCCAATGGTATATCTCACCCCGCCGATCTCAATGCTGTTGCCTTCCAGGGTTTCCACCTTATCCAGGGCAACAGTAAAGGATCTGTGGATGCGGATGAAGCGGTCCTGTGGCAGGTTGTCGGTAAAATTGGTGAGGGTTTCGTGAACGACCATTTTGTTGGTCCGGGTAATGATCTTGATATAATCCTTCAGACTTTCCACCACCAGAATATCCTCCAGGTACACCTTCTTCATCTTTTTCTTGTCGATCTTCACGAACAGGTGCTCCCTCTCAGGAACAGAAGTCTTATTAGGCTGGGTCTGTTTCTCCAGGGCCTTGTTCACCGCCATCAGGAATCGGGGGAAGGGAATGGGTTTTACCAGATAATCCAGCACCTCCAGCTCGTAACCCTGTAAGGCGTATTCGGTATGGGCGGTGGTTAGGATCACCATAGGACGCTGCTCAAGGGTTTTCAGAAAGCTGATTCCGTCCAGCAGGGGCATATTTATATCAAGAAACAACAGGTCCACGCGGTTGCTCCTGAGGTATTCCAGGCCATCAAGAGGACTGTTGAAGCTCTGCGGCGGGGCCACCTCTTTGATCTGTGAAAGGTAATTCCGGATCACGTTCACTGCCAGGGGTTCATCGTCAAGGATAAGGCATTTCAGGCTCATCGTAATTTCAAATTTAATTCCACAATATAATTTTCTTCGTCTTCATAATTTTTCAGCTCATATTCCCCGGGCTTGTATCCCAGTTCCAGGCGCTTCCTCACATTGGCTATGCCTATGCCTCCGGGTCCCTTGATGCGGTTCCCGTTCAGTTCCTGGGGGAGGGTATTGCTGATCCGGAAGAACAGGCGATTCTGTTCCACCCGGAATTTTATCAGGATCTCTATATGGCCCCGGGTGCGGTTGGCGCCGTGTTTAAAGGCATTTTCTATGAAAGGGATCAGCAGCAGGGAAGCTATATGCTTATTCTGAATATCCCCGTTCACCTCCATTTCCAACTTAAGCCTGTCGCCATAACGGATGCGTTCCAGATCGAGATAATTCTGAATACAGGCGATCTCCTTCTGAAGCTCCTGTTTCCCTTCGGAAGTCTCGTACAGCAGGTAGCGCATATATTCTGACAGGCCCAGGACGATTTCCGGGGCTTTTGGCGATCTGTCGAGGGTGAGAGCGTAGATATTATTGAGAGTGTTGAACAGGAAATGCGGAGAGATCTGCGCCCTCAGGAACCTTAGTTCGGTTTGCAATTTGGTTTTCTCCAGTTTCGAGGCCCGGCGGGATTCTCGCATCCAGTCGATGGTGAGTTTTATGGCCGAGACAAAGGAAACTACATAGAATTCCCCGATCATCATGTTCAGTAGATAATTGAAGGTCGGACTGGAGGTGACCTCGGGACCTTCGGGCCAGACGTTGGTGCTGATCAGCAGGAAGGTCAGGTAATATTTCAGCAGGACCATGAAAAAGATGGCGAGCAGAAGGCTTCCCATGAACAGGAGGATCTTCCGTTTCTTCAGAAATTTGGGCACCAGCAGGTAGATGGTGAAATAACATAGGGCCATGTGAATGGGAAATCCGAGCAGGTTTCCCTTCAGGGACAGCATATAATCGTTGTAATAACTTCCCCACCTGGCAAGGTTGAAAAGGAAGTACACCAGCCAGAACAGCACGTGATGCACCGGCAGGATCTCATACTTTGAAGGCGTATGGATCCTCAGTTTTTTCTGAATCTTACTGGTCAACGACATCAGCTTTTTTTGTTGTTTGGCCCGCCACAGCTGTCATTGGTCTAATTTGTTTTTCCGAACAGCCAGATTTTCCAAATATTTAAGGTCTAAAGTTAAAGAAATGTTATCACAGCCATAACAAAAAACGATAAATGAATTCTAAATATTTTTTATGGGCTCTGGTCCCGGCAATACTAAGCGGATGCGGCAAGGAACTACAGAAAGCTCCAGTTGAAGAAACCCCCATTGACTTTGTGGATCCCTTTATCGGGACCGGAGGACACGGACATACCTATCCCGGGGCTTCGGTGCCTTTCGGGATGATACAACTGAGTCCCGACAACGGAGTAAGCGGCTGGGACTGGGTTTCCGGGTATCACTACTCCGACACCATCATTGCGGGCTTCAGTCACCTGCACCTGAGCGGGACAGGAATTGGCGATCTGGCGGATCTGCTCTTTATGCCGTCCAATAAGGAAATCGATTTAGTAAACCGGGAAAGGGGAGGAGACAGGGCAGGAAAAGCTTATGCCTCTTCTTTTGAACACAGCAGCGAAGTGGCGGTGCCGGGCTTCTATAAGGTATTCCTGAAGGATCCCGAAGTCGAAGTTTCCCTGACAGCCACCCAGAGGACGGGTTATCAGAAATATGTCTATGCAGAAGGGGATGAGCAGTCCGTCATTCTGGACCTTGGTTTTGCAATCAATTGGGACAAGCCGACGGAATCGGGTATTACAGTCGAAGATGACAATACTATCACCGGATACCGTCATAGCACAGGTTGGGCGAACAATCAGAAAGTCTTTTTCGTAGCAGAATTTTCCCGACCACTTAAGGATTACCAACTGGTAGCCGATGGGGAAGGCGTGGAAGGAACCCAGGCTTCAGGAACAAGTTCGGCGGCACAGTTCTTTTTTGGAAATGAGGATCGGGAGCTGCAGGTAAAGCTGGCTCTTTCCTCAGTGAGTGTGGAAAATGCTAAAGCCAATCTCGATACAGAAGAGAATTTTGAGAAGGTAAAAAAATCGGCTTCCGAGGCCTGGGAAAAAGCACTGCAGGATATACAGATCACCACCCCTGTGGATTCCCTGAAAACCATTTTCTACACCGCCCTGTATCACACCAAACTGTCTCCAGTAACCTTCAGCGATGAGAACGGGGAATTCCGCAAGGAGAACGACAGCATAGTCACGGCCGAAGACTATACGGTTTATTCCACCCTTTCCCTCTGGGACACCTTCAGGGCGCAGCAGCCTTTGCTAACGCTTACGGACCCGAAGTTGGTTTCGGATATCATCAATTCGATGCTGGCGTATTATACGACGGAACATATACTTCCGGTGTGGACGCTTTACGGGAATGAGACCAATACCATGACAGGTTATCATTCGATTCCTGTGATCGCGGAGGCTTATTTCAAGGGAATTGAAGGCTTTGATCCCGAAGTAGCTTATCAGGCGATGAAAACCACCATGATGCAGCAGGAGCGAGGCCTGGAGTATTATAAGGAATACGGTTATATCCCTTATGAATTACTGGATGAATCCGTAACCATCAGCCTCGAATACGCCTACAATGACTGGTGTGTGGCACAGATGGCAAAGGCCCTGGGGCATGAGGAGGATTACCAGTATTTTCTGAACCGTTCCCGGGCCTATCAGAAATTATTCGATCCGGAAACCGGTTTTATGAGGGGACTTTCCAAAGATGGGGAATCCTGGAACGAACCTTTTGATCCCCGACATTCGAATCATCGTGAGAATACGGACTATACCGAAGGAAATGCATGGCAGCACAGCTGGTTTGTGTTGCATGAACCAGAAAAGTTCATCGAGTTACATGGAGGCCCGGAGGAGTTTACCCAGATGTTGGAGCAACTCTTCACCACCAGTTCTGAGATCACCGGGGACAATGTTTCCGCCGATATTTCAGGGCTGATAGGGCAGTACGCCCATGGGAATGAGCCGAGCCATCATATTGCTTACCTGTTCAACAAGGCAGGGCAGCCCTGGCGCACCCAATACTGGGTGAACCAGATCCTGAAGACCCAGTACAAGGATGATCCGAACGGTCTGAGCGGAAATGAGGATGCAGGACAGATGTCCGCCTGGTACGTCTTCAGCTCCATGGGACTTTATCCTTTTAATCCTGTTTCGGCAACCTATGAAATTGGCAGCCCTCTTTTCGAAAGTTCGGTCCTCAATCTTGAAAACGGGAATAATTTCGAGATCATTGCGGAAGGGGTTTCAGAAGAGAACATTTATATACAGTCTGCAACCCTGAACGGGGAAGAATTTAACCGTACCAGCATCTCCCACGAGGAAATACTGGAAGGAGGGCAGCTGCACTTTATCATGGGGCCTGAACCTAACAAGAGCTGGGGAGTGACGCAAAACTCCGGGAACTAATGGCAGGATTGGATGCTTTTATCATTTTCCTGTACATAGCCATTACCCTGGTGGTTGGTTTTTATGTTTCGAGGAGGGCCAGCAAGGGGCTGGATTCCTATTTCCTCGGGGGGAAAAGTATTAAATGGTATTACCTGGGGCTGAGTAATGGCTCCGGCATGTTCGATGTTTCGGGCACCGCCTGGATGGTGGGGATCCTCTTCCTCTATGGGGTGAAGAGTTTTATGTTCATGTGGATGTGGCCCATCTGGAACCAGATCTTCGTGATGATGTTCCTGGCGGTATGGATCCGGAGGTCCAAAGTAATGACAGGTTCTGAATGGATCCTCACCCGCTTCGGGGACGACAGGGCCGGGAGGGCTTCGCATCTTATTGTGGCTATTTTTGCGGTGATTGCCTCCATCGGGTTTATTGCCTATTTTTTTGAAGGGGTCGGGAAGTTCATGACGGTGATCCTGCCATGGGACCTTTCCGTAGTAGTAGGAAATGCCATCTGGCTGTCTTCAGACCACGCCTATGCGCTTCTGATCATCGTTTTAACCACCATATATACTGTAAAGGGAGGAATGTTTTCGGTGGTTGCGACTGAAGTTTTACAGTACCTGATCATGGTAATTGCGGGTATTCTTATCGCTGGCTATTCCTTCTTTACCATCACCGACAGGGAACTCGCGGATGCGATCCCTGCGGAATGGAAAAATGTGATGTTCAGTAATGAATTACAGGGCTTCTGGACCGGGAAACTGGAGAGTTTTAACCAGCTTATAGATACTCAGGGCTACAAGATGTTCGGGGCTTTTATCGGGATGACCCTTTTCAAAGGATTTTTTGCCAGTGTTGCGGGACCCACTCCGAGTTACGACATGCAGCGGATACTTTCTACCCGAACGGTTAAGGAATCGGCTTATATGAGCGGTTTCACCAATCTGGTACTGTTCATTCCCCGTTACCTGCTGATTACGGGAATTGTGGTGCTGGCCCTGGTCTATATTGCGCCCGCCTTGGGAGAACAGGCAGGGATAACGGGGAATGACCTGGAGGTCATCCTCCCGCAGGTGATCAATGACCATATTCCTGTTGGGCTTAAAGGAATTCTGCTTGCAGGACTTCTGGCAGCCTTCATGTCGACCTTTTCTGCCTTCGTCAATTCAGGCCCTGCCTATATTGTGAACGACATCTATAAGAAATATTACAAGCCTGAAGCTTCAGACCGGCATTATGTAAAAGCCAGTCATATTTCCTCCTTCCTGGTGGTGCTTTTGGGAGTGATCATGGGCTTTTTTGCGGATTCCATCAATTCCATCACCCTCTGGATCACCAGCGCCCTTTACGGGGGCTATATCGCAGCCAATTTTCTGAAATGGGTATGGTGGCGACTTAATGGCTGGGGGTATTTCTGGGGCATGCTCTCGGGATTGATTATAGCTACCCTGCAATTTATTCTGGGATATAATAGTGAAAATTTTGCGGAAGGAAGCATCTGGTTTGAGCTGGCAAACATTCCCGCTATCTATCTTTTTCCCATTATATTTGGCTTCTCCATATTAGGACTCCTGCTGGGGACTTTATTAACGCCCCCGACTAATCCGGAGACCCTTAAGGCTTTCTATTCAAATGTACATCCATGGGGCTGGTGGAAGCCTGTGAGAAAGGAACTGCAGAAAGACGGAAAGAATTTCAGGAAAAATGGGGAATTTGGAATTGATATGATAAATTGCGCAATTGGAATTGTCTGGCAATCCAGCATGATCCTGATGCCGATATATCTGGTTATCAGGGAGTATCCGAAGGCATTGATCTGGACCCTTGTTTTTACAGTGACTTCGGTCATCCTGAAATTCACCTGGTACGACAGAATTAAAAAATATAAAGACTGAAATGTTAGCAAATATACCCTGGCAGGACAGACCTGCAAATTCGAATGAAGTCATGTGGCGCTATGACGCCAATCCGATTATAGGGCGCTATGCCATTCCGAGTTCCAACTCGGTGTTCAACTCTGCGGTAGTTCCTTTCGAAGACGGTTATGCAGGAGTTTTCCGTTGCGATAACAAAGCCGTGCAGATGAATATCTTTGCCGGTTTCAGCAAGAATGGGATCGATTGGGAGATAGAACACGAGCCTATTGAATTTAAGGCCGGTAATACTGAAATGCTGGAATCGGATTATAAATATGATCCGAGAGTTACCTTTATAGAAGATAGATACTGGATCACCTGGTGTAACGGGTACCATGGCCCGACTATCGGGATTGCCTATACCTTCGACTTCAAGGAATTCTTTCAGTGTGAGAACGCCTTTCTGCCTTTCAACCGGAATGGGGTGCTGTTTCCAAAGAAGATCAACGGGAAATACGCCATGCTGAGCAGGCCCAGCGATAATGGGCATACTCCATTTGGCGATATTTACATCAGCTACAGCCCCGATATGAAATACTGGGGGGAACACCGCTGCGTGATGAAAGTGACCCCCTTCCAGGACAGCGCCTGGCAGTGTACCAAGATAGGGGCAGGGCCTGTGCCCATACTTACCTCTGAAGGCTGGCTTTTGTTTTATCACGGGGTGATCAATACCTGTAATGGATTTCGCTACTCCATGGGTGCCGCGATCCTTGACGAACAGCAGCCTGATATGGTGAAATATCGAACCAAACCTTATCTGCTGGCACCTGCGGAGATTTACGAGCTCACCGGAGATGTGCCGAATGTACTTTTTCCCTGTGCTGCCCTTCATTCCGAAGAGGAAGACAAGCTGGCAGTATATTACGGGGCTGCCGATACGGTAACTGCCATGGCTTTTGGTCGGACCAGTGAAATTCTTGATTTTATTAAAAAGAACAGTCTGTAAAAATGAAAAAGTTTCTTCTCCTTCTTCTGTTATGGAATTTTAATGGCTATTCCCAGGTTCAGGCCCCTAATACATATATAGCTTATAAGACTGTGGATTCCATAGTGATTGATGGGAAAGCAGAGGAGAGTTCCTGGGAAAGGGCGCCTTTTACTGCCGATTTTACAGATATCGAGGGGAAAAAGCTTCCAAAATACCAGACGAACATAAAAATGCTTTACGACGAGGAGTATATGTATTTTTATGCAAAGATGGAGGAGCCACATATCTGGGGCACCCTGAAACAACGGGATACCGTGATCTTTTACAACAACGATTTTGAGATCTTCATTGATCCTGATGGCGATACCCACAACTACCTCGAATTTGAAATGAATGCCCTGAACACCGTCTGGGATCTCTTAATTGCGAAACCTTATAGAGAACCGGCTCCCATAGTGGATAACTGGGATATCAATGGGCTTCTCTCTGCGGTTCATATTTCCGGGAGTCTGAATGATTCTTCAGACGAGGATGATTTCTGGAGCGTGGAGGTGGCGATTCCGTGGGATGTGTTAGTCGAAGCGAATACGCATCAGGAAATTCCGGTGGGGGAATTCTGGAGACTGAATTTCTCACGTGTGAACTGGGATCATGAACTTACGGATGGCACCTATTCCAGGAAAAAAGATGAGAAAGGAAATTACCTGCCGGAATACAACTGGGTATGGTCCCCACAGGGGGTGATCAATATGCACGTACCCGAGAAATGGGGATATGTGTACTTTTCACCTAATGCAGCAGGGGAGAAGGATGATTTTGAGATCCCAAAGGATGAGCAGCTGAAGTGGTATTTATATGGACTGTACCGCGCACAGAAATCCTATTTCCAAGAAAATGGAGATTGGGCATCCTCGATCAGGGAACTTGGAAAGGAGCCTGTTAAGATTGAAGGTGAAAAGATCACCCCTGAGTTAGAAATACATAAGAGCGGCTGGAATATATGGATCAGGAGTCCTTATACAGGAGCCCTGTTGCTGCTCAGAGAAGACGGAGAATTTGTCAAACTAAATAAGAATATAAAATGAAACTACTTAAGTTCCTGCTGATCCTGGTTTCAGCATCAGCAATTTCCTGCGTGAACAATTCCGAAGCCCAAAAGCAGGCGGAGAATGAGGTGGCAACATCTGAGACCTCTTCAGAAGAATTCAAGTTCTGGACCTGGATCACTGCCAATGCTTCCAGATCAGATGAGGAGTATTCCGCGGAATTCAAAAAATACAGCGAGAACGGGATAGATGCTGTTCTGATCAACACGGATACCGATCCGGAGCTTTTAAGCAGGCTTACCCCCTTAGCCAAAGAAGAAGGCCTGGAGGTACACGCCTGGATGTTCACCATGAACCGCCCGGGAGATAAAATTGCCCAGGAGCATCCTAAGTGGTATGCCGTAAGCCGGGACGGGAAATCGACTTTTGATGAGCCGCCTTATGTGGATTACTACAAATGGCTGTGCCCCACCAGAAAGGAGTCACGAGAGCACGTGTTAAGTCTTGTGGAAGGCCTTGCCAAAGTAGAGGGAATAGAGAGTGTTCATTTAGATTACATCCGTTTTTCTGATATTTTCCTTCCGATAGGGCTGCTGCCGAAATATGATCTGGAGCAGAATGAAGAGCTGCCAAGATTTGACTTCTGCTACTGCGATGTGTGTGTAAAAACTTTTGAAGAAGAACACCATAAGAATCCGCGGGATTTTGAGAACCCTGCTATAGACATGGAGTGGAAACAATTCCGTTTGAACAAGATCAAAGCTGTAGTTGATGCTGCTTATGAGATAGCCCATGAAAATGGAAAGGAACTGACAGCGGCTGTATTCCCTTATCCTGAAATGGCGGATCACATGGTCCGTCAACGCTGGGACAAGTGGAACATCGATAAGGTGCTGCCTATGATCTACCACAATTTTTATAATGAGGACCTCGATTGGATAGGTTTTGCCACAGGACAGGGAGTAAAGGACCTTTCTGAAAAGGATACGGAACTTCACACTGGAATCTACCTGCCCGGGATGAGTGGGGAAGAGGTAAGTAAGGCAATCCAATTAGCCAAAGAGAACGGAGCCAAAGGGGTTTCCTTCTTTGACGGAGGGGCCTTTACCCCGGAACAATTTGAAGCCTTGAAGAATTTTGAAGAACAGAATGCTAAATAGAATCCTTTTGGGGGTCTAAAAGATAAATACCATATAATGACCAATAGAACTATGTCATTGCTGTAATTGTCTCCCTGGAAGAATATATGCTTTTGGGAAAAGAATACTCCCAGAGATTTAAAATAACACCTGCACTTAAATAATTTAATTTCTCCATTAATATCATGAAGGTACTGCATAAATTCTCCCTGGCTTTTATTTCTGTACTTGCGCTTTCCTGCAGTTCGGGAGAGGTGGATAAAAAGTTCAGCCGGGAAGATATCAATATCGTCCCCCAACCAAAGGAACTGAATCTCAATGAAGGGAGTTTCAGCTTTAATGAGGATACAAAATTTGTTGTCTCCGGGGAAGGGGAAAAGGAGATTTCAGAACTGCTTACAGAGAAATTTAAAACTGTAGCTAACTGGGATCTGGAGCTGGTAAATTCGGCTCCTGCCGCCAATTTTGTTGACTTCCAGACTAAGGAATCTCTGGAACCTGAAGCCTATGAACTTGAGGTGACTTCAGATGAGATCATCATCAGCGCCAATTCTTACTCCGGCTTCCTGTACGGGATGGAAAGTATCCGACTGATGTTGCCCCCCGAAATTGAAAAAGATGGACCGGTAAGCGATGTAAGCTGGCAGATTCCCAATGTGAGTATCAAGGATGCTCCCAGATTTAAATGGAGAGGATTACATCAGGATGTATCCAGGCATTTTCTTCCCAAGGAATATATGCATGAGGTAATTGACAGAATGGCCATGCTGAAACTGAATACCCTGCACTTTCACCTGGTAGATGACCAGGGCTGGAGGATCGAGATCAAGGAATATCCCAAACTTACAGAGGTTGGGGCTTTCCGCGTAGATCACGAAGACATGCACTGGAATGCTAGGCCCACTCCTGAGTTAGGAGAGGAAGCTACCTATGGTGGTTTTTATACCCAGAAAGAAATAAAGGAGATCGTGGTCCATGCCCAGGCCAGAGGAATAACCGTGGTTCCGGAAATCGAAATGCCCGCCCATGTTATGAGTGCCATCGCCGCTTATCCTGAGCTTTCCTGCTTCGGAAAAGAGATCATGGTACCCACGGGAGGAGTTTGGCCTATCACAGAGATCTACTGCCCCGGAAAAGAATCCACCTTTACCTTCCTGGAGAATGTGATGCTGGAGGTGATGGAGCTGTTCCCGTCAAAATATATCCACGTGGGTGGGGATGAGGCTACAAAAACCAACTGGGAGATCTGTCCTGACTGTCAGCGAAGAATGGCGGAAGAGGGACTGGAGGATGTGGAAGAGCTGCAGTCTTATTTCATCAAAAGAATGGAGAAATTCCTCAGCGAACACGACCGCGTTCTTGTTGGCTGGGATGAAATTCTCGAAGGAGGACTTGCCCCCGGAGCCACAGTGATGAGCTGGAGAGGGACCCAGGGAGGCTGGGAAGCTTCTGAGCAGGGACACGATGTGGTGATGACACCTACAGATCCACTGTACTTTGATTATTACCAGGGAATTCCCGATACCGAGCCGGTAGCTTTTGGGGGGTATAATACCCTGAGCAAGGTTTATGTATTCGATCCTGTGATCGATTCCATGACGGTTGAACAGAAAAGTCATGTTTTGGGAGCTCAGGCCAATATGTGGTCTGAATTCATTCCTGATCCTTCGCATTCTGAATACATGATGTTCCCAAGGCTTGCTGCCCTGGCAGAAGTCGTCTGGAGCCCTAAGGAAGACAGGAATTGGGAAGATTTCTCCAGAAGAGTCATGCAGATGTTCGAAAGATTCGAGTATATGGGAATCAACTATGCCAGAAGTTCTTTTGCTGTCACTGCGGAAACAGAGGTGGATATGGATGGCGGTTCCATGGAAATAAGCCTGGAGAACGAGTTCCCGAATTCCGAGATCCGATATGCATTAAATGAGGATCCTTTGACAAAAGAATCCAAGATTTATACCAGTCCTTTTGAAATTTCAGAAACAACTACCATAAAAGCAGCTGTTTTTGAGAATGGGGAGATGCCGGGAGAGGTTTTCGAAAAAACATTCTATTTTCACAAGGCTGTTGGTAAGCCGGTGGTATATAATCCTGTTTATCATGACAGTTACAAGGGCGCCAAAGAGGTGGGAATGGTAAACGTGCTGCGGGGATCGCTGAATTTCCATGACGGACAATGGCAAGCCTGGCTGGTGGACGATATGGAGGTGGTGATCGACCTGGAGGAACTTACTTCAGTGAGTAAAGTGATTGTTGGTTCCATGGAGAACCAGGGCTCCGGGATCTATTTCCCTCTTGAGGTGGAGGTTTTCCTTTCCAGGGATGGAGAAAACTATACCAGCGTGGGGAAAATTGAGAGACCATTCGAAAATAACGGAAACGCAGTCCTGAAGGATTTCAGCATAGAGTTTGAACCTCAGGAGGCGAGAAAAATAAAAGTTATGGCAAAGAATCAGGCTCACCCGCCATCGGGTGGCAGCGCCTGGTTGTTTGTTGATGAAATAGTAGTAGAATAATTATGAAGAAACTCAAATTAAGTTTGCTGTTGTTGTTCCTTGGAGGAACGATGGTTGGCCAGACCACAGAAGAAGACAAGATGCAGTGGTTCAAAGATGCCAAGCTCGGGATCTTTGTGCACTGGGGATATTATTCTGTTAACGGGATCTCCGAATCCTGGTCCATGTACCATAAAAAGATAAGTTACGAGGACTATATGGATCAGGGGAAAGGTTTCACCGCTGAAAATTACGATCCTGAGGCCTGGGCTGAACTCTTCAAAAAGAGCGGGGCCAGATATTCGGTGCTTACCACCAAACACCATGATGGGCTGGCTTTATGGGATACAAAGCTCAGCAAGCTGAATGTTGTTGACAAAACTCCTGCGGGCCGGGACCTGGTGACCCCTTATGTGGAAGCATTGCGGGAAGAAGGTCTGAAGGTGGGGCTGTATTTTTCCCTTCCAGACTGGTCGCATCCTGATTACGAGGTGGTTTTCGACAGACCTGATACCAGAAAGAATTACCCTCAGAAGAATCAGAAAACATGGGAGCCCTGGGACAGGTATATGAAATTCTACAACGGGCAGATCAGCGAACTTCAGGAAAACTTCAATCCGGACCTGTTCTGGTTTGATGGGGACTGGGAGCATACTGCTGAGAAGTGGAATTCGGGAATCCTTAAAGAGAATTTACTTGCCTATAATCCCGGCGTGATAGTCAACTCCAGGCTTAACCACCATGGGGATTACAGTACTCCGGAGCAGGGGGTGCCTGTAGTTCGTCCTGAGGGCCCATGGGAGTTCTGTATGACTATGAACGATAACTGGGGATATTTCCCGAGTGACACCAATTATAAACCTAAATCCCAGATCATCCGCACCTTTGTGGAAGTCATAGGCTCCGGGGGAAATTTGTTGCTAAACGTAGGCCCTAAACCTGATGGTACTATCCCGGAAGAGCAGGTGGAGCGACTGGAGGCCCTGGGAAGCTGGATAGACAAACATGAATCTGCGGTATTTGGGACTGTTGCCGGTTTGCCTTATGGGCATTTCTCAGGCCCGAACACCTTGAGCAAAGACAAAACGAAGATATATCTGTTTCTATTCAATAATCCAAAACACTACATTCCTCTAAAAGGAATTCAGAACAAGGTGACTTCCATAAAGGTATTGGGGACAGGAGAGGAGCTGGAATTTGAACGCAATGGAGGTGCAGCCTGGAATAACATCCCCGGTATCCTCAGGATAGATATTCCTTCAGAAAAAAGTCTGGATGAATATGTGACTGTGCTGGAGGTGAGTCTGGAGAATGAACTGGTACTCTACAGAGGCCACGGTCAGGCGGTAGAGTTGAATTTTTAAGGAGAAAATAAAAAAACCTGGAATGAAAAAAATAGTTTACCTATTTATCCTTCTGTTCTGGTCCGGTATTGAAGCCCAGACCATGGTTAAGGTCTTCGAAAACCAGCCCGTTAATTTTACAGGGAATCCTGGAGACACCACTGATCTGGTTCGCTTGCAAGATGGGCGAATCCTACTAAAAAAGATTACCGTGCCTGAGTTTGAGGAGGGGACTGATGTCATGGTGAAAATGACTCTGCGTTCAGCAGGGGACCCATGGGATAAATCGGGCTCTCTTTTTGTGATCACCGATCCTGAAAAGATTGATGTCATCGATATCGCGAAAGGTCTGGAGAAGTATCCTGAGGCTGCAGGCATCGAAGGCTATCCGGGAATCGTGAAAACCGAGAATTACACCCCTGCCCTGGAGATCCTGCGGTTCATGACCCCTTTCGGGGTTGGCTACTTCAGCAATGAGGAAGTCGGTAAAAAACGCAAATACAATCGTCCGGTTTACATCCCGAAATGGGAAGACAAGGTCGTTTGGGAAGAAAATGTCTCCCACCTCGCTTCAGAACTCACCGGCGAGATCTACGTCGGCGTATGGATCGACACCTGGACTGCTGATGGATATATCATAGATGTTGACCTGGAATATTCGGGAAGACCACTTAAGGAAAAAAAGGTGGTTCCTTTGGTAAACACCATTTACTATGCGGGACAAAAACATCCGGACCTGTTTGCCAAAACCGATCTTACCAGCGAATTTGAACTTCCTGAGAATGCCAAAAATGTTAAGCTCCACTACATCACCACAGGGCATGGGGGCCATAGTGGCGGCGATGAATTCATTAAGCTGAAAAATACCCTGAAATTCGATAATAAAGAGGTGCTGAACACCATCCCCTGGCGCGATGACTGTGCTTCCTTCAGGAGATTTAATCCCTCTTCGGGGGTCTGGGTGAAACAGGATTCGGGCTACGCCTATAATAACGGAAAAAAGGAACTTATGCTTTTGAAGGAACGCATAGCCTCCTCCGATCTTTCCCGATCCAACTGGTGCCCCGGTTCAAAGGTTTCTCCCATAGAGATCGAGCTGGGAGACCTGGAAAAAGGCAAGCATGCACTGGAGATTTCCATTGATGGTACCCCAATAGAGGGAGATAAACTGAACCACTGGCTGGTTTCTGCTTATTTGACTTATGAATAGGACGGAAGTCCGAAGTCGGAAGACCGAAGGACGAAGATAATATCTGCGTCAATCTGCGAAGCTATCCGCGTTAATCTGCGGGAAAACTTTATAAGAGACCCGGAAGTCAAAGACCGAAGTAATTATATTTAAACCCCTGTCGTGATGAAAAAAGAACTTCTTCCCATATTCTTCCTGCTGCTTGGTATTTGCAATGCGCAGGAACCTGTTGAGTACGTCAACCCTTTCATTGGAACCTCCAATTACGGGGCCACTCATCCCGGAGCGATTGCACCAAGAGGAATGGCAAGTGTTTCTCCTTTTAATGTAGCAGGGAAGATCAGATTAAATCCTCTGGAGAAGGACAGCCAGTGGCTCTCCAATCCCTATGTTCATGAGAACAAATTCCTCACAGGATTCACTCACGTCAATCTCAGCGGAGTGGGTTGCCCTGATTTAGGGGTTATTATCAGTATGCCTACTACGGGGGAGTTAAAGACCAATCATCTGGATTACGGAACGACCTATTCCAATGAGACTGCGAAGGCTGGTTATTATGCCGCAGAGCTCGACAAATACGACATAAAAGCAGAAATGACTGCCTCTACCAGAGTTGGGGTAAGCAGATATTCCTTCCCTGAAGGCAGATCTAATATCCTGCTAAATCTGGGACTTGGCCTGACCAATGAGCAGGGAGCAATGCTGAAGATCGTTTCCCCGACTGAGATTGAAGGGATGCGCACGGTAGGCTCCTTCTGCTATAACAATTCTGAAGCTGCTTATCCCGTCTATTTTGTCGCCAGATTTTCAGAGCCTGCTGAGGAATTCGGGGCCTGGGAAACACCGGCAACTTATGAAGGCGTGGAGGCCCAGTGGATGGGGTACAACGGGAAGACTCGAATCAAGGAAAACTTCACCAGGGAAGTGATAGGGGATAGCATTGGAGCCTATTTCACCTATAACTTCGACCAGCCTTCACAGGTGGAGGTAAAGGTGGGGGTTTCTTATGTAAGCATTGAGAACGCACGGGAAAACCTCGAGAAGGAGGTGGGAGACAAAACTTTTGAATTAGTATATTCAGAAACCAGGGCTGCCTGGAACAACAAGCTTTCGGTGGTGGAAGTGGAAGGAGGCTCCCGGGATGACAGGACTATCTTTTATACGGCCTTGTACCACACCCAGATACATCCTAATATACTTAACGATGTCAACGGAGAATATCCTGAAATTTCAACGGGGAAAATCGGGAAGACTGATGGAACCCGCTATACAGTTTTTTCCCTTTGGGACACCTACAGGAATTATCACCAGCTGATGAGCCTGCTGTATCCCGAGGAACAGCTTCAGATGGTGAAAACCATGCTCGACATGTATGACGAGAACGGCTGGCTGCCCAAATGGGAGCTGAATTCCACTGAAACCTTTACTATGGTGGGCGATCCTGCTTCGGTGGTAATAGCCGACACCTATTTGCGAGGCCTTAGGGATTTTGATGTGGAGAAAGCTTACGAAGCCATATATAAAAGCGCGACAGTGACAGAGGATAATCCTCTCAGGCCCGGCCTGAAGGAGTATCTTGAGAAAGGTTATTTAAGCGTGGAGAGCGGGATCTCAGGTCCTGTGTCCACCACCCAGGAATACAATATTTCAGATTTTGCCCTTGCCCAGCTCGCAAAGGAATTGGGGAAGAAGGAAGATTACAGGAAGTTCTCTAAAAGGTCCCTTTCCTATAAAAATCTCTTTGACGACGAAACTTCCCTGCTCCGCCCAAAGCACCTGGACGGGGAGTGGTATGCGCCCTTTGATCCTGAGGCCGGCGCCAATTTTGAAGCCAATGTAGGGTATATAGAAGGGAACGCCTGGAATTATGTTTTTATGGTGCCTCACGATATAAAGGGTATGATAAAGCTTATGGGTGGGAAGAAGGATTTCGTCTCCCGGTTGGATTTTATTTTTGAGGAAGGACATTACGACATGGCAAATGAACCTGATTTCGGCTATCCTTATCTGTATACCTTTGCGAAAGGATATGAGGAGAAGACTCAGCAAAAGATCGAGGAGCTTATTGCTGAATATTATACGAATTCGCCCGATGGACTTCCGGGAAATGACGATACAGGAACCATGAGCGCCTGGCTGGTGTTTTCCATGATGGGCATCTACCCAAGTGTTCCTGCCCAGCCGATTTTCACTTTTACCTCCCCCTCATTTGAAAAAATAAGCATCCACCTGAATGAAGATTATTATGATAATGAAATCTTAACGATCACTTCTGATGTATCAGAGGAAAATAATCTTATTGAATCTATCAAAGTTAGAGGAAGCCAGTATGACAGCTACTTCATTAATCATTCAGATCTGGTAAAAGCGGAAAAAATCTCCTTCGACCTAAAGTAATAAGACCCAGTGGTTAAGAAAATGATATGTTAATACTATATCGTTTTCTTTAGATTTACGCTGTTCAGCTATTGAGAGATGTCATTTGTCGACAATATTAATTTTAGAATAGGGGAATTATTTATTTCGTAGGGTATTATAACGGGTCTCGACCCATTTTCAAACAAACCAAAAATGAAAATAGAATGAACAAACGATTATTTTTCTTGTTTGCTTCTGTCTTTTTATGTTTCAGCCAGGCACTTCTGGCGCAGGAACTAACGGTGACAGGTACCATTACCTCTGCCGCTGACGGAATGCCTCTTCCCGGGGCGAGTATTATGGAAAAAGGGACGGATAACGGAGCCGCCACTGATTTCGACGGGAATTTTTCCATTACAGTGCCTCAGGATGCTGTACTGCAGATCTCAATGATAGGTTTCGTTACCAGGGAAGTTCCTGTGGGCAATGAATCAGTCATTAATGTACAGCTTGAACCCGATACCGAAGCTCTTGACGAGGTGGTGGTGACGGCTTTAGGTATTAAAAGGGAAAAGAAATCCCTTGGTTATGCCATTCAGGAAGTAGGAGGTGAAGCCCTTGCAGAAGCAAGGGAAACCAACCTCGCCAATGCCTTCACAGGAAAAGTGGCAGGTTTGCAGGTAGTCAGGGGAAGTAATGGTCCTGCAGGTTCTTCGAAGATCGTGCTTCGTGGGAACAACTCCCTCACCGGAGATAACCAACCACTGATTGTTGTGGACGGGGTGCCAATGGATAACTTCACCGGGGCCACCAACAATGACTTCTGGCTTCCCTCCGCTGACAGAGGGAATGGACTTGGGGATATCAACCCCGAGAACATCGCCAGCATTTCTGTGTTAAAGGGAGCTTCCGCAGCTGCGCTTTACGGCTCCCGTGCAGGGAATGGGGTGATCCTCATTACCACCAAATCCGGTAAGGAACGTCCGGGACTTGGGATTACCCTTTCCAGCACACTTGGATTTGAGACCATCTTTATGGCTCCTGATACTCAGGATGTTTTTGGTCAGGGTGCTGATGGCATCTATAATCCGGAATCCACATTCAGCTGGGGTCCCAGAATTGAAGGGCAGACTGTAGAGAACTGGGAAGGGGAGCAGGTAGAACTACAGGCTTACGACAACCTTGATAATTATTTCGATACCGGTGTCAATTCCCAGCACACCTTATCATTTCAGCAGCAATTCGAAAAAACCTCTATTTATTCATCTGTTACCTATCTTGACGACCAAAGTCAGATCCCGGGAGCGACTCTGGAAAGATCCAACTTCCTTACCAGGGCTATTTCTAATTTCGGAAAAGAAGACAGATGGACTACCGATGTAAAGGTGCAGTATATCAATGCCACTGCTGAAAACCGTCCAATTAATGGGGTGAACAGTTCCAATGCCTTCGCTACCATGTACATGCTTCCAAGGTCTGTGGATGTAAGGGATTTCAGTGCAGCGGTCAACGAAGAGGGGAACCATTTCTGGTATATCCCTGCCAGCAATGCCCTGAACCCATACTGGCTTGCCCGTTTCAACAAAAACGAAGATACCCGTAACCGTTTCCTTTTGAGCGGTTCCGTGAACTATCAGTTCAATGACTGGTTATCCGCTGAAGTACGTGGAGGATCAGATCAGTACACCACTGAAACTGAATCCAGAACCTACGGAGGAAGCCCTCTGACAGCAACCGGAAGATACTCTTTAGGGAAAGACACGTTTATGGAGAATAACCTGAGCGCCCTTATAACTGCAAGTAAGGACGATGTGTTCGGAAACTTCGGACTAGCCGCCAACCTTGGAGGAAACCTGATGCACCAGAAATCCAGCAGCCTGGGTGCAAATGCAGGAGAGCTTGAGGTTCCTAACCTGTTTTCCATAAACAACGGAGTAGGAAACCCCAGTGTTTTTGAAGGTTCTTCCGAAAGAAAGATCAACTCCATTTATGGTACCTTCCAGTTGAACTACGGAGGCTACTGGTTCCTTGATGTTACCGGCCGAAATGACTGGTCATCTACCCTTAGCGAGGAGAACAGGTCTTTCTTCTATCCTTCTGTGAGCACCTCTCTGGTGGTTACCGATCTTATTAGATCCACCGGAGGAGATTTTCCGGAGTGGATCACCTACGGGAAACTGAGAGCTTCATATGCGGAAGTTGGAAATGACCTTAGCCCATACCAGCTCTACAATACCTTCACCATAGGAAAAGATCCTAACGGAAACACTACCGCCGGAAGGAACAGTATTCTTTACAATCCTGATGTAAGAAGTGAGCTTATTAAATCATATGAAGCAGGTTTCGATGCCCGTTTCTTCAACAACAGGCTGGGAATCGATTTCTCCTGGTACAAATCCAATGCTACCCGTCAGCTGATCAATATCCCTCTGAACCCAATGAGTGGATATACCGCGATGAAAGTGAACGCGGGGGACATCGAGAACCAGGGGGTTGAGCTTATGCTAAATGCCCGTCTCTTTGAGAACCTGGAGGATCCGGAAGGATTCACCTGGGACATGAATCTTAACTATTCCCATAACGAAAATACAGTAAATGAACTTACCGATGAGATAGACACCTATTCTCTGGGAGGCTTTGACAACGTCAGTATTCTTGCTGTTGCAGGGCAGCCTTACGGGGAGATCTGGGGAACAAAGTTCCGCAGGGTGGAAGATGAATCCAGCCCATTTTTCGGGGAGCTTATACTTGATGCCAATGGATTGCCTTTGGGAACCAACGAGCAGTTCAGGTTAGGAAATCAGCAGCCAGACGCCATGATTGGCTGGAGCAACAACTTCAGCTGGAAGAGGTTCTCCTTCGGCTTCCTTATCGATGCGCGAATTGGGGGAGAAATTTACTCAGGAACCAATGTTTTCATGCAGCGTGCCGGAACAGCAGCAGTGACTGTGGTTGACGGAGGAAGGGAAGATTTCGTTGTTGAAGGTGTTATCGATGTGACTCCTGAAGGAGCTACCACCCCGGTATACGAGCAAAACACCAATTCCGTAACACATCAGAGTTACTGGAGCGCCATCGGAGTTGGTAACCTTGGGATCACCGAAGCCAATATTTACGATGCTACAAACGTTAGGTTGAGAAATATCAATTTGAACTACAGCCTGCCAACCAGCTGGATTGACGATCTTGCGCTTCAGAGAGCCGAGGTAGGTTTTTCAATGAACAATGTCTGGATGATTGACAGCAATCTTAACGGGATTGATCCGGAATCTGTTTTCGCTACCGGTACCAATGCAGTAGGTTTTGAAAATGGATCCTCTCCGACTTCTCGTACGTACTTCTTCAATGTTTCATTGAGTTTCTAAAAATAAACAGTACTTAAAATGAAAAATATAATAAACAAAACAGGATGGATCTTGGGCCTAGGACTTATTGCCGCTTCCTGTTCCGATTTCGAAGAATTGAATGTCGACCCAAGGGCTGCCAATAGTGAGCAGGTCCAGGTCGAGTATTTTATCAATAACTCTATAGTTTCCGCCCAGCAGGATCCACACATAGCGGAACGTGCATTCATTCTTTACTGGAAGGCTGCGGGAAGGCAGGATCGTACCAATACCCTCCCTGTCGGAGGCTATAACGATGGATGGAGCAGTGACTACTTCCGTTATGTTTCCGAATGGCTGAACAACGCCAACACCGCCATTCAGGTGGCTGAGGAGAAGATCGCCCTTGGAGTAGCCGATGCCGATACACAGAACCTGCTACAGGTAGCAAGGATCTGGCGTGCCTATCTTATGAGCGAGATGGCTGATAATTTCGGACCTATTCCAATTACCGGCTTCCAGGGTACCAATCCCGATTTCGTAAGTCTTCAGGAGGTGTATTATTATCTTCTGGAAGAATTATCAGATGCAGTTTCACAAATGGACCCTGATCTGAATTCAGCTGATATTGCCAACCTCGACCCTGCTTACGGGTACAATTATGAAAACTGGATCAGGTATGCAAACTCCATGAGAATGCGTCTTGCAATGAGACTTTCTGAAGTGGATCCCGCTAAGGCCCAGTCGGAATTTGAAGCTGCGGCTTCTCAGCCTTTTATAGAAACTTTTGACCAGTCATTTAAAGTAGCCGAAAAACCGGGATGGGATGCCCTGACCGGAGTGATGACAAGAGAGTGGAACTCTCAATTCCTTTCAGCTACCATGAACAATCTTTATGTAGGTCTTGGAGGGATCAGCACTACCGAACTATTAGGTGCTTCCTACGAGCCTTATGTGAAGCCTGAGAACTATATGGGGTTGAAGTATGAGGATCATTTTACCACTCTTACCAACGATCCTTCAGCCGGGTTCTGGTTTGACGGACTACACGCGGAAATAGATCCGAGAGCTTATGAAGCTTTCGCCATCCCCGGAGATTTCAACGATCCCGATTTCAGCTTTTATCCATCCTACACCAACGATGCTTCCAACACTGTTAGAAATCTGATAGATGAGAATGCAGAAGTGGTGGAAACCATCGATGCTGCTTTCACCTGGAATGCCTCCGCTGTGGGGAGCTGGGGAGAAAAAGGAAGCAAGAACCAGCTATATGCCTACATCGGTACCATGCCGAGGATGGTGCAGCAATTCAGGAACAGTACTTCTGAAAGGGTGTTCTTTGGACCCTGGGAATCCTATTTCCTTATCGCCGAAGCTGCAGTCCGAGGCTGGTCCACTCCTATGGATGCCCAGGCTGCCTATGAGCAGGGAGTACGATCCAGCTTTGATTACTGGAATCTTGGCGGTTTTGCCGATGAATACCTTGCTTCTGAAGAGTATAACCGCGTAGGAACCTCCGTAGCCTGGAATCATACCGCCGAGCCACCTGCTAGCGTGAGCATGGACTATGTAAATGGCTATACCGGGGAGAGCGGAACCTTTAACTATGAGTATCCTGACAATATGCTGTATATGAACGGGACCGTGAAAAACGACCACCTGACCAAGATCATCACTCAGAAGTTCATAGCCCAGTTCCCATGGCTGCCATTAGAAGCCTGGAATGATCACCGACGCCTTGGGCTTCCGTTCTTCGAGACTCCTGCTATAGAGAATCCCCTGCCTGATATGCCTGCCATATCCACCGGAAACTTTATGGAAATGCAGGTTGACTTTTACCCACAGCGTCTGAGATACCCATCTAACCTGCGCAACAGCGCACCTGAGGGATATCAGCAGGCGGTAAACTTCCTGGGAGGTCCCGACGATGTATTCACCCCGCTTTGGTGGGCACAACAGTAATCTTTTTTTCTTGTTTCATTTTTAATTTTAAGACCACCGCCAAAAGCGGTGGTCTTTTTATTTAACCTAAAAGCCGGATTATATCCCCTGCCACTAAACAAATTTTATTTAATTTGCTCTTCACTTCATATGGAATACCAAAACCGAATACTTCTAATATAACACAGTAAACCCTACAGCATGGAACGTAGAAAATTCTTGAAACAGGCCGGAATCTCGAGCCTCGGAATCTCTTTAATGCCCGGTATATTACCTTCAGGGGAGGAGCTTTTGATTACCAAATCCCCAGGACCTATATGCATAGCCACCTGGAATTTCCACGAGGCCAGCAAAACAGCGGGGAATTTACTTGACGGCGGCGCTTCTGCCCTTGATGCTGTCGAGAAGGGAGTAATGGTGGAGGAAGCAAATCTGAAAAACCATACAGTTGGTAACGGGGGAGCCCCCGACAGGGATGGGGATGTTACCCTGGATGCCTGTATCATGGCTCCCGATGGGAACTGTGGCAGTGTAGCCTATCTGAAAAAAATAGAGCATCCGGTGTCGGTAGCCCGCAAGGTCATGGAAAAAACTCCACATGTGATGTTGGTTGGGGAAGGTGCGTTACAGTTTGCCATAGAACAGGGATTTGAGACCCGGGATTTGCTTTCGGAAGAATCCAGGGAACGCTGGCAGCAATGGCTTAAGGAGAAGGAATACCGGCCAATAATTAACGTAGAGAACCACGACACCATAGGAATGCTGTGCCTCGATAAAGACGGCGATATTGCTGGTGCCTGTACCACCTCCGGGCTGGCGTATAAAATGAAAGGAAGGGTAGGGGATTCCCCGATTATTGGCTCCGGTCTATTTGTAGATAATGAAGTTGGGGGCGCTGCCGCAACAGGATTGGGCGAGGAGATCATGAAGAATGTGAGCAGTTTTCTTATTGTGGAACTGATGCGCCAGGGAAATTCTCCTCAGAAAGCCTGCGAACTTGCAATGGACAGGATCATTAAAAGAAATCCTGAGTATAAGGATTTTCAGGTTGCCTTCATCGCGATCAACAAACAAGGGGAAGTGGGATCCTTCTGCATACATCCCGGATTCACCTATGTAAAGTATCAGGCATCGACCAATGAAAATATTGTAAGCAGGTCTTTCCTGAGTTAATTCAAATAAATGTCCGCGGGGAGGGGCTTTCGGCGCTGTATTTCCGACTTTATTTTAATTCCTTATTCGGAATTGAATTTAAAACCTGTATGGATATACCATAACCTGCTGACCTCCTCATATCCGGTCCGTATCAGAGCATGAAAGAATGCAGGTGAAAAGCACACCTAATGCACTAAAAAGGTGCTTTTGGTGTGCACTAGGTGTGCACTTGATGTGCACTTGATAGGGAGAAGGAAGCGGGAAGATCCCTTCCCATCAAAAGGAGAAAATAACCAGGTTATTGAGATAGTGATTTATCCTAAGTATTTCAGTCGTAATGTGTTGCTACAAAAGAGGGCAGTGCTTTATCAGGCTTTTTGTTGTTGCTTCTCCCTCCACGGGTTATTTTAGGGCATTTTGATATTTCCCCTCCAAAAATTTCATTGAAGCCTTAAAATCAACTATTTTTGCAAAATTGGTTAGCCCATTTACTTATGATCCAGGATACATTCGGAATTGAAGAAAAAACTGCTGATAAGGAGTTATACGACTATCAGCAACAGGATATAGAAAAGATTTTCAAGGTTATCAGCGCCCATCCGGAACGCTATAATCTGCTGTACCAGCTCCCCACAGGTGGAGGGAAGACGGTGATCTTTTCGCAGATAGTTCGGGAGTATATCCAGCGGACCAATAAAAAGGTGCTGATCCTCACCCATAGAATTGAACTGTGTAAGCAGACTTCCAGGATGCTGGATGGTTTCGGGGTGCGCAACAAGATCATCAACAGCAAGATCAAAGACCTGCCGGACCAGGACCAGTATATGTGCTTTGTTGCCATGGTGGAAACCCTGAACAACCGACTGAATGACGAGAAGGTGGAGTTGGAGAATCTTGGGATGGTCATTATTGATGAGGCACATTACAACTCTTTTCGGAAGCTGTTCAAGTTCTTTGAGAAAAGTTTTATTCTGGGGGTAACGGCAACTCCCCTGAGCTCCAATATCAAACTTCCCATGAAGGACAACTATCGGGAACTTATAGTAGGGGATTCCATCAGCTCACTTATCGAGAATGGATTTCTGGCAAAAGCCAATACCTACAGCTTCGATGTCGGCCTTTCCTCCCTTAAAGTGGGGATCAATGGGGATTATACCGTAAAATCTTCTGAAGAGCTGTATTCCAATTTCTCCATGCAGGAGAAACTGCTGGATTCCTATATGGAAAAGTGTCTGGGGAAAAAGACGCTGATCTTCAACAACGGGATCAATACTTCCAGGGAGGTTTACGAGACTTTCAGGAATGCAGGTTTTGAGGTCAGGCATCTCGATAACACCACCAGCAAGCAGGATCGGAAGGACATACTTCGTTGGTTCAAGCATACCCCTGATGCAATACTTACCTCGGTAAGCATACTCACCACCGGTTTTGATGAACCGACCGTAGAAGCCATTATCCTGAACAGGGCAACCAAATCCCTTACGCTTTATTACCAGATGATTGGGCGGGGTTCGAGGGTGCTGCCGGGAAAATCAGAATTTACCGTAATTGATCTGGGAAATAACGCCGCCAGATTCGGGCTGTGGAGTGCCCCTGTGGATTGGAAACAGATCTTCAGGTCACCCGATTACTACCTGGAAAACCTGGTGAGCGATGAAGAGATCGAGCAGAATTTCAAGTATGTGATGCCCCCGGAGGTGCGGAAGAAATTTGCCAAATCAACCAATGTGGAATTTGATGTCGAGGCGGCATACGATGAAACTATTGCCAAAGGCCTAAAATCCAAAACGGTGCTTGAAGATTCCATTGAACAGCATGCGCAGATGTGTATAGAAAACAGCGAGGATGTATTTGAAGCCCGGCTGCTGCTAAAAGAGCTGGAAGAGGATATAGCCTATCGTGTAAGGCGTTTTACCTACTGTATAAGCAACAGCACCAAAAACTATCGGGACTGGCTTGTGGAGGATTATAAGAGGCGGTTGAGGATGAGGATCAACCAGGGGGAGTTTTAGGAGTCCGAAGACCGAAGTTAGGAGTCAGAAATTGGAACAATGGGTTTCCCGCTGATTTCGCAGATTTTTTCGCAGATTTTCGCAGATCTGCTTTAGCACATTTTTTTTCTTCGGACCTCGGACTTCCAGCTATTCTTTCTTCGAAAATATGCCTTTGATCTTCTGAAACAAGCCTTTCTTCTCCTTTTCCTCTTCAGTTTCTTCTTGCCTCCCTGCAGGCTGATCGGGATTTCCGAATAGTCTTTCCAGGAAATTATCCCTTTCCATTGGCGGGCAGTCAAGCATATATCTCACAGTTCCTGAAGGTGGAGGGAACCTTGCCTCTGTAATTTCATTGAAGGTACTGTCCTTATTCATCTTCTGCATTAAGAGCGCAAACATTGGCAAGGCGGAATTGGCGCCCTGGCCCATGGAGGTGCTTCGGAAACCAATCTGGTGATTGTCAGCTCCCACCCAGGTTACGGAAACCAGGTTAGGGGTGATGCCGACAAACCAGCCATCCTTATTGTCCTGGGTGGTTCCGGTCTTTCCTGCAATATCGTTCTTAAGGTTGTATTTATAACGCAGTCGGGCGGCTGTACCTTCGTTTACTGTGGTCTGCATCATTTCCAGCAGGATCTGCCGGGTGGTATTGGAGTAGGCCGGATCACGAGGGGGTGGGGTTTGGTATTCGAAGATCACTTTACCTGTTTTATCTTCTATGCGGTTGATGTAGTAAGGCCTTACGGAAACTCCGCGGTTCACGTAACCTGAGTAGGCCTCGGCTAATTCGTCAACGCCAATTTCGGGAGTCCCCAGGGCGATGGAAGGGTATTCGGGGAGATGCGATCTGATGCCCATTTCCCTTGCCTGGGATATCACATTTCGCAGACCTACGTCGTAAAGCACCTTTACCGCAATTGTATTGATGGAGCGGCTAAGGGCGTACTCCATAGAATAGTTCATGAAAGGATCTTCGGTATCGTTGGCATTGGAAGGGGTCCAGCCCTTTCCATAAGTCACCTCCCGGATCGAATAATATTTGCAGGGATCGATGCCTGCTTCCACCGCTGCCGTATACACTACCGGTTTAAAAGTGGAGCCCACCTGCCGCTGGCTTTGGGTGACGTGATCGTATTTGAAATATTCATAGTTAATGCCGCCGACGTATGATTTGACGGCACCCTTGTGAGGGTCCATGTTGATCATCCCCACATTCAGGAACTTCAGGTAGTGCTGAAGACTGTCCATGTAGCTGGCATTGGTGATGGTTTTTTTTCCCCAGCCAAAGAGTTCCATCTCCTTTTTCCTGTTCAGCGAATCCAGGATCTGCTCCTCTGACCAACCGGCCTCTGCAAGGGAGCGGTAGGGTTTTGTCCGCTTGATAGCTTCATCCAGAATACTTTGCTTCGTCCAGGGGGGATTTTTACCATGGGATTTTTCAAACTGTGACTGCAGCTCCGCCATATGTTCCCGCATAGCTTCCTCGGCCAGCAATTGCATATTATAATCGATGGTGGTGTGTATTTTCAGGCCGTCGTGGTAAAGATTGTATGGCTTCCCTTTCTCATTTTTAATGGTATCCAGAAGCTTCTTGACATCCTGTCGCAACATTTCCCTGAAGTATGGTGCCACCCCTTGAGATAAATTGAAGAACTTATATTTCAGGGTCAGGGGCTCGGCTTTTGCTTTTTCATATTCTTCCCTGGAAATAAAGTCATATTTCTCCATTTGATGAAGCACTACATTCCGTCGTTGTTCACTTCGATCAGGATTTATCCTGGGGTTATAGTAATTGGAGGCTTTCAGGCTGCCCACCAGGGTTGCGGCTTCCGTAAGGGATAAGCCGGAGGTGGTGGTGCTGAAGAATTTCCTGGCGGCGCTTTCCACTCCGTAGGTGTTGTCGCTGAAGGGTACTGTATTGAGATACAAGGTGAGGATCTCGTTCTTCGAATAGATACGCTCCAGGCGTTTGGCGATGATGGCTTCCCTGATCTTGTTAATGACGATGCTCATAGCGCCGTAATCGTTCCTTCCGAAGAGGTTCTTGGCAAGTTGCAGGGTAATGGTACTTCCTCCTCCCGAAGAGTCGTCCTGTAAAAGAATGGACTTGAAAAACACCCGGAGGAGACTTCGCTGATCTATTCCGGAGTGATCATAAAATCGAACGTCTTCAGTGGCGACCAGGGCATTTATAAGATGCTGGGGCAATTCCTTGAAAAGCACGGGTTGCCGGTCGAAAATGTAATATTTCCCAATTAAGGTACCATCATCTGATAATATCTCTGTTGCCTGACTCTGTTGCAGTTCCTTCAGGTCCTTTAAATTTGGCAGCTTACCCCATAAACCTGCATAAACACTCAGGAACAGGAGACTCATGAAAAGTGACATTCCCAACAAAACCAGCAGAACCCATTTCTTGAACCGGGAGGATAATTTGAAATTTTTAAACATAAGGTGTTTGTGTCACAACAAATAAACGCATACTTCTAAAATTTCGTTTGCCTTTTTAAGAAACTTTAAGATGCTCGGGCTAACAGGAATGCTAAACTCAAACTAAAGTGGTAGGATAGGAGGGAGCTTCTGATTATTTTTGGGTATGGGAACAAATAAAATAGCTATAGGAATATCGGCGGCTTTGCTCCTCCTGGTGGTACTGGTCTACTCGGTGACGGATATGGAAACAACCGCCCAGTTAGCCTCATCGTCTGAAGTAACTATTGAAGATACCTGGGAGCTTCCCAAAGAATTGGCCGAGATTTCAGGGATCGCTTTCCTCGGGGAGGATAAAATTGTCGGGGTCCAGGATGAGAATGGGGTGCTTTATGTCTATAACCTCAATTCCCGAAAAATAGAAAAACAGATAGAGTTTGGCCCCAACGGGGATTATGAAGGGGTGGCACTGGACAGGACTACTGCTTATGTTCTAAAAACTGACGGTACGATAATCGTAATTGAAGATTATCTCACGGCTGCAAAAGTTTCAGAAATAAAGACGGGGCTCACCCTGGAGGAAGATCCTGAAGGACTTTGCCTGGATGAACAGAACAACAGACTGCTGGTCGCCATTAAGGGGAATGATCCTAAAGCGGAGGATTCCAAAGGAATTTATGGGATTGATCTTTCCCGACAGAAAATGCTGGCGTCTCCAGTTTATAAAATTGATCTTAATAATGCTGTTTTCAAGGAGGTTAATGAAGAAGAGCTTCAGGATACCTTTAAGCCTTCAGAAATCAATATTCACCCGGAAACACGGCAGATATATCTGTTGGAAGGGCAGAATCCCAAGCTTTTGATCCTTGATCCAAATGGGAAACCTCAGGAATTTTTTGTTTTAAATGAGACCGATTTTCCTCAGCCTGAGGGGCTCAGTTTTGATCAGCAGGGGAATGTCTACATCTCCAATGAAGGAAGTCCTGCCACCATTCATCGCATTTCCATAAAATAAAGATAGATGGAACCTATTGAAACGACTTCTGTCAAGCAGAGCAAACTTCCACTTTATATTTCTGTTGGCATCATTGCCCTGGTAGTGCTTTCATATTTTTTCATTCCCTCTGTGCAGGAATTTCTTGATAACGCCTGGGCTGCCCTTAGTTCAGGAGACGATAAGAAGACCGAGGCCTGGGTTTCTCAGTTCGGATTCTGGGGCCCTTTTTTCATCGTCCTGGCAATGATCGTTCAAATGTTCCTGATCGTTATTCCTACCCCCATCCTTATGGTGGTTGCCATAGTCGCCTATGGACCTGTTTGGGGGAGCCTCGTCCTTTTCATCGCCATATTCCTTGCTTCCTCCCTGGGATATTTCATTGGCAGGTATTTTGGTCCCGTAATTGTCGAAAAGCTGATCGGTAGAAAAACGGAGAAGAAGATTGGGGATTTTATAGAAGAATACGGTTTCTGGACGGTGATAGTAGTGCGGCTGAGTCCTTTCTTATCAAATGATGCCATCAGTTTTGTGGGAGGGATCCTTAAGATGGGATACTGGAAATTTATCGGGGCAACCATGTTAGGTATATCGCCACTTATCCTATTTGTAGCCTACCTGGGCGGGGATTACGAGCGCCTGAAAACTGGATTGATCTGGACCTCTGTTATCTGTATAGTTTTGTTTTTAGCCTTTGTCTGGTGGGACAGTAAAAGGGAAAAGAAAAAATGATTTACCATATGCCTTAAAATAGAAAAAGCCGAAGGCATGGGCTCCTTCGGCTTTTTATCAACATGAATTTGTTTTTAACTCTTCTGCAGTTGCTTTGCTACCTGCTGTACTTCATCCAGTACCCTTAGCAGGTTTTCTCCCCACAGCAGGGCAATCTGGTCTTCGGTATAACCTCTTTTTACCAGCTCAAGGGTGATATTGAAAGTTTCGGAAGCATCCTGCCAGCCTTCAATTCCGCCTCCTCCATCGAAGTCGGAGCTGATCCCCACGTGTTCTATCCCGATCTTCTCTACCAGGTAATCAATATGGTCCACGAAATCTTTTACATCGACGGGAGGCACGGTTTCCTTTAACTTCTCCACCTGCGGGGTCGATAATTCCTGCACCTGCTCATATTTTTCCAGGTAAGCTTTTCTTTCCTCTTCCTCCATGGCACGAAGGTCATCCCATCCATCTACCAGGGTGAAATCCATTTTCTCTCCTACCTCACGGTAAATTTCTTTGACAGCTTCATTATAAGCTTCGTGTTTTTCTTTATCCACATAAGAAGTAAAAGCTACCGTCTGTATCACACCTCCATTTTCCTTTAGCCATTGCAGCTGTTCGTCATCGAGGTTTCTGCTGTGATTACAAAGTCCTCTGGCAGAAGAATGGGAGGCAATTATAGGAGCTTTTGAAAGTTCGATCATCTGACGCATGGATTCTTTGGAGGGGTGGGAGATATCGATCATCATGCCCAAACGGTTCATTTCTTTTATTACTTCCTTTCCCAGCTCGCTCAGCCCATTATGAAGCCAAACTCCGTCCTCTTCCCCTGTGTTGGAATCGCATAACTGACTGTGTCCATTATGGGAGAGGGACATATACCGGGCTCCGCGGTTGTAGAATTCTTCCACCCTGCTGAGATCGGTTCCTATCGGATAGCCGTTTTCCACCCCTATCATGGCTACTTTTTTTCCTGAAGCTAGGATATCCCTTAGCTCCTGAGAAGTAGTCGCCAATTGTATCTGGTCCGGTGCAATTTCCTCTGTCAAGCGGTGAATGGCTTCAAACTTTGAAATGGCGTTCTCATAGGCTTTCTGATAACCTGCCTCATTCAGTTCTTCCTGTCCTGTATAAACGATCAGCCAGGTGACATCAAGTCCCCCTTCCTCCATTTTAGGAAGGGTGATCTGGGTATCAAGGTCCTGGGTGTAGTTTTTTTCCTCAGTGAAATTTTCAACATTGATATCATTGTGGGTGTCAATGGTGATCACTTTTTCATGTATTTTTCTTGCCTTCTCCAGAAGGGCTTCATCAGCAGTCTGGGCATTGGCAGAAATACCGACCAGAAGACAGAATATTAAGGGTCTTAAAATTTTCATGGGTTTTTTTTAAGTTTTAATTGAAGGGCTGAAAATAAGAATAATTTCGTTCTTTTAAGAAAAGGGGGAAATTTTTTCCTGAAAAGCTGACATGTTATAAGAGTTTCGTTGTAGAGACGCAATCCATTGCGTCTCTACCGCCACCCATTGAATAAGAAGCAGCTGTGAGATTAAAATTTAACTTATACATCGGTACCTAAAGAACCAAAACAATTGATTTTTCATCTACTTTTGATATCAAACGCCGGAGAGTTTAATGAATAAATTTATAGTCGTAAATCACCCCGAGAACTGGAATATCTCTATTGAACATATTCGCATCATTTCTGCGCAGGAATATCTAACGGAACCCGATTTTTCCAAGCTTAAACAGGCGAGAATATTTAATCTGTGCAAGGATTATTCCTATCAGTCCAAAGGTTATTATGTTTCCCTGCTTGCTGAGGCCAGAGGGCATACCGCAATTCCCACAGTTAAGAACATCGTGGATCTTCGGGAGCCTAAGCTGGTGAAAATTGTTTCAGATGAATTTGATGACCTTATCCAGTCGAGCCTGAAGAACATCAAGTCGCAGGAATTCACCTTGAGTATTTATTTCGGTCAGAATGTGGCGCATAAATACAAGGAACTTAGTGCCATGTTCCATCGGCATTTCCAGATCCCGTTTCTGCGGGTGAAATTCAATTATACCACCCGCTGGAACATCAAGAACATCAAGGCAATTTCAGAAGCCGAGATCCCTGAGGAGCACAAGGAAAGCATGCTCTATTTTGCGGAGCAGTATTTCTCCAAAAAAAGATATGATACCCCCAGGCCCACTGAATATGACTACGACCTGGCAATTCTCGTGCAGGAGAATGACCCTGCACCTCCGAGTAATTCCAAGGCCATCAAACGTTTTGTGGAGCTCGCAGAAAAGATGAACTTTTATGTGGAAGTCATTTCCCCAAAGGAGCTTTCCAGGCTTTCTGCCTTCGATGCCCTTTTAATAAGACAGAGCACAGAAGTCAATAATGAGGCTTATGCCTTTTCCAGAAAAGCACAGCAGGAGGATATAGCCATAGTGGATTACCCTGACGCAATCCTGAAGTGCTGTAACAAGGTCTTTATGGCGGAGGCGCTCGAAAATGCCAATATTCCTACCCCGAAGACTATTGTCGTTCATAAGGGAAACAAGAGGGACGTCCTGAAGATCACCGGGCTTCCGGTGGTACTTAAATCTCCTGATTCCACTTTTTCTTTTGGGGTCAAAAAAGCCGCAACGGAAGAAGAGTATAAGGAGCTGGTAAATAAAATGCTTCAGAAATCCGAACTGGTGATCGCCCAGGAATACATGCCTTCAGATTACGACTGGAGGATCGGGATTCTGGATGATAAACCCATCTTTGCCTGTCGCTATTATATGGCTAAAGGGCATTGGCAGATCTACAACTGGGCGGCTGAAAACAAGGACGATCAGGACGGCAACGCGGATTGCCTGCCCATTGAAAAGGTTCCAAAGAAAATCCTGGAAGTGGCCTTAAAATCAGCTAAACTTATGGGAAAAGGTCTCTATGGCATTGATGTAAAAGAGGTGGATGGGAAGGCCCTGGTGATCGAAATAAACGACAATCCTAACATTGATTTTGGGGTAGAGGATTCCTATTATGGGGATGCGGTATATGTGCAGATTCTGGAGGCTTTGAAGAACCGTATAGAAAAGAAGTAAAATATGAGTTATCATTTGTTTGAAGTAATAGGGATCGAACTGGAATATATGGTGGTCCGTTCATCAGACCTAAGGGTAAATCCCATAGTAGATAAATTATTGACCAAAAAGAACGGCAGTCTTACTTCCGATGTGGAGAATGGAAAGATTGAATGGAGCAATGAGCTGGTGGCCCACGTGGTGGAGCTGAAAACCAACGGACCTACTTCCGATGTTGAAAACCTGGATTCACTTTTTGCTGAAAATATCAGGGAGATCAATGGACTATTGCAGGAATACGATTCAGAATTACTGCCAACAGCCTCTCATCCATTAATGGATCCTAAAACTGAAATGAAACTCTGGGAGCATCATTATAACCGGATTTATGCACTATATAACAAGATCTTCGACTGTCACGGGCACGGGTGGAGCAATGTACAGAGCATGCATATCAACCTGCCCTTCAGCAATGATGAGGAATTTGAAAGACTGCATGCTGCCATAAGGCTGTTGTTGCCTATTATTCCCGGGCTTTGCGCCAGCTCCCCAATTTTCGAAGGAAAAGCCACCGGATTCAAGGACAGCAGGATGCAGGTTTATAAGGACAATCAAAAGGAAATCCCCGAGATGACAGGGAAGGTGATCCCGGAGAGGGTTTTTTCCAGGAAGGAGTATACTTCCCAAATATTCGAACCTATCAACTCTGCCATCAGGCCTTATGATACAGAGAACATCCTCGATCAGCATTTCCTGAATTCACGGGGAGCTATCGCTAGATTTGACAGGGGTGCGATAGAGATCAGGGTTATCGATATTCAGGAATGCCCCAAAGCTGATATTGCGATAGCAGTACTGATAATTGAAAGTCTGAAATTACTGGTGAGTGAGGAACTTATCTCATTGAAGGATCAAAAGATCTGGCATGAGGATGCCCTCTTTTCGATTCTGGATGAAGTGAATCGGGATGCGGAGGATACAAAAGTTGTCAATCCAACCTATCTGGATGCCTTCGATCTTGCAAAGGAGGCAAGGGTAAAGGATATCTGGAAGAAGTTGTTCTCCAAAGTGAAGAGCCGGATGTCCAAGGCTCATTGTGAAAGTATTGAATTCATACTGAAGAATGGAAGCCTTTCTACCAGGATACTGGAAGCTGTGGACAATGATTATTCGGAAGCAAATATAAATTCTGTATACAGAAGATTGGGTAGCTGCCTTGCAAGGAACGAATTCTTTGTGCCTTGAAACTGATCCTGACCTGTGAGCACGGAGGAAATAAAGTCCCTCCGCAGTACAAAGATTGTTTTCATGATGCCGAGGCGGCCTTGGATTCCCATAGAGGATATGATCCCGGAGCCTTAAACCTGTTTCAGGATTTGGAAGTCCTCGCAGACTACGGAACCTACTGTGAGACCACACGATTGCTGGTCGAATTGAACAGGTCCCTGCATCACCCACAGCTTTTCTCCAGGTTTACCAAAGCTCTCTCAGCTTCCGGGAAAAAAGAACTTCTTGAGCTGCATTATTTCCCCTACAGAATTAAGGTGGAATCAAAAATCAGCGAGTCTATTGAGAAAGGGGAGGAGATATTACATATCTCCGTCCACAGTTTTACGCCTGTGCTGGATGGGGAGGTGAGGAAGACGGATATAGGCCTCCTTTTTGATCCCTCACGCAGCGGGGAAAAGGAATTCTGTAAGCAGTTCAGACAACGACTGAAGGTCCTTAAACCTGATCTGGTAACGCGGTTTAATTATCCCTATCTTGGAATAGCCGATGGTTTCCCAACTTACCTGAGGAAAAAATTTGCCAAAGGATATAATGGAATCGAGCTGGAGGTTAACCAGAAGTTTGTGGATGACAGAAACCGGATGCAGGAAGAAATAAAAAAGGTGCTTTCACTGGCCTTAAAGGAAGTCCTGTAGGAAGACCTTATTTAAAATTCCTCGCTTTTCAGCGATTTCATATCAATTACAAATCTGTACCTCACATCTGATTTTAAAGTCCGCTCATAAGCTTCATTAATATCTGAAATGGATATCATTTCCACGTCAGAAACAATTCCATGTTCCGCACAGTAGTCCAGCATTTCCTGGGTCTCCTTAATTCCTCCTACCAGGGATCCTGCGAGGCTACGGCGGCGGGAAATGAGTTTGGAGGCCTGTACCTCCAGAGCCTTGGGAGGGATTCCCAGAAGCACCATTACCCCATTCGTTTTGAGCAGCGCCAGATATTCATTATAGTCGTGAACTGCAGAAACCGTATCAATTATCAGGTCAAAGGAGCTGCTGATGCTTTTCATTACCTCTTCGTCGGTGGTAAGGGCAAAATGAGCGGCTCCGAGTTCTGACGCATCTTTTTCCTTTTCAGGAGAACGGCTTAACATGGTTACTTCAGCACCCATTGAGGATGCCAGTTTCACAGCCATATGACCTAAACCTCCAAGGCCCACGACCCCAACTTTGTCTCCTTTTTTGACATTCCAGTAACGCAAAGGTGAATAGGTCGTAATTCCGGCACATAACAAAGGAGCCACAGCATTTAAGGGAAGTTTCTCAGAAATGCTCAATACAAAATCTTCTGTTACGACAATATGGGTAGAATATCCTCCATAAGTAATCACGTTCCTATCGAAACGTGATGGGGAATTGTAGGTAGCTACAGGTCCATAAAGACAGTATTGCTCCTGATGCTCCCTGCAGTTTTCACAGGTACCACAGGAATCGACAAAGCAGCCGACTCCCACAGTGTCTCCCTCCTTATATTTGGTTACTTCGTTTCCAGTACGGGTCACCTTTCCCACTATTTCGTGCCCCGGAATAACCGGATATCTGGTGCCTCCCCATTCATTCCTGGCGGTGTGAATGTCGGAATGGCAAACCCC
>CAMPJY010000006.1 GCA_946887025.1 uncultured Salinimicrobium sp.
TGCTCTTCATCTTGTCCGACCACTTCAGTAGTCACCGTTACGTTAGCCGGTGCGGTTAAGGCACCCAGTTCGTAATCTGGTTCAGAACAACTTCCGAATACCAGCAATATGGCAATCACCGAGCTTAGCGCATATAATATATTCCTGTTCATAATTCTAGTTTTGTGTAATGTTATCAATGTAGATGATCTCCCCTGCGCCTTCGGCTGTATCGTTGAACCTGAAAACAAGCTGAGTAAACTGGGCATCATCCGGAATGTCGGCAATAGTACTGAAATCGAAAGTAAGGATTTCCCATTCCCCGGCCTTTGTGATCGGCTGCTTCAGGATCGCCCCGTAGGGATTTGCCTCACTAGCGCCTACAGGCCATTCCAGTTCCAGGTTTAGTTTCTTCCCAATGTTGGCAGGATCATCGTTGTAGACCATTACAGTCACCACTTTTCCATTGCTGAAATCCAGTGGATTGTTCAATGGGCTGTAGGTTCCACTCCAAGGAGCGTGTCCATTGATGAACTTACCTACCTTATCAGAAGTATTTATTCCTGATTTATTAGGATTTTCTACGGTTTCAAATGCCTGTACTCCGGTATCATCGAAGGTTCCAAAGAAATAGTTCACCCATTCTTCATCAAAGCTGATTGGCACCTGGAAAGGATCAAAGATGGTGACCTCCGCAGTTCCTTCAGTTGAAGCGGCACCTCCACTTTCTGCAACCACCCTTATTGTGTATACCCCCGGCTCAGAATAAGCATAAGGGGCAAGGGTTTCTCCAACTGCAAGGGGAGTTCCTGTTTCATCCTCAGACTCTCCGTAAAATACAAGGAAGGAATTGGCGTAATCAGCTTCCGCAGATACTGTCAGTTCATTTCCATTGACCACGGGATTGATCACCACGTTTTCAGGGGCTCGATATACTACTGACAAAGGAAAATTTCCGCTTGTCTCCTCTCCGGCAATATTTTTGGCGGTAACACTCACCGTGTATTCCCCCTCCGGGTATGAATACGTCGTGCTTTCGCCTGATTTGAGGGTGACACTGCCATCTGAACCCGACCCTGCACCATAGTTTACCACGAAGCTGGTGGCACCCTGTGCGGTAGGGGTTATGACCACATTCCCTGAATTGTCATTGCTGATATCAAATACCGTAGAAAGGTTCTCGGCAGCCGCAGTATTCAGAAATGAGGTATCCTCTTCTATTCCATCTGGAATACTACAGGCCATTGCGAAGACCAATAATAAGGAACCTGAAATTATTTTAAAATTCTTCATATTCTTGGTTGTTTATTAGTATCCGGGATTTTGTACAAGTATCGTGTTCTCGAGTTCCCCAAGCGGAATTGGAAGAATTTCATTCTTCCCGGGAGTAAACCCTCTGTCTGCTAATTCTGCTGCAGCTCTTCCGGTTCTCACCAGGTCAAAGAAACGATGTCCTTCTCCCGCTAATTCCAGTCTGCGCTCCCTGGCTATAGCTTCCAGAGAAACAGGAACACTGGGTAATCCAACTCGTGCTCTCACCGCATCCAGCAGGGCCTGAGCTCTTGCTCCGGTACCTCCCAGGGCTTCAGCTTCCATGAGATAGGTATCTGCCAGACGGATCACATAGTAATTCTGTCTGTAGTTCAGGATAGGTTCTCCCCCTCCTGTAGTGACTTCTGACTGGGTAGGAAGGAATTTGTTGAGGAAATAACCTGTATCCTGATACCCGGGAATATAATCTGCTGCCCCGGCAGCAACAAGTGCCTTCATATCAAGAACTGTGGCATCGAATCTTGGATCGTTCTCGAGAAGATCATACAATTCGGGAAGGATTGGGTTAAAACTCCAGCCTGAAGGCAGCTCAGGAGCCTCCTCAGTAATCTGGACATAAGATCTTGGTCCTACCATGGTGTTGATGGAGTTTCCTTCATCTGATCCGCTACCCCAGTTACCCCAGCCTGATAAGGAAGCATTGGTATGCGCTACCTCAAGAATGGATTCGCTGTTGAACTTGTTATCCACGTTCCACAGGTCATTATAATCTTCCAGCAATTCGTATCCGTACTGGCTTACTCCTCCCGGTTCCCCATTCACTGCACTTAGTTCTGCGGCTGCCTGGGAATTCTTTCCCTGGAACAAATAAACCTTTCCTAACAGCGCCTGCGCTGCTCCTTTGGTGAAACGTCCAGCAAATTCTGGCGCAACGGTTTCAGGAAGTACGGGATAAGCTTCAGAAAGATCCTTCTCGATCTGTGCCCAAACCTCTTCAGGAGCTGCCTGAGGCACATTATTGAATTCAGAAGCATCCAATGGCTCCAGAATCAAAGGGATGTTTCGGAACAAGCGCACAAGGTCAAAATAATAACTTGCCCTCAAAGCTTTGGCTTCGGCGGTAAATCGCGCTTTCAGGTTCTCGTCCATCGGAACATCAGGCAATCTTGAAAGCAGGTAATTCGCCCTGAAGATCCCCTGGTAATAATCACTCCAGTAACTTCCCGGGATGGTGGTCTGATTAATGGTAAAGTTGGAAAAGCTCTGGATCCCAACCCCATCTGAGGCGTTCCCCCCTCCGGCGACATGATCATCGGAAGCGGCATTGACAAAAGTCACCAGGTTCTCAAATCCCCCTGAATGTTTTCGCATTACATCATAAACAGATACCAGCCCTGAAAAAGCCTGATCTTCATTCTCATAATAATTTGATTCCAGAAAGGTCCCTTTCGCAGGCATTTCAATGAATTCTTCGCTACAGGAACCCAGTGTCATTAACACCACTACAGCAGTAATCAAAGACTTGAAATTGTGTTTTTTCATCGCTTTTTTCTTTTAAAATTGTAGGTTAACCCCGAAGAGGAAGGAGCGTGCCTGAGGGTAATAACCTCTGTCAATTCCTAATACATCTCCTCCAATTTCTGGATCGTAACCTGTATAATCGGTGAACGTTAATAAATTTTCTCCTGTTACAAACAGTCTTAAGTTTTGGGCTCCGATCTTATTAACCAGAGAAGAAGGCAGTGTGTAACCCAGGGACGCCAGTTTGATCCTTACGTAATCTCCATCTTCCAGGTAGAATTCAGACATCTTGCTGAAGTTTCCATTCGTATCGCTGTTTGTCAATCTTGGATAATCGTTTGAAGTACCTTCTCCTGTCCATCGGCTCAATGCATCAATGGAATAGTTGGCATTCAGGATATCAAGTCGTCGCAACCCCTGGAAGATCTGATGTCCGGCTGCCCCTTGAGCAAAGACCATGAAATCCCAGTTCTTATAGTTCAGGTTCAGGTTAAGTCCGAAAGTATATTTAGGTACAGGGCTTCCGATAAACTCTTTATCGTCATCGGTAATAGTACCGTCCCCGTTGGTATCCACCCAGCGGAAATCCCCTGGTACGGCGTTGGGCTGAATAACAGTCCCATCGGCGCTGGTATATGACTGAATCTCCTCAGAGTTCTGGAATATTCCAGCAGTCCTGTATCCGTAGAAGGCGTTCATGGCTTCACCCACCTGAATTCTGGTTACGTTACCCATGGATTGGAATGAGGCTCCTGAGGAGATGAATTCTTTGTCCTGCCCAAGGAAAGTAACCTCGTTGTGCAGAAAAGACACATTCCCATTGGCAGAGAGATTAAAATCGCCAAAGGTCTTATTATACCCGAGTTCCAGTTCCACCCCACTATTTTCCATGTCTGCCACGTTTCCTAAGGGCTGACCTGTCGCCCCTACATAACCTGGAATTACAACTCTCTGAAGTATTCCCTCAGTAGTTTTCTCGTAATATTCTAAAGTTAAGGTAATATTTTCAAAAATTCTTGCATCGAACCCAACATTTAACTGAGCTGTTTCCTCCCATTGAAGATCAGGGTTGGCAGGTGCGTCAGGACTGTTACCGGTCCAGATGATCTGCCCGTCTCTTCCAAGGGTATAGTTCCTTCCGTCCCCGATAAGGGAAAGGTATCCAAACGGAGGAATGGCATCGTTTCCTGTAACTCCATAACCAGCTCTCAGTTTAAGGGTGTTTATGGTTTCGCTGTCTATTAGGAAATCTTCCTGTGAAACCACCCATCCGGCAGAGAAGGATGGGAAAATACCAAACTTCTTGTTAGGTCCGAAGTTGGTGGAACCATCACGACGGATAATACCAGTGAACAGGTATTTTTCGTCATAGTTATAGTTAAGCCTGGAGAACAGGGAAATTACCCTGTGTTCATTCCCGTTATAGGCGCTTCCCACTATTTTATCCGGAGAAATGTCGAAGTTAAAAGAAGCATCCTTATAACTGTCGATTGGAAGGTCCTGATAGGAAATGTTGGTACCACTGGTGATATTATCCACATAGGTACCCTGACCTAACAATACAGTAAAGTTGTGTAGCCCTATATTATCTGTATAGGACAGCGTATTTTCCACATTCCAGCCAAAACCTTTGTTAAGGTTTCTGGATAAGCTGTTCTGGGTTGCCTGCACCGTTGAACTAAGGAAATATACCGGGGTAAAAAAGTCACCTCCCCAGTATGCCAGTTTTCCTCCCACAGAAGTCCTGAAGGTTAATTCTTCAATTGGTTTGAATTCAAGAAAAGCATTTCCAACGAAATCATCAGACCAGCTGTAGTTTCCAAGGCGGGTTTGCTCATAAGCTACCGGGTTAGTCATTTCCTGCCCAACGATAGGAGATATTCCGTAAGGATTTCCGTTTGCATCCCTGATAACAGGATTGGCGTTGTATGGATTGGTATTTGCCACGGCTGGATCTGTAACCACCACAGGGGTCAATGGATCAAGGTTCAGCGCTGAGCTCAGAGGTCCTCCGAACTCACTGTTGGTATTCCCTAATCCGGTGTTTTTTTGATGCGCATACCCGAAAGTCTGTCCTACTTTAAAGTATTTTGACAACTCGTGAGTAGAGTTCAGCCTCAAACTCTTCTTCTGATATTGGGAAATTGCAGTAGAGACAATCCCTTCTGTGTCAACCAAACCAAAAGAAGCGTAGTAGGTGGATACATCATTCCCGCCACTCACACTGAATTCATGGTTGGACCTGAAGGCGGAATTGTTGAATATTTCCTTTTGCCAGTCAGTTCCCTGACCTAACACCGAAAGGTCTGGATAAAGAATAGGTCCACCGGCTGCTACGGATTTTTCATTCATTATAGCTGCGTATTGTGGGCCATTCAGAAGTTTAACCACGTTTTCGGGAGCAGAGACTCCCATGGAACCGGTATAATTAACTGATAATTTCCCTGCGGCCCCTTTTTTGGTGGTTACAAGGATAACCCCTGAAGCAGCACGGGCACCATAGATGGCGAGAGAAGCAGCATCCTTAAGCACCTCGATAGAAGCGATATCCTGCTGGTTCAGATAACCAATCCCTCCGGCATCGACTATAACTCCATCGACAACCCATAGAGGAGTGTTACCTCCGTAAGTATCGAAAGTAGTATACCCCCTAACGCGGATGGTCGAGGAAGATCCTGGCTGTCCTGAATTCGCAGCAATAGTAACCCCTGATACTCTTCCCTGCAGGGCCTGCTCAATTCGCCCACTGTTGGGGATGGCTTCAAGCTCTTCAGCTTTTACCGAAGAAATTGCTCCCGTGTTTACACTTTTTTTCTGGGTACCATACCCTACCACTACAACCTCTTCCAAAGCTGCCGCATCAGGTGTCAGGGTCACTTGAAAATTAGTTTCCTGCCCAACCGGAATTTCCTCGGTTACATAGCCTATGTAAGAGACCAGCAAAACATCCCCCGGAGCCGCTTCGATAGAGAATAATCCATCAAAATCGGTCTGGGTACCTGTAGAGGTTCCCTGAACAATAATATTGGCCCCTGGTAAGGGCATACCTGTTTCATCCATTACTGTACCAGTAACTTCGTTCGTCTGGGCCCAGGCGGCTCCCACGACGAATAAAAACAACATCGTTAAGTAATTTTTAATTTTCATTGGATCTTGAATTTAACGTTTGGTTCATTAATTGATCGTGTAGGTTTCCGCTGAGATGAAATTATCAGAGCTCACGAAAACGATTTCTTATCCGTTAATGTGGTGCTAATGTATTATAAGAGTGCGACCTCTCCGCTTTCCCAAACTATTTTTTATTACGTCATTCTTAAAAATCCAATACGCCAGCACTACGCCATGAAGCTTAGTGCCGTGATTCCTAGGGAATTAATTTTTATAAAAAACTTTTCATATTCTTAATAAATCCTTAATATTGATTTAAACTTCAGGAAATATAAAATATCTAATATATGGGGCGCTTCCGTAATAACATCTTCTACTTTTTTATCTTCCTGTTCCTGAACGCAGCTGTTTTCGCTCAGGAAAAAGCTGCAGCTTCCCTTTTTGGGATCCAGCCAAAGATCACCCACTTCTCCCGAACCGATTTCCACGCCGACGCCCAGTTCTGGACCATGACGAAAGACCACGAAGGCATACTTTACTTCGGGAATAATGACGGGGTGCTCATCTATAATGGGGAAAAATGGCAGAAGCTTGTGCTGCCAAACCACTCCTCCGTACGTAGTTTAATGACTTCCAAAGATGGAAAGATATATGCCGGTGGGTATAATGAATTGGGTATTATCGTTAAGGATTCCCTTGGCGGATATCAGTATAACTCCTTACTCGATGAACTGGAACTCGAAAAGGGCAGAATGGAAAACTTATGGCAGGTACACGAATTCCAGGACCATATAATTTATAGATCATTTTCAGAACTGCTAGTAATTTCTGGGCAGACAGCCACCCACATTTCCTCTCAGGAAGCTTTTCTCTCTTCCGGGATCATCAGGAACAAATTTTACGTCCAGGACTCAGGACAAGGAATTCTGCAGTTCGATCCGCAGAAGATGGTGCAGCACCTGGTCTTTCCGGCAGCTGGTTTCCAAAACGAAGAAATTAAGGCCTTCCTGCCTGCAAGTGCTGAAAATGAGATCCTGCTAGTAGGGAAAAGCGGGAACATCTATAAAGGAAACACTTCCACAGGGGAAATAGCCCTTTGGGTCGAGGTATTTAAAGAAAACCAGCTTGACCAGGTGATTTCGGTCGTCCCATTTAAGAATAACTACCTCCTGGGTACCCTGAGTTCCAGAATAGTCGTGCTTAGTCAGGACGGGATCCTGGATCTGGATCCCTCCGTCTTTTCCCATGTAAGCAATTCTTCCATTCTTAATCTTTACCGGGATGGGGAAAATATCTGGGCTATGCTGAATAATGGTCTGGACCTGATAGAATTTGATGCCCCGGTGGCCCAACTCTTTAATAAAGCCTCCATTTACGATATCCTGGTCGAGGATAATAAAATATTCCTGGCCACCAACCAGGGTGTCTTTTCTTCTGAAGTAAAGGGAAAGAATATCAACAATCAGAATTTTCAGTTTGAAAAGATCCCCAACCTCGAGGGGCAGGCCTGGTCCCTTAACAAGGAAGGGAATTCTGTGATCGTGGGTCATGATAAGGGGCTTTTTCAGATTGAAGAGGGAACCCCAAAGAGGATAGGAGCTGCTGATGGTTTCTGGAAAATCCTGAAGATAAAAAACACCACCAATAAATATCTTGCTGCAAACTATCACGGCCTGTACCTCCTGACCAAGGATAAAGCAGGCTGGAATCTGCAGCACCAGATCAAAGGTTTTGAAGAGTCAACAAGAGATATTCTCCAGGCTGATCAGGAAAACACCTTTTGGGTATGTCATGGTTATAATGGGGTATATAAATTGAAGATCAATGCCGATTTTACCAGGGTTTATGCGGTGGAACATTATACCGACCAGAATGGATTCGAATCCCCCTTTAATATCAACGTAACCCGCTGGAAGGACGATATAGTTTTTACCACCAACACCGGGATCTATCAGTTTCAGGAAAAAACTAATCAATTTGTGCCTTATGCGCCTTTGAACCAGGTACTGGACCCTAAATTCAACACCCGAAAAATACTGAAGGACGGCGAAAGAGTATGGGTCGTGCAGGATGATGAAATAGGATATTTTGATTCCACTGAAGAAAATCCTCAGATCCACAGAAACCTGTTCCTGAACCTTAAAGGAAGCCTGAACCGGGGAATGGAAGTCATTCAACCCCTTGAGGAGGGAAAAGTACTGATAGGTGCAACCAATGGGCTGTTTTTATACGATACCGAATTTGAACCACAGGCAGATATCCCCACGAAGATTACCCGGGTAAGTCTGATTAAGGGGGAGGAAGAAATTCCCTTAGCTCTGACAGCGGAAGAAATTTCAGTGAACTCGGAAATGGACATATTAAGATTTGATTTTGCAGCTCCAAGGATCTCTCCTTCTTCCACTGTTGAGTACCAGTATATCCTGGAAGGCATTGATGAAAAATGGTCCGCCTGGGAAGACATCGCCTATAAAGAATATACTCATCTGCCCGCAGGGGAATATATCTTCAGGGTAAAAAGCAGGGACCTTACAGGTAATTTAGGCGAGGAAGCCAGTTTTGATATAGAGATCAACCCGGTGTGGTACAGGACGACCCTTGCCTATCTCCTTTACTTCCTGGTTTTTGTCATTCTAAGCTTCTCTGTTATCCTCCAAATTAAAAAGAAACTGAAACAGGAGAGGCAAAAGATCAGGAAAACAGCAGAGATGAAACAGAAGCTTCTCGAGCTGCAGATTGAGCAGTTAAACCTGGAAAAGGACAAGGAATCCATTAAAAGGGATAAACAATTGCTCGAGGAGGATAACATTCTGAAGAGCAAGGAACTTGCAAATTACACGATGATGCTGGTGAAGAAGAAAGACGTGTTTACCGAAACCTATGAAAATCTGCAGGAATTCAAAAAGACCCTGAAGACACAGGCAGCGAAAAAAAGGCTGCAGGAGGTATTGACTACCCTGAACCAGCACCGTATTGGAGAAGAATATATGACTGTATTTGATGTTCACTTTGAAAAAGTGCACAAGAATTTCTTCAAGGAATTAAAAGCTGAGTGTTCTGATCTTACCAAGCGGGAGCTGCGGCTTTGCGCTTTCATAAAAATGGACCTCTGCAACAAGGAAATTGCTCCTCTGTTGAACATCTCGGTCAGGGGGGTGGAGACAGCCCGATACAGGATCAGGAAAAAATTGCAGCTCCAGGAGGTGAATTTCAATTCCTTCCTAGAAAAGGTAAATAGCGAAGCCTTGCAGCCGGAGCCACAATTGGAAGAATAAAAACTCTGCGGAAAGACTTCCTAAAGCGGGTGCAGATGTTTATTAATATCGGGGGTTCCCTTCCTGGTGGAAGAAACTTTCCTGAAGTGCTTTTTCAGCCCATCTATCCCGAACATTATAAAAAGAACACCCAGACATCCAACAATTATTATTAACAGGACTGCTATCATGGCACTTTATTTAACCTGGTGAAACCTACCGAAAGTACAACAGAATTTCGAAATCCTGATAAAAATTTCAATTCTTTAGGGACTGTTTTTTTTGAAGAACAGCCACGAGTCAAAATTTATTACAGCCTGGCCTCAGGTTTAACCTTTTATTGGATAAATTTTATTTACGGCAGGCCTATCTTTATGGCATGAAGGAGATATTTATTGTCGAGGATGATCAGGATATAAGAGAGCTGATAGGATTTTTGTTGGAAAGCCATGATTTTAAAGTCACAGCCTTTCCTACTGCGGAAGATTTTCAAAAAGCAATACTGAACCACAGTCCGGATCTTATCCTGCTGGACATCATGTTACCTGACGGGAACGGTATTGAGATCTGTAAAAACCTCAGAAAAACTGAAAGCACTACCGGGATCCCTGTGGTCCTGATGTCGGCACATGCCGATGCCTCCATCCTGCAGGATAATTGCGCGAATGACTTTATTGCCAAGCCATTTGATATTGACGACCTGGTAACCAGAGTGAACCGCCAGTTATAATTGTTTTTATCTTGAAAACCGCTGGGTTCCCTTTACCAGTAATTCTACCTCATATCCTGAAACCTCAGAGGTTTCAGAAAATTCAAATTCCAGGACCAGTTCCGTCTCCGTTAATTTGGAAATAACAGCTTCTGTTATGGCCAGGGCACCCTCTGTCTGGTTGTAACCAAGTTTGAGTATGCTTTCCTCCACTGAGTAAGATCCGGAACTTAAGATATCCGAATAAGTTTCTTCACTGGTCTGTACTTCGCCATTGACCGTGGCAACCAGTTCCACTGTGTACTCCCCTCCAGATTCCCAGGTGTTGTCAGGCTGTTCATTAAAGACCATGTAGATGTCAATATCTTTGGCAGTTCCGGTATAGGAACTCTCATCTACCATGTCTCCATTTCTAACGGTGGTGGTGCCTTGATAATTAAATTCTTCAAGTTGCCATTCACCCGTCAGGGAAAGCTTTTCTTCATTATCAGGAGCTTCATCTTTGGAGCAGGAGAGGTTTAACAGCAAAAGGAGAGTGAACAGCAGGAAGTAGATTTTTTTCATGGGAGTGGTTTTACACCATTAAAAATAGGAAATAAATCTGAAGTCTACTCCTCTTTGTTCATCCCGGTCCCACTTTTTGTCATCTTCTGCATTTCAGCCATCATTTCCTGAGAAGATTTGGTGCTTACCGGCGCATCCCACACGATTTTCCAGTCGCCCTCCTTTTTTTCCCATAGTACAAGATAATTTCCCCGATCTTCAAATTCAGGTATGGGCGAATTTCCTTTTGGCGTGAATTCCAAGGAATATTTACCCAGTTCCACAGCCTGGTTTCCACTTACCCGTACCTCCTGCACTTCAAAATCAAAATCCCAGATCCCAAATTCAAAGCTCTGTTCCCAATTGTCGCGCAAGGCTTCCCTTCCTTTGATAGGCTCATGATGTGGAGGCATCTGAATAACGTCCACTGCAAACACACTAACCACAGAATCCAATTCCCCTCCTGCGTACCATTTTTCAAGTTGCGCATTCTTTTCTTCAATGATCCGTTGAACTTCTTCAGGGGAACTCTCTCCTTCAGATACCTGACTCCATACCGGATGGATTCCCACACATAAAATCACCAATACGATAAGATTTTTTTTCATGACATGGATTGTTAAATTAATTTCTAAAACAACCCTACAATTTAAGGAACATCGCGAATCTATAACTGGGGGATTTTCCCCGATTTATGAGCCCTACTGAGCTGACAGGAAATTTGAGAAGAAAAAGCAATCAAAAAGACGGCTTTAGTTCTTTCATGGAATACTGGACGATTTCAGAATTCAGCTCCGCCCCCAGCAGGATAATAAAACTGGTGAGGAAGAGCCAGAGCATTAATACGACAACAGCAGAAATAGCACCATACATTTCCCCATAGTTACCGAAGTTGCTCACATAAAAGGAAAATCCCCAGGAAGCGATGAGCCAAAGCACCGTTGCAAGGATAGCTCCTGCCATTACCCATTTAAAAGCGGGAACGGGACGCCGGGCAGGGGCATATTTATAGATCAGGCTGAGGAAGGAGATTACGATCACCGCCAGCAGCACCCACCTAAGCCAGGAAATCAAAGTTTCCACTCCTGAAGGCAGGCCGAGATAACCGACAGCAGCGGGGAAGGCAACGATCAGGCTCATGCTGAGGATCACGAGGATTATGGCGCCAAAGGTAAAAAGAAGGCTGATGGCGTTCTGCATCAGGAAGCCCCGTGGTTTTTTGACTCCGTACGCGATATCCAGGCCCGTAAACAGGGAAGATGTCCCCTGTTTCGCACTCCATAGACTGAACAGGATCCCGATCACCACCCCCCAGCCCAGGGCACCGCCTGAAGTAGTTACCAGGCTTTCAAGTTGCTGTTTTACAATCCCCAGAGCTTCCTCAGGCATGACCGTAGCCAATTGTACAAGCTGATCCTGCACCTGCTGCGGATTGAAAGCGAGCCCGTAAATGGAAATCAGGGCTGTAAGGGCGGGAAAAATGGCAAGGAAGGAATAAAAAGCAACCCCCGCCGAGACTATGGGTACATTATCTTCCGATATCGAATCCTTCACCCCGAGTAATATTGTTTTCCAGCCTTTCCAGGGAATATCCGAGAGGGAATCAATGCTTTTCGTTTCTGCCATAGCTCTGTGCCTGAAACACAAATTTATGCAAAGCATTTAAGATCAGGAATCTGAGTCTTATAAACTATTGTTAAGTGCTGGGAACCTATTCAATTCCGTATAAAGGTCCACCCTCCCGGGAAGGCTTATCTTTTTGGATCCTTTCGTTAATTGCACTATTGGCGGATTCTACAGTTTTCCTGCCCGGGAGCCGTCTTGCAATTTTCCCTGCACCTGCGCCGGAGGTGGCGAGTTCCCTGCTGACAAACAGGCCCAGCTCCTTGGCCAGGGCTTCTATTTTCGCCAGGTTCTTTGGGTTTTCACCCGTGATTATAAGATTCATAGCAGCTACTTTTGCTAAAATTAATTCAAAAAAAATAATTCACAGCATCTTTAGTTTAAAAACAGCTGATTTTCATACACATATACCTGAACATTGCCCCACCTCGTGCATTACCTCATTTTGTACCTTTGCAGCACACCGCGCAGCGCCATGAACTGGAAACAAAAAATCTTTTCAATCACTAACCAAAAAGAATTTGAGAGCCTTGCCTTAGAGATCTTCAGGTTCCAGTTTGCCAAGAATAAGGTGTATAGACAATTCTGTCGGCTGCTGGAGCGGGAGCCAGAGAAAGTGACTACCACGGAGCAGATTCCTTTTCTCCCAATCGAGTTCTTCAAGAGCCATGAGATTTTATCTTCAGAAGATCCTGTAAAGGTAACTTTTACGAGCAGTGGAACCACGGGCAGCAGTACCAGCAGCCATCCCGTTACGGATCCTCGGACCTATGAGGAGAGTTTCAGAAAAGGCTTCGAGAAATTCTATGGGGACATTTCAGAATACGCTGTTTTAGCCCTTCTGCCGTCTTATCTCGAGCGCCAGGGCTCCTCGCTCATCTTTATGATCCGGGACCTGATAGAACGCAGCGGAAACAGTCACAGCGGCTTCTACCTCCACGATCTGGAGGAGCTTAAGGAAAAATTAATTAAACTGGATGCAGCAGGGCAGAAAGTGCTTTTAATTGGGGTTTCCTTCGCCCTGCTGGATCTGGTGGAAAGTTTTTCTTTTCAGCTGAAAAATACCATAGTCATGGAAACAGGGGGAATGAAAGGGCGCAGAAAGGAAATGGTCAGGGAGGAGTTGCATTCAATCCTGGCGAAGGGTTTTGGAGTTGATAAGATCCACAGTGAATATGGGATGACAGAATTGCTCTCCCAGGCCTACTCCAAGGGAGAGGGAATCTTCGAATGCCCTCCCTGGATGAGGATCCTGATCAGGGATCCGGAAGATGCGCTGGAGCTCCTTCCATCAGGAAAAACCGGTGGACTTAATGTCATCGATCTGGCAAATATAAATTCCTGCTCCTTTATTGCTACCCAGGATCTGGGGAAATTTCTTCCCGATGGCAGACTTGAGATCCTTGGAAGATTTGACAACAGCGATATCCGGGGCTGTAATCTGATGCTGCTTTAACAGTCATACTATCTTCCGGGAAGCCTTCTTAAATACAGGTTAATTTACTGTTAATCAGACGTATATATAAAAATAAATATTTTTTTCTGCGTTATTGTAAGGAAAGCATTTTCCAACGACCTAATAGATGGTTAGATTATGTTTTCATAATTGGTTGGTTAGTTAGAAGCCCCCTTAGTTGTCATCTGATAACGAGGGGGTTTCGTTTTTATATCCCTCTGATTCCAAATTCGTCAGGATAAAATATTCTCTGTAAATTTTTTTTCAGGTGTAAGGAAAACCTATAATGCCGACTCAGGGAAAGATTATTATGTTTTCATAATTGGTTGGGTTAGTTAGCTAAAAACCCCCTGCGTTATCTCCTGATACCGAGGGGGTTTTGTTTTTAATATTCCAGCCAGGCTATACGATCCTGATAATATAAGTATTTCGCTTCCCTTTGTTGATGATCACGTATTTGTCGTTCAGCAGGTCCGCTCTAGTAATTTTGTAATCTTCGCCTACTTTTTCCTTGTTTACAGAGATAGAATTTTCCTTCAAGGCACGGCGTGCTTCGCCGTTGGACTGGAGGAATCCTGTTTTGGCAGAAAGGGCTGCAACCATATCCAGGCCTCCTTCTATCTCATTTCGATCTACCTCAGCTTGTGGCACCCCTTCAAAAACATCCAGAAAGGTAGCTTCATTCAGATTCTTCAGGTCCTGAGCAGTGCTTTTTCCAAAAAGCACTTCCGAAGCCTTCACCGCATTATCCAGGTCTTCCTGAGAATGCACCATAACGGTGATCTCCTCTGCAAGTTTACGTTGCAACTGCCTCAGGTGGGGCGCGTGTTTATGTTCCTCCACCAGAAGCTCAATTTCCTCCCGGCTTAAGAAGGTGAATATTTTAATGAATCTTTCTGCATCCTCGTCACTGGTATTCAGCCAGTACTGGTAGAACTTGTATGGAGAAGTCCGTTCGGGATCCAACCAAATGTTCCCGGATTCAGTTTTTCCAAATTTGGTACCATCGGCTTTAGTGATCAGAGGACAGGTAAGTGCAAATCCTTTCCCGTCACCGATTCGCCTTATCAATTCAGTTCCTGTGGTGATATTCCCCCACTGGTCGCTTCCCCCCATCTGCAGCGTACAGTCCAGCTCCCGGTACAGGTGCAGAAAATCGTACCCCTGGACCAGCTGATAGGTGAATTCAGTAAAAGACATGCCTTCCGAGGCTTCAGCAGAAAGCCGTTTCTTCACTGAGTCTTTCGACATCATATAATTGACGCTGATATGTTTACCCACATCCCTGATGAATCCAAGGAAGGAGAAATCCTTCATCCAGTCATAGTTGTTCACCATAACTGCCGCGTTCACCTCCGCACTGTCAAAATCCAGAAACTTCTTCAGCTGGGCCTTCAATGAATTCTGATTGTGAAGCAGGGTAGCTTCATCAAGAAGATTGCGTTCATTCGATTTTCCTGAAGGGTCACCTATCATTCCGGTCGCACCTCCCACAAGAGCAACAGGCTTGTGCCCGCACAGCTGAAAGTGGCGAAGCATCATTACCCCTACCAGATGCCCTATATGAAGAGAATCAGCCGTAGGATCGATCCCCACATAAGCAGCGCGGATCCCTTCATTCAAATGTTCTTCTGTTCCGGGCATTACGTCATGTAACATCCCTCTCCACCTTACTTCTTCTACAAAATTCTTATGCATGTTAGTTTAATTTAATCGAAAAGAGCCGTAAAGATACCATAAACAATAAAATTTGAAGATTTGAAGATTCAATAATTTGAAAATTGATCCTGATTCAGCCATATAACTCTTAACTCATAACTAGTAACTCTTAACCTCACCCTCATAACTCGATTTGATTATCTTTATCCCATGATTTTAGTAACCGGCGGTACAGGACTGGTAGGCTCACACCTGTTGCTCGAACTGGCAGAGGCCGGGGAAAGAGTGAGGGCTATTCACAGAAAGGGCAGCAGCTTTGAGGGCGTAAAGAGAGTATTTTCCTATGGTCGATCACCTCAGGAGGCCCAAAGGCTTTTTGAATCTGTTGAATGGATGGAAGCCGACACGGTGGAGGTGCCCGCACTTTCCAAAGCCTTTGAGGGAATCAGCTTTGTCTATCATTGCGCTGCCCTGGTGTCTTTTAACCCCTCTGATAACAGGAAACTCAGAAAGATCAATATTGAAGGAACCGCCAATGTGGTCAACTTCTGTATTAAAAATCGGGTGAAAAAACTCTGTTTCGTAAGTTCGATTGCCACCTACGATCTGAAATTAGGGCAAAAGAAAATCAATGAAGAATCTTTCTGGAACAAGGAGCTCGACCACAGCATGTATGCCATTTCAAAATACGGCGCCGAAATGGAAGTCTGGCGGGCAAGTCAGGAGGGAATTCCCGTAGTGATTGTGAATCCCGGGGTGATCATAGGCCCCGGATTTTGGGATACCGGGAGTGGAGTAATGTTTAAAAAGATCTGGAAGGGACTGAATTACACTTTCCCAAAAACCACAGGCTTTGTGGGGGTAAAGGATGTAGTGGGGGCAATGATCCTGCTCATGAATTCCGACACAGAAAACGAAGAATTCCTGCTGGTCTCGGAGAATCTATCCTTTAAAAAGATCATGGGACTAATTGCCAGTTCCCTTAAGAAACCCGCCCCTAAAAATGTACTGAAGCCCTGGATGGTTTTCGTAGGGTGGCTGGGACAGCTGTTTCTTTCCCTTTTTGGAAAAAAGAGGCAGCTAACCAGGGATTCCTCCAAAAATCTCTTCACCGACACTTACTATGACAGCAGTAAGTTTATTACCAGGTTTGATTACCAGTTTGAGAAAATGGAAGCTGTTACTGAAAGGACCGGGAAATACTTCAGAAAGGAATTTACTGAATAGTATCATTCGATGAAACAGGTTCAGGCATAAGAGTCCCTTCCTCTACCGGAAGACGCAGAATACTGTCCCTGAAGCGCTCCTCCCTGGCTCGTTCAATGCTGTCTTGAGGATCCAGAGCCCTAATGGAATCCTGCTTGCGTTGTTCAATTTCCCTTAGGGTATCGTATTTCGCCTGTAGCACCTCCAGCCGCTGCTGTACCTCCTGGTAGATATCCTGGTACTCATCGTAATTTTCAGCATAATAGTTATTGCTCTCCACGAACTGAAGAGAATCAATACCAAAATGTTCCCAGATATATTTTTCAGGCTGCAGGCCGGTCTCTTCAAACGACCTTCTGTTGGCGCTCTTCGCCCCCTGTACCAGGGACATTTCCAACAGCACATCCGCCATCTTATCCTTCGGGATCAGGTTTTCAGGTTTTTCCATGCGCTTCACATCCTGACAGGAAACAAGGCTTATAAGAAAAATCAGTATGACGCAGCGGTATCTCATCCTATCTGTCGAAAGTTATTCTTTCCGCCTTTATAAACGGATTGAACTTAAAATTCTTGTAAACAAGGTTCCCGTTCACAAAGGTATGGGTAACCCTTGATTTAAAGGTGGTGCCTTCGAAGGGGGACCAGCCGCATTTATAAATGGTGTTGTTTGGCTGTACTGCCCAGGGCGCATTAAGATCCACAATAACCAGGTCAGCTTTGTAGCCCTCGCGGATGAATCCCCTCTTTTCAATCTGGAAAAGGATCGCGGGGTTGTGGCACATTTTTTCAACAATCTTCTCCAGGGAGATCTTTTCCTGATGATGCATTTGCAGAAGCGCCGGAAGGGCATGTTGCACTAAAGGCCCCCCACTGGGTGCCTGGGTGTATACCTGCTGCTTTTCCTCCCGTGTATGCGGTGCATGATCGGTGGCAATGACATCAATTTTATCGTCCAGAAGCCCTTTTAACAAGGCTTCCTGATCCTTTTTGGTCTTCACGGCAGGATTCCATTTTATGAAGGTGCCTTTTTTCAGGTAATCACTGTCATTGAACCAGAGGTGATGGATACATACCTCTGCAGTGATCTTCTTGTCTTTCAACGGTTTTTTGCTGTCGAACAGCTTCAGCTCCTTTGCAGTGGAAAGATGAAATACATGAAGCCTTGCCCCGGTTCTCTTGGCCAGCGCCACTGCCCTTGAGGAAGAAAGATAACAGGCTTCCTCACTGCGGATTTCCGGGTGAAGTTCAACAGGTATATCTTCCCCATAGCGTTCGGTGTACTCCTCCAGATTTTTCTTTATGGTTGCCTCATCCTCACAATGCGCAGCGATCAGCAGGGGAGCTTCTTTAAAGATCTTCTCCAGCACCTTTTCGTCATCCACGAGCATATTCCCTGTAGAAGACCCAAGAAAAAGCTTCAGGGCTGCAGTCGTACGGGGATTGATCTTTTTGATCTCCTCAAGATTGGTATTCGTCCCCCCGAACATGAAGGAATAATTCGCATAGGAAGTTTCCTCTGCCAGTTTGAACTTCTCTTCCAGAAGTTCAATGGTCGTTGTCTGGGGCTGAGTATTTGGCATTTCAAAAAAGGAAGTGATCCCCCCTGCTACCGCAGCCATGGACCCGGTGCGGATGGTTTCCTTGTGGGTAAGTCCGGGTTCCCTGAAATGCACCTGGTCGTCAATTAGTCCCGGTAACAAATAATTTCCCTCGGCATCAATAATGGTCAGGTCCGGGGACTTGGCACTGATACTCTGTGCAATCTCTGTTATGATTCCATCTTCAATAAAGACATCGCCCTCGGTAATGCTTCCTTCATTTACTATTCTGGCATTCTTTATTAAAACCCTCTTCTTCATATACTCATCTTGTTAAACAGGCTTAAAAACTTCATTTTTATCACTCCAAAGACAGCTTCCCATATTATGGAACCGCTCATTTTGGAGGTTCCACGGGTTCTGTCTGTAAATATTACAGGCACCTCCACAATATTGAACTTGAGGAGGTAGGCCTTGAATTTCATTTCTATCTGGAAAGCATATCCCACAAAATGCACCTTTTTCAGATGGATCGCCTCCAGTACCTTTCTTTTATAACACACGAAACCGGCCGTAGTATCACTGATTGGCATGCGTGTGATAAATCTCACATATTTCGAGGCCAGCCAGGAAAGCAGCACCCTGCTCATGGGCCAGTTCACTACATTCACCCCTGTCTTGTACCGGGAGCCGATAGCAACATCGGCATTTTCCCTTTTACAGGTGTTGTACAGCCTGATCAGATCATTCGGATTATGTGAAAAATCAGCATCCATCTGAAAGATATACTGATATTCCCGATGCAGGGCCCATTTGAATCCGCTGATATAGGCGGTTCCCAAACCCGATTTCCTGGTCCTGACCTTCAAAAAAAGCCGCCCTTCATATTTCTCCTGAAGGGAACGCACCGCCTCGGCCGTGCCATCAGGGGAATTGTCGTCCACGATCAGGATGTGAAACTTGCGCTGCAGTGAAAACACATTGCGCAGCAGGCGTTCAATGTTCTCAATTTCGTTGTAGGTGGGTATTATTACAATCCCATCTGCCATACAATATCTTTTGCGCAAATGTAACCATTTTTAAGGTTAGCAATTTATTTTCAGCCTGCTTTTCAACGTTTAAATCTTTACCTTTGTAGAAAACATTCCCCTTTGGAAGTTATAGAAAGAAGCAGCATTAGTCAGGACTGGATCACAGTATTACTGCTGGGAGTTTTCCTTATTCTGGTGGTGGTTCGAAAAATGTATCCGCAGAGGTTCATTGATTTTACCATGCTCTTCGCCACCAACAAATATCTGCTGATCCGCGGAAGGGAACCACAGATCATGGACCCCTTCAACGTTCTGCTTTTCGTGGTGAACGTTATTTCCGTCACCCTGTTCGTATTCCTCTTTTACTCCACCTACGCCGGGCAGGTGGAAAGACCCCAGATATTTTTCCTGCAGATTGCCACTGCCTATGCCACCATAATCCTCCTGAAGTTTTCCCTGGAAAAGATCATCGCAAACATACTTTCCCTGGACAACAAGATGGATTATTACATGTTCTACAAACTCAGCTACAGGAATTTTCTTGCCCTCATCCTGCTGCCTGTGAGTATTTTCCTCACTTATGTCTGGAAACCGGGATTAATGGTTTTTTATATTTGCGCAGGTTTCCTGCTGCTTTTGAACCTGATAACCATTGTAGGAATATTTAGGAAAAACCAGCCCTATATTTTGAACAATTGGTTCTATTTTATTTTGTATCTTTGCGCTCTCGAAATTGGACCTTATTACATTTTGTATAAGCTCGTTACGAGAGCCTGAGGTTTATAAAAAAGTAAAAAAATATACTCTATGAAAGTGAAAACAATTTTGGTTTCTCAACCCGAACCTAAAGTTGAAAACTCTCCTTATTTCGAACTGGGGGAGAAACAACGTGTCAAAATAGATTTTATACCATTTATACACGTGGAGGGGGTTTCCGCCAAGGATGTGAGACAACAAAAAATTGATCTTTCCAAGTATACCGCAATAATTCTGACCAGCCGCAATTCAGTCGACCATTTCTTCCGTATAGCAGACGAAATGCGTTTTAAAGTACCTGATACCCTGAAGTATTTCTGCCAAAGCGAAGCCGTGGCCTATTACCTTCAGAAATATGTAGTTTACAGGAAAAGAAAAATATATGTGGGAAAACGCACTTTTGCGGAACTTTCCCCGCTTATCAAGAAATACAAGAACGAAAAATTCCTGTTGCCTTCCTCTGATATGCTGAAGCCTGATGTACCAAAGACCCTTAATAAAATTGGTGTTGACTGGAAACAGGGTACTTTCTACAGAACCGTAGTGAGCGACCTTTCGCATTTAAGGGATGTATTTTATGATATCCTGGTTTTCTTCAGCCCCAGCGGGATCAAGTCCCTCTTCGAGAACTTTCCTGACTTTGAACAAAAGGATACCCGTATCGCTGTATTTGGGAACACCACGGTGAAAGCTGCAAAAGAACACGGCCTGGTGGTCAATATCATGGCCCCCACCCCCGAGACTCCTTCCATGACAATGGCTCTGGAAAAGTATATTAAGGAAGCCAATAAGAAGTAAGGCATCATTAAAATAAAAAAAGCTGGCAGTGCCAGCTTTTTTTTATTCCCCTCCGCTACGCCCGATCTCCAAAACGGAGCCAGCAGCGTTAAGACTAAGCCTTAGGCCCGCCTTTCAGTATCTCCTCATTTGCCTGCTCCCTGAACTTGCTGAAGTTCTTCCTGAAGGAATCCGCCAGCTCCAGCGCCTTTTTATCATAGGCCTCCTTATCCTCCCAGGTATTCCTAGGATTCAGGATATCAGCAGGTACATTCTCACAGGAGGTTGGCATCTGCAATCCAAAGACCGGATGCTCTTCGAAATTCACCCCATCCAGTTTCCCTTCCAGGGCTGCTTTTATCATGGCCCTGGTAAATTTAAGTTTCATTCTGGAACCAGTACCATAAGGACCTCCCGTCCAGCCTGTGTTCACCAGCCAGACATTCGCCCTCGATTCCTTCATCTTTTCACTCAGCATCTCCGCATACCTGGTGGGGTGCAGCGGCAGAAACGGCGCCCCGAAACAGGCAGAGAAATTAGGCTGTGGCTCATTTACCCCCGCTTCGGTTCCCGCAACCTTGGCAGTGTAACCGCTAATAAAGTGGTAGGCTGCCTGGCCCGGATTGAGTTTGCTGATGGGAGGCAGTACCCCGAAAGCATCGGCCGTAAGAAAGAAAATGTTCTTCGGATTCTCCCCAATGGAAGGCAACTTGATATTGTCGATGTGATAGATCGGATAGCTAACCCTGGTATTCTGGGTAATGGAGGTATTGCTGTAATCCACCTCCCCTTCTTCATCAAGAATAACATTCTCCAGAATGGCCCCAGGTTTAATGGCCCGATAAATATCCGGCTCATTCTCCTCGGAAAGGTTGATGACCTTGGCGTAACATCCGCCTTCAAAATTAAAGACCTTATTGTCTTCAGTCCAGCCGTGTTCATCATCCCCGATCAGCTGTCGCTCCGGGTCGGCCGATAAAGTCGTCTTCCCGGTTCCGGAAAGCCCGAAGAAAATAGCAGTATCCCCCTCCGGCCCCACATTGGCGGAGCAGTGCATGGATAAGGTCTTTTTGCTCACAGGAAGAATAAAGTTCAGGGCAGAAAAGATCCCTTTCTTGATCTCTCCCGTATATCCGGTCCCCCCGATAAGGGCAATTTTTTTACCGAAATTAAGGATAGCAAAATTGTGTTGCCTTGTCCCGTCAACCTCCGGATCGGCATAAAAATCGGGTGCATTCACAATTAACCAGTCCTCCTTAAAATCCTCCAGTTCCTCCTCGGTGGGACGCAGGAACATGTTATAGGCGAAAAGATTCATCCACGGCTGTTCATTGATGGTGCGGATGTTCAGCCTGTAATCTTCATCGGCGCAGGCATAGGAATCCCTGACAAAAATCTCCTTACCCGACAGGTGATCCATCACCTTATCGTAGAGCGCATCAAATTTGGCAGGCTCAAAAGGGATATTGATATCCCCCCACCACACTTCATCCTTTGTCACCTCATCCTTCACAATAAAACGGTCCTTGGGAGAGCGGCCGGTGAATTCTCCGGTGTTTACTGCCAAAGCTCCCGAATTCGCCTCCACTCCCTGACCTTTTTCAATTGTCAATTCGTGAAGTTCCTGTGGAGAAAGTTGATAATGTGCGTTTGCATTTTTAATTCCATACTTGTTCAACGCAATCGTTTTCGTAATTTGCTTGTTTGCCAACATAAATTTATTAAGTTGTGTGTTTTGTTACGCCGACAAAAGTATTAAAACTCCCACAGATTCAAAGATGAAGCCTTTTATTTATTCAATTTTTAACTTTAGAAACTTCAGAAAAAGGACCACCCAGGCAGCTATCATCAGGCTTCCCCCGAGAGGAGTGGCAAGGGCAATGCTTCGGAAATCGTAGGAGGTCAAATCGTTGGTCGCGAGCAGGTAAATTGAACCCGAAAAAAGCAGCACCCCAAAAATTGTTAAATAAAAACAAATATTTTTAGTCTTATTGGAAATCATGGGAAGAAGGCCTGCCACCAAAAGGAAAAATGCCGAATACATCTGATACCGAACCCCGGTTTCAAAAGTAGCAATGGATTCTGCGGAGAGTCTGGCTTTCAATCCATGAGCTGCAAATGCCCCTAAAATAATGGCTATAGTTCCCAAAAGTGTTCCTGCCAGAAATAATTTCCTGTTCATAGTTTAATTTTTATAGCCGTTCGCAATTAATTATATTCGCTCAGGTCTTAATTATTTTACAAATCTACTCAAGTTATCATTCATGCGAAACATTCTTATAGTCGGCGCCGGAAAATCCACAGCAGTTCTAATCGAATATTTAATGGAAAAAGCCAGCAGTGAAAACCTGTTTCTAACGGTGGCAGATCTTCAGCTTGAGAATGCAAAACGCATAATTGGGAATCACAAAATGGCAAAGCCCCTGGCTCTTGACATTTTCCAGAAAGAAGCACGTGAGAAAGCCATTCAGGAGGCCGATATCGTTATCTCCATGCTTCCGGCAAGCCTACATATAGAAATCGCAAAAGACTGCCTTAAATTCGGTAAAAACATGGTTACCGCCTCCTATATAAGCAAGGAGATGGCTGCCCTGGATCCCGAAGTAAAGGAAAAGGGGCTCGTCTTCATGAACGAGATTGGGGTAGACCCCGGAATTGATCATATGAGCGCCATGCAGGTGATAGACCGCATCAGGGATAACGGCGGGAAAATGCTGCTGTTCGAATCTTTCTGCGGCGGACTGGTCGCGCCTGAAAGCGATACCAACCTCTGGAACTACAAGTTCACCTGGAACCCCCGAAATGTGGTGGTGGCAGGACAGGGCGGGGTTGCCAAATTCATTCAGGAGGGCAAATTCAAATACATTCCTTACAACCGCCTGTTCAGAAGGACGGAATTCCTGGAGATAAAAGATTATGGCAAGTTTGAAGTCTATGCCAACCGGAATTCTCTTCAGTACAAAAGCGTTTATAAGCTCGATGATGTGCTTACCCTGTACCGCGGCACCATAAGAAGGGTGGGCTTCAGCAAGGCCTGGAACATGTTCGTGCAGCTCGGGATGACGGATGACAGCTATGTCATGGAAAATTCTGAAGACATGAGCTACCGCGAATTTGTCAATTCCTTCCTGCCCTACTCCCCGACAGACTCTGTGGAGCTGAAATTCCGACACAACCTGAAGATCGACCAGGACGACATCATGTGGGAAAAGCTGCTGGAACTCGACCTCTTCAATGCCCATAAGAAGGTTGGCCTGCCCAACGCCACGCCTGCGCAGATGCTACAGAAGATCCTGATGGATAAATGGAGCCTTGCAGAAGATGACAAAGATATGATCGTGATGTACCACAAATTCGGCTACGAACTCAATGGCGAAAAGAAACAGATAGATTCCACCATGGTGAATATAGGGAAAGACCAGACCCATACTGCCATGGCCCGTACAGTCGGCCTGCCTGTGGGGATAGCCACCCTGAAGATCCTGAATGGGGAAATTTCTATTCCCGGGGTGCAATTGCCCATCAACCGGGAGGTTTATGAACCTATCCTGAAGGAACTCGAGGATTTTGGTATTGTTTTCAGGGAGGAGGAGAAAAACTACATAGGATACAACCCTGACGGGGGAGTTGGAAATTAAATTGCAGTAAATCGCATTTCAGCGAAAAAATGGGAAGTTTCTACTTGGAATAATTCTAAATAAGGATTATTTTTGTTCCCGAAATGAACCTACTCTACGAATCCGATTATTTCAAATGCTACCAGTGCGACTCCCGGCGCTGTTTTTTTCTCGCTTTCGAAGAAAAAACCATCCAGATGACCTGCTGTCAGCTCCTGGCTTTCAGAACCAAGGTCAGCCGGATAGACCTCAGCTCGCATTTTAACGGAGAGAACCACAGTGGGCTCGAGATCCTGAGCCTCTGCAACCGGGAACACCTGCTGATCCTGGACACCCATCAGCTTATCGACCTGAAGCAGCTTGTCAAGGTTACCTTTGGCATGTTTGAACTGAACGGCCTTGTGTAGGGATACCTACAATTGATTTAGACTTCTTCTAAATATCATTGCCCGCAAGGAAAGCATCTCTATTTTCCGTATTTTTATAGAAAACTAGAAGCAATGAAAGATCTGGTCAGACAAAAACTATCGATAAATGTGGATATCATGGACCTGCTGAATGAGCAGATCCAGAAAGAAGCCCATTCGTCCTCGGCCTACCTTGCCATGGCTTCCTGGTGCGACCAGAACGGGTTGACCGGAAGCGCGGAATTCTTTTACAAACAGGCCCTTGAGGAGCGCGAGCATATGATGAAAATATTCAAATTCATCAACGATAACGGCGGAACCGCCTATTCACCTGAAATAAGGAATATCATGCACGAATTTGGTTCCCTGGAGGAGATCTTCGAATCGGCGCTGACCCAGGAGATCCAGATCACCAAGTCCATCCATAATCTCGTTCATGCCTGCAGAAAAAAACAGGACCTTTCCACCGAAAATTTCCTTCAGTGGTTCGTTCATGAACAAATGGAAGAAGAGCAGAAAATGCGACGCATCCTGGAACTGTTCGACATTATGGGAAAAGACGGGATTGCACTGAAGCTCATTGACGAGAGGGTGAATGGGGTTTAAGGCGGAAGACCGAAGTCGGAAGTCCGAAGACCGAAGTACCTATCCGCAAAACAAAAAAGGCCGCCCTCAGGGGCGGCCTTTACTTTTATACTTTTTCTTCGGACTCCGGACTCCGGACTTCCGACTCCTTTAATCTCTTCCTCCCAAATAAATACTCAGGAAGTACAGCAGGGTTGCCAATGAACCAACGGCAGCAACTACATAAGTCCTGGCGGCCCACTTCAGAGAATCTTCTGCGGCTTTGTGTTCCTGTGGATTCAGCATGTTACCTGTTTCCAGCCATACCAGTGCCCTTTTGGAAGCATCATATTCCACAGGCAGGGTGATGAAGCTGAACAGGGTTCCCATCCCGTAAAGAATAATACCAATCAGCAGCACGGTCTGACCCACATTGAAGGATACCATGGTCATCAGGATAAGTCCTCCCATGATCGCCCATTGTGAGAACTGGGATGCCACCTGCACCACAGGCACCAGATTGCTTCGCATTTTCAGCCAGCTATAGGCTTTGGCGTGCTGTACAGCGTGCCCACACTCGTGCGCAGCCACTGCAGCCGCGGCGGCATTGCGTTGCGTATACACCGATTCACTCAGGTTTACGGTCTTCTTGGCAGGATTGTAATGATCCGTCAGCATTCCCGGAGTGGAAATGACTTTCACATCGTGAATCCCGTTGTCGTGCAGCATCTGTTCTGCTATCTCTTTCCCGCTCATCCCGTTCTGCAGATGAACCTTGGAATAGTGCTTGAATTTGCTTTTCAGCTTATTGCTCACATAAAGGCTCACTAAGAAAATGAGGCCGGCAATAATATAATATCCTATCATGATATAAATCTATTTTAGGACAAACATAAACAAAAATCCAGCCAATTTGGAGAAATATGGAAGGGGCTGAAATTTTGTCTTTGAAAACCCGAGAAGCCCCTGTTTTGTCAGGGAAATAAGCTAAATCTGCCATGCCTCTGCTCCCTATAAAGTGCAGGTCAAGTGCACACCTAGTGCACACCAAGTGCACACCTAATGCACATTTTATGTGCACCTGGTCTGCTTAAGGTCAGCTCTTGTCCATTATTCTAATAAAGCGGGGTAGGGTGCAGCTCCATCCGGAGCTGGGGGGAAGGAAGGTGGTTTTTCTACAAAGATGTACCTCCTCCGGAGGATATCCCATTTTTCGACAGTGAATTGAGCTAAAGTCCTGAACAATCTAAGGATATAAAAACCGGGGCTTGAAAGCCCCGGCAAATAAGAATTTAAAAAGAAGAAGTTTATATTTGGTAACTAATAGTTCCTATCCCACGATATTCACAATCTTCCCCGGTACGACGATCACCTTCTTTGGGGCCCTGCCATCCAGTTGCTGCTGAGTCTTCTCGTTCTCCATCACCGCCTTTTCTATTTCTTCTTTGGAGAGATCAAGCGGCAGGGTCATGGTAAACCTCATTTTCCCATTAAAGGAGATCGGGTATTCCTTGGAATTCTCTACCAGGTATTTCTCCTCATATACCGGGTAAGTGGCAGTGGAAACAGATTCCTGGTGTCCCAGCAATTTCCAGAGCTCCTCCGCAATATGAGGGGCGTAAGGCGCGATAAGGACAGTCAGAGGCTCCAGCACCTCCCGCTGGTTGCACTTCTGGGCTGTCAGCTCATTTACACAGATCATAAAGGTGGAAACGGAGGTATTGAAACTGAAATTCTGAATATCCTCAGTCACCTTTTTGATGGTCTTGTGAAGGGATTTCAGGGATTCGGCAGAGGCCTTTTCATCTGAAACTTCAAAATTCACATTCGGATGATAGAGTTTCCAGAGTTTTTTCAGAAAACCATGCACTCCCGTGATTCCAGCTGTATTCCAGGGTTTGGCCTGTTCCAAAGGACCCAGGAACATTTCGTACATCCGGAGGGTATCCGCGCCGTAGTTCTCGCAGATCTCATCGGGATTCACCACGTTATATTTGGATTTGGACATTTTTTCCACCTCTCGACCGACAATATAGGCCCCGCCATCAGAAGTGATGAATTCGGCATCCTGAAATTCAGGCCTCCAGGCTTTAAAACCTTCAATATCCAGTTCGTCTGAGAAATTCACCAGGGAGACATCTGCATGTATAGGCTGAACGGACTGGCCTTCAATCAGATCTTTGGAAATGAATTTATTTTCTCCCTCCAGTCGATACACAAAGGCACTGGTCCCAAGGATCATCCCCTGGTTGATAAGCTTTTTAAAAGGTTCTTCTACCGTCACCAGCTCACGGTCCTTCAGGAATTTGGTCCAGAATCGTGCGTAAAGCAGGTGCCCGGTGGCGTGTTCGCTTCCCCCGATATACAAATCCACGTTTTCCCAGTATTGCTGGGCTTCTGGGGAAACAAATCTTTCGTCATTGTCAGCATCCATATACCTGAAAAAGTACCAGCTGCTGCCCGCCCAGCCGGGCATGGTGTTCAGTTCGAGTGGGAAAACAGTCTCATGGTCGATCCTGTCGTTCTCCACTACTTTATTCGCGCTGGTATCCCAGGCCCAGTGGGAAGAATTCCCCAAAGGCGGCTCTCCGGTCTCTGTAGGGAGGTATTTCTCCACTTCCGGTAAACGTATAGGTAAATGTTCGGAATCGATCATCTGAGGCATCCCCTTGACGTAATACACAGGGAAAGGCTCTCCCCAATAACGCTGACGGGAAAAGACAGCATCACGCAGCCTGTAGTTGGTTTTGCCTTTTCCCTGCCCGGTTTTCTCGAGTTCTTCAATGGCAACTCTTAATGCCTCTTTGTACGGCAGGCCGCTCAGGAAATCAGAATTGGCGATCACTGTGCCCTCTTTACTGGAATTCGCTTCCTCCGAGATATCCACATTGTGGAAAATGTTCTTTATTTCAGGCATTCCTTCCTGTCCTGCAAAGTAATTCGCAAAATCGTAATCCCGCTGGTCCCCACAAGGTACTGCCATTACGGCGCCGGTTCCATAACCCGCAAGCACATAATCCCCGATCCAGATGGGCACCGGCTCCTTTGTGAAAGGATGAATGGCGTAAGCACCCGTGAATACTCCACTGATGGTTTTGACATCAGCCATACGTTCGCGTTCGCTTCTCTTGGCTGTTTTTTCTATATAAGCCTCCACGGCTGCCTTATGTTCGGGCGTGGTGATCTTTTCCACCAGCTCGTGTTCAGGCGCCAGGGTCATAAAGGTCACTCCGAAAATAGTGTCGGGACGGGTGGTGAATACCCCAATGCTTGCATCAGAATCCTGTACTTTAAAATGCACCTCAGCCCCTACCGATTTTCCAATCCAGTTTCGCTGGCTTTCTTTCAGGCTTTCGGTCCAGTCAATGTTTTCGAGCCCCTGCAGCAGGCGTTCCGCATAGGCAGAAATCCGCATGCTCCACTGGGTCATTTTCTTTCGCACCACCGGATAGCCGCCGCGTTCTGAAACTCCGTTGACAATCTCATCATTGGCAAGCACAGTCCCTAATTGCGGGCACCAGTTCACCTCGGTTTCCGCGAGGTAGGTGAGTCGATATTTTAATAGCTCTGCCTGTTTTTCTTCAGAAGTAAAGGCATTCCAGGTTTCCGCAGAAAATTCCCCTGCATCTTCATCACAGACTGACTTTACTTCTGAATTTCCTTTGGCTGCAAATATCTCTTCCAAATCAGAAATCGGTCTGGCTTTATCGGCTTCCAGATCGTACCAGGAATCGAATAGCTGAATGAAGATCCACTGGGTCCATTTGTAATATTCCGGATCGCTGGTGCGCACTTCCCTGCTCCAGTCGAAGGAGAAGCCGATTTTGTCGAGCTGCTCCCTGTATCGGGCGATATTCTGCTGGGTAGTCAGCGCAGGATGCTGTCCCGTCTGGATGGCGTACTGTTCCGCAGGCAACCCGAAGCTGTCATATCCCTGGGGATGCAACACATTAAAGCCTTTGTGCCTCTTGAAGCGGGCGTAGATATCACTGGCAATATAGCCGAGCGGATGGCCCACATGCAGGCCTGCACCCGAAGGATAAGGGAACATGTCCAGCACGTAGTATTTTGGCTTATCGGATTCGTTGGAAGCTTTAAAAGTCTGATTCTCGGCCCAATATTTTTGCCATTCGGCCTCAATTCTTCTAAATTCGTATTTCATAGTCGGAGTTCATTCAGGTTCCACAGCGTAATTCCTGCGGATTTATTGCGCTGGAACAGTCCAGATGCAGGCAAAAATACGTTTAATGTACGAAAGTGAAAAGTTTGGACGTTTAATGATTATCTTTCTTATTTTTACAAAAATTTCATGAAGCCGCCCTATGAGTACATCCTTTGAAAAGTACCAGAACCGCCGTTTAATTTCTTCTTATTTCTCAGTGGTGATCAGTATTGGGCTGGTGCTGTTCCTCATGGGCCTGCTGGGACTGCTGGTGCTGAACACCAAAAAGATAGCAGATCATTTTAAAGAGCAGATCGCCCTTACCATTTACCTGAAGGATACCGCCAAGGAGGTGGAGATCACCCAGCTCAACAAGAGCCTGGCGCTGGCAGAATATACCAAATCCACGAATTACGTTACCAAAGAGGAGGCCGCCGAGGCGCACAGCAAGGAGATTGGAGAGGATTTTATGGATTTCCTCGGATACAACCCGCTTCAGAATTCCATTGACGTCTACGTAAAAGCTGATTATATCACTTCAGGAGAAATAGACACCATCGCGACCGATATACAGTCAAAAAGCTTTGTGGATGAAGTGGTGTATGATAAACCCCTCATCTCCCTTCTGAATGAGAATGTGGCGAAGATCAGTTTTTGGGTACTTGTTATCAGTGGCGTATTTACTTTTATCGCGGTGCTCCTGATCAACAGCTCCATCCGCCTTTCGGTCTATTCCAAGCGATTCACCATCAAAACCATGCAGATGGTGGGCGCCACCAAAAGCTTTATCCGCAAACCTTTCATCTGGAAGAGCGTAAAACTGGGGATGATAGGGGCAGTACTCGCCCTGATAGGGATGGCTGCCATCCTGTACTATATGGATAAAAGCTTTCCTGAACTGAACCTCCTGAGCGACACCCTGCTGCTGGTAGGATTGTTTGTAGGGGTGTTCCTGATGGGCGTCGTGATCTCCTGGCTGAGCACCTATTTTGCGACCCAGCGTTTCCTCAATCTGAAGACGGATGAACTTTATTATTAAAAGATTGAAAAACTGAAAGATTGAAAGATTGAAGGGTTTTTTGGATAGAAAAATGGATATTTGCAGGCTGACTTGTCTGGCTTCGGGGAATTTATAAATGAATATTCGTGAATTCGTGGCCTATTACTCCCCGGAATATTAAAAACACAAAATGAGCAACAACAAAAAACCTCTGCATAAACAGGACCTGAACTTCGTTTTTGGGAGAAAGAACTACATCGTAATGGGCATAGGCCTTGCAGTGATCGCCCTGGGCTTTATACTGATGGCTGGCGGTGGAAGTGACGATCCCAATGTGTTCAATCCGGAAATTTACAACTTCAGAAGAATAAGACTGGCGCCTATGCTGGTACTTCTCGGTTTTGCGATTGAAGTTTACGCCATCCTGTTAAACCCCAACAAGAAGTAATGGAGATCATCGATGCGATTGTCCTTGGAATCATCCAGGGCTTGACTGAATTCCTGCCGGTTTCCTCCAGCGGGCATTTGGAGATTGGAAAAGCTATCCTTGGCGATAACAGCATTCCTGAAGAATCTATGATGGTGACCGTGGTGCTGCACTTTGCAACCGCCCTGAGTACCATTGTGGTTTTCAGAAAGGACATAGCAGAAATTTTTCGCAGACTGTTCCAGTTCAAATACAATGGGGAAACCGAATTTTCCCTGAAGATCATCCTTTCCATGATCCCGGCTGCCTTTGTGGGGGTCTTTTTTGAAGAAGAACTGGAAACCCTATTTGGAGGAAATATTCTTTTTGTAGGCTTCATGCTTCTTATCACTGCGCTGCTGCTGTGGCTCGCGGATAAGGCTAAGGACACCGGAAAACCTGTTAGTTTCACCAATGCCTTTATTATCGGGGTTTCCCAGGCGATAGCGATCCTTCCCGGGATCTCGAGGAGCGGGGCCACCATATCCACCTCAGTTCTATTGGGGAACGACAAGGGCAAGGCGGCACGATTCTCGTTCCTGATGGTAGTACCCCTGATCCTTGGCAAAATCGCGAAGGATATACTCGACGGAAAGCTTTCCGGCGCCACTATTGATATTGTGCCCCTGGCCTTTGGATTTGTAGCTGCATTCCTCGCAGGCCTTGTCGCCTGTACCTGGATGATCGCCCTGGTTAAGAAAAGTAAACTTCGCTATTTTGCGATCTACTGTTTCATTGTCGGAATCATAGCGATAAGCTTCGATTATGTCAGCAACTAGTAAATTTTCAGCAGAAGATTTCAAGGAAGGGCAGATACTCCTGTTCGACAAACCTTTAGGCTGGACCTCCTTCCAGCTGGTGAATAAGGTACGCTGGCTGATAAGGAGCAGACACAAGATCAAAAAAATAAAAGTCGGACACGCAGGAACCCTGGATCCCCTGGCTTCAGGTCTGCTGATCCTCTGCACCGGGAAATTCACCAAACGAATTGAGGAGCTGCAGGGGCAGGAAAAAGAATACACCGGGACTTTCACCCTCGGAGCCACTACTCCGTCGTATGATCTGGAAACAGAAATAAACGCCACCTTTCCTACAGAACATCTGAATGAAGAGAACATTAAGGCGGCGACGGCTGATTTTATTGGGGAAATAGACCAGTATCCCCCGGTATTTTCGGCTTTGAAGAAGGAAGGTCGAAGACTATATGAATTCGCCAGGACGGGGGAAGAGGTAGAGATTCCGGCACGAAAAGTGCACATTAAGGAATTCGAGATTACACATATAGCAATGCCCAAGGTGGATTTCAGGGTAGTATGCAGCAAGGGGACTTATATCAGGAGCCTGGCTTTTGATTTTGGAAAAGCTCTTGATAGCGGCGCCCATCTTTCCGCACTGCGCAGGACAAAGATTGGAAATTACAGCGTGGACGATGCCATGAGCATAGCCTCATTTGAAACAGAACACCTGTAGCAGCATCAAGCTAAGTCATTACCCTGGCGGGCATGACAGTTTTGCAGTGATCTTGGAAATTTGACTATCTTTAAATTGTAAAAAGAAGATTTTATTCCAAAAATGGGGTTTTTTGACAGACATAAAGCACTGATTATCACGGCACTGTTATTTTCCATAACTGTACTGGCCCTGGTAAATATCAAACTCCACAACGATAATAAAGAACTCGCCTCCACACTTATCAATCTTGAAAATTTTGATCTGATCCAGGAAGAGGAGCAGGAACAACAGCAGGAAATTCCAGAACCTGCCCCAGCCCCCCCCGCAAGACAGTTAGCTACTCATCAGGCGTATAATCAGAATCAGGAGGAGTCGGAGGACCTGGATTCGCGTTTGCAGGAGATCTTTGAAAAGAATTCCGCGGAATCCATGGAGGCAGAATCTGAAGAAACCGCTTCCAGCTCCGGGGAATTCAGTATCAGCAAAAACGTAAAGGAGGAGAAAAGCAGGGCTTCGGATGGAGATAACACTTCAGAGAAGTCTTCTGAAAAGTCCGGCACCCTTAAAAACAGCTCCATTTCCTTTTCCCTGGTGGGGAGAAGGGCAATTGATATTCCCAATCCCATCTATACCTGTGACAGGTCGGGGAAAGTGGTGATCAACATTACTGTTAACGCCGAGGGCGCCGTAATTGATACTTCCGTTAATAAAGCCAGTTCCAGCACCACCAACGAATGCCTTACCAACAAGGCCCTGGAATATGCAGCTGGCGCAGTTTTTTCCAGCCTGGCGGGCAGAAATTCCCAGCCGGGTACCATCACCTATAATTTTCAGGGCTAATGACTACAAAGAACCGCTGTGGCTGGTGTGTGGGCGATCCGCTTTACGAGGCTTACCACGATACCGAATGGGGTGTCCCATTATTTGATGACAGACAGTTATTCGAATTCCTGATTCTCGAGACCTTTCAGGCGGGACTCAGCTGGATCACCATCCTCAGAAAAAGGGAAAATTTCCGGAAGGCCTTCGATAACTTCGATTACCACAAAATAGCGGCCTATTCTGAAGAGAAAATGGAGCAGCTGATGTCAGACACCGGGATTATCAGAAACAGTCTTAAAATCAAGGCAAGTGTCGCCAATGCACAGGCTTTCCTGAAGGTGCAGGAAGAGTATGGGTCCTTTTCAGAATATATCTGGGGTTTTGTTAATGGAAAGCCCATTCAGAACAATCTGGAGAATTACAAAAAGGCTCCCGCGACTACCGAATTAAGTATGGCAATTAGCAAGGATTTAAAGAAAAAGGGTTTTAAATTTGTGGGCCCTACGGTGGTTTATGCTCATATGCAGGCCACGGGGATGGTGAACGACCATGAGATAGGTTGTTTCCGTCACAACGAAGTACAAAATGCCCCTGACAGGCCCTAATTTGAACTGATATGAATCTTCACAGAAAAAAGCAGTCCGTCCTGAGATCAAGCCTTCTATTGTTCCTGATCTGCGCCTTAAATTCCTTTACCAGCCATTCCCAAACTCCGAGTTCCTTCTTCTGGGAACCTGATTTCTCCCTTGGATTCGACAGCAGTGAAAAGTGGAGCCATACTTTCGGAATTGCGAAAAGGACCTTGCTCAGCGAATATTACGAAGGGGAACAGATGGCGGGCTGGAATGTCGAGCATCTGGAGCTGAATCATTTCACCAAATATAAAACGAGTGCGAATACAGCCTTGAGCTTTGGGATCAGGTATCGTTTTAAGGAAATATTCGAAGAGAGCAGCTATGATGAACTGAGATTTGTAGAGCAGTTCAATATTTCCCATCCCAATTCTGCCCTGGATCTGGGGCATAGGTTCCGCGTGGAACAGCGGTTTAAGAACATAGTGACGGAACACAGGCTCAGATATCAGTTTGGTGGTTCAAAAGCCCTAAGTGAAGTCTTTGCCCTGGGACTTTCCACAGAAGCCCTGCTGACGCTTGCCAACGAGCTGGAACCGTCTCTGGAACAAAGATTCGTCCTGGAGTTGTCCAATACTTCCTTTAAAGATCTGGAACTCTCTCTGGCCCTGGATTATGAAATGGCGGATTACAATAACGAGCTGGAGAATGAATTCTTTTTACTTACCGGGGTTTCTTTAGATTTATAGGGAATAAGACAGTTTCGCTGGTCCAAATCTCCAGATTTGGACCCACCGGGTGGCGATCTCCAGATCGCCGTCTACAGATACTTCAAAAACTCCTCCCTTGGAATTTCCTCCGCCCCCAGGCTTTCCATATGCGCCGTGTGCACCTGGCAATCAATAAGTCGTACCCCTTCCTCCTTCAGCTTTTCCACCCATTTAATAAAACCATATTTAGAGGCATTGCTTACTTTGCTGAACATGCTTTCCCCACAGAACAGCTTTTTGTCCCTGAGATAGATCCCATAAAGCCCTCCTACCAATTGATCCTCCTGCCAGACCTCCACGGAATGGGCAAAGCCCTTGCGGTGCAGGTTTATATAAGCCTGTTGCATCCCCTCCGTGATCCAAGTGCCGTCCTGACCTCTTCTTTCTACTTCTGAACAGGCTTTTATCACTTCAGGGAAATTCTCGTTATAGGTGACCCGAAAAGCATGGTTTTTTAGTAATTGCCTCATGCTTTTGGAAATCTTCAGCTTTTCCGGGAAGAGGACCATCCTGGGGTCGGGACTCCACCATAAAATAGGCTGGGAATCGTCATACCAGGGAAAAATCCCTCTGTGATAGGCTTCCAGAAGTAAAGCTTCGGAAAGGTCCCCTCCAATTGCCAGAAGGCCATCTTCATCGGCCTGCTCCACAGGAGGAAAAGAGGAACTGGAAGAAAGGTAATCCACAGGAATTATATTTGGTAAAGGGGTAAAAATGAAAAAGCTTAGCTATCCCAATGGGAGGCTAAGCTTTTGTTTCTTTAAAAGTTTAGAATTTAAAAAGGCAGATCATCAAAATCATCGTCATTTAAATTCTTCGCAGGTTCAAACTGTTCCGCCGGTGGTACTGGAGGAATTCCGGCACCCGGAGCTTCACTGGCAAGATTTTCAATCCTCCAGCCCTGGATGGAATTGAAATACTTGGTCTCCCCCTGAGGGTTCACCCATTCCCTTCCGCGCAGGTTGATGCTGATCTTCACCGGCTGCCCTACCCTGAAATTGTCCAGCAGGTCACATTTATCCTGTACAAATTCCACCATTATATGCTGTGGATACTGCTCCTCAGTGGTCACCACCACTTCACGTTTTCTAAAACCACTGGCACCAAAGGTTTTAGTCTCGTCAATCACTTTAATCTTTCCTTGTACTTCCATTTTAATCTTTTTTTGCTAATAATATTTTCCAAGCCGTGGCCGGCTCATCCTTTTCAAGATACTGTTTTGCCAGAATATGTCTTTCTCTTTTTGAGTCGTTCAAGATAGCATCAATTGATGAATTTTCATTGAAAAATTCCTGAATTTCTTTCTCTGTTGGCAGATTTTCAACGTTTCCCAGCTTTCCCAAGTCATTTCCCGTCAAAACACTGCTGTTCCTTATTTCCTCCGGGATGGCATCGACCCCTATTCCGTGGGTAGTCAGAGGTTTGGGGACTTCAAACAAGCCCTGCTGTGCGCGGGTATACCAGTTGCCTCCCATCCGGGCCACCAGGTCGATCTTATGCTGATCAATCTTCCCTTCTTCATCCAGGATCTCCTCCCGGACATGCATTTTTACCACTTCGCAGATGATCAGATTCCCTGCCCCGCCTTCGGTGCCCAATTCCACGATCTCCTTCACTTTACATTCAAACTGAACCGGGGATTCTGCCACCCTGAAAGGCTTCACCAGATCGGACTTCAGCATGCTGAGCCCCGCTTTCTCGAATTCATTGACCCCTTCGCCATATTCCGTACTGGAAAGCGAAGCCTGCTGCACTATGTCAAAATTTACCACATTGATAACAACTTCCCCTGTGGCTTGAGCGTTCAGGAGGGTATGCTTCACTGTATTGTCCCTCACCCGGCGGGCGGGTGAAAATATGAGGATAGGCGGATTGGCACTGAACATGTTGAAAAAGCTGAAGGGCGAAAGATTGGGCCTCCCCTCCTTATCCATCGTGCTGGCAAAGGAAATAGGCCTCGGCCCTACCGCCCCCAGCATCAGCCCGTGGAGCTTAGCCGTCGAAACCTCTTTTGGGTCAATAGAGAGCATATTCTTGATTTTGGGCAAATGTAACTAAACCTGAAGGGAATGAAAAATGGCACAGAAATATTATATTGGTTAAAACCTTATCTTTAAATCCAAATTCTTGTAGTGCATGAAATTTTCAGACGAACGTAGCTTTCGCCGCTGGTTTATCATCTTCTCCTCCCTCGCCATCATTCTGCTTATCGTCTGGAATGCCGTCATCTTTTTTCAGCAGCTCAAGGAGGATGAACGCAGGAAGATGAATATCTGGGCCTCTGCACAGACTTCCCTTGCCATGGCAAGCGAGGATGCGGATCTGGATCCCCTCATCCTCACCGTCATCAACAGCAATACCAGCATTCCCACCATTCTGGTGAAGGAAAATGACCAGATACAGGACGCCCTGAATGTTCCGGAGGAAGTAAAGAATGATTCCCTGAAACTGAAGCAATACCTGCAAAAGATAAAAAGTGAGAATGAACCCATAATCATGGACACGGGTAGCGGAAATATCCAGCAGGTCTACTATGGGAATTCACCCCTGCTGAACAAATTGAAATACTACCCCCTGGTGCTCATCCTCATCATCATGTTGTTCATTGCTGTGATCTATTTCTTCTACAAGACCACCAAAACCAGCGATCAGAATAAACTCTGGGCCGGGATGGCAAAGGAAACCGCCCACCAGATCGGCACCCCTTTATCCTCCCTGATAGGCTGGACGGAGATCCTGAAATCAGAGAATACCAACCCGAGTTATATTGCGGAAATCGAAAAGGACGTCGACAGGTTAAGGACCATCACCGAGCGTTTCTCCAAAATAGGTTCCGCCCCCACCCTGCACCCACAGGATATCGTGGAGCAGACCAGACTGGCTTTCGATTACCTGAAACTGCGAAGTTCAAAGCTTATTGAATTCAAACTGGAACTGCCCCGGGAAGTTATTTACGTGAACCTGAACGAGCAGCTATACAGCTGGACCATTGAGAATCTGGTGAAAAACGCCATTGATGCCATGAGGGGGAAGGGCCAGCTCAGCATTTCCTTAAAACCAAATTCAAGAATGGTTCATATTTATGTGAAGGATTCAGGAAAGGGAATGTCGAAGAACAAATACAAGGAAATCTTCGAGCCCGGGTATACGACCAAGAAAAGAGGCTGGGGGCTTGGCCTTTCCCTTTCCAAGCGTATCATAGAGAAATACCACAAAGGAAAGATCAGGGTATCGCACAGCGAGCTTAACAAGGGGACCACTTTTGAGATCATGTTACCCAAGGCAGAAAGCAACCTTAATACCGCTGCATCACCTCCCTCAGCTCCTCCGGGATCCTGAAGGTCTCATTG
>CAMPJY010000007.1 GCA_946887025.1 uncultured Salinimicrobium sp.
TTCCAAATTGAGTGGAAGCCGCCCGGGATATCAGGTCCTTAAAAACCTTCTCCTGGGTTTCCACCGGACGCGAGGCCCAGTGATTGATCTGTCGTTGTATGTAACCTGCAAAGATCTTTGCAGCAAAAGCTTTAATAGACATAATTGTTATTGAAAATCAATGAAATCAGTCGGGTTCACCGGCTGCCCTTCGCTCCACAGCTCAAAGTGAAGATGCGGGCCGGTGGTAAATTCCCCGGTGGAACCCACCGTGGCTATCACTTCCCCTTTCCTCACTTTCTCGCCCTGCTCCTTTGTAAGGCTGGCGTTGTGTTTATAAATAGACAACAAGCCGTAACTGTGTTCCACAATGATCACGTTCCCTGTTTCCGCTGTCCATTCCGCAAAGATGACGGTCCCTTCTGAAACCGCTTTCACCGGTGCGTTCTTGGCTGTCACTATATCCACTCCATAATGCCGCTCTTCAAGGTTGTAACCTTCGGTAATGGGCCCTTTCACCGGCGCAAAAAGTGCATAATTGGCCTTATTCGTTGCCGTCTCAAAAATATTGTACTTATCCTCCTGAACCACCATTTCTCTCAGAAGGGAATCCTCTTTGGAAGGCCGGAGGTCTATTTCCTCAGGATTCAGCTGCTGGGCCTCAATCATGGAGTCCCGGTTGAAATTGACAGTTTTTACATCCCCCGCCAGCACCTTCCGGATGGAATTGTAATATTGGTTATTAAGTTCCATTGCCATCTGCAGGGAATCGGTCTTGTAAGCCAGTTCTGCGGCACGTTGTTTCAGTTCGGTAGAGGAATACCCCGGAATATATTCCCGAAGCCCCGTAAAGGCGATAAGAATCGTTGTGAGGGCGATAAGCAGAATGGCTGAAAGGGTCACGGCAACAAAAACATTTAATCGGGTGAGTTTAAATGAAAGCCGCTCCTCAAAAGTATCTTCATTCAGGACGATCAGCCTGTACTTATGCAGAAGTTTTTTTGCGAATTTCTTCTTTTGCTTTTTCTCGTTTTCCATTTGTTGAAGCTGCTTTGGCAAAGATATGGTAAAGATAATTTTAAACTTTTATTCTCTACAGAAACCTTAGATTTAAAGTTTTATTGCTAACTTTGTTCCATAAATCACATAGTTATGAGCGCACTTATTTTACCCCTGCAGATTGGAGCACCTCAGATAATCCTGATCGTGGTAGTAATACTATTATTGTTCGGTGGAAGAAAAATTCCTGAACTGATGAGAGGTCTGGGAAGTGGAATAAAAGAATTCAAGGACGCTTCAAAGGACGAAACCACTCCTTCAAAAGCTGAAGAAGATAATAGCAAGATCTAAATCAAGATATTTTATAAAAAATAAGAAGGCCATCTGAAAAGATGGCCTCTTTTTTTGGTCCATAATTAAGGATCCGGCCAGGCTGCCTCTCCTCTGGAGGTAAATCCTGGAATCGCGAAATCTTGGTAGAAACGATATCCCAACCCATCACTGCCCCGTAGGGGCGACACCTTATTTAATATCGGCAGATTTTAAAATGGCCTCCAGTTCAAACATGTGATCCCTTTTTGCAGCGGAAGGTCTGAAGGTAAATCCTTCCAGGACCACATACCTGTTGTTTTCTTCATCCCTTACCGCATAATTGAGAAAAGGACCACCCATGAAGGCTCCTTTCACTTCCCAGGTTCCCTTGGTCTCGTAGGCAAATTTTCCATCCACCTCAGACTGGGACAGATAGGGAGCATAGGCAACTTCGGTAATCATATGGGTACCTTCAGTAGGACCGGGAATATAGGTCTCGCCTATGGAATCCCGCATCTTGATGATATTTGCCACCACATTGGTGTCTTTTTCAAAGGTCGACAGGGGAACCTCGTAAACAAGTATCTCCATACTGCCATTAGGGATGTCTTTCCGAATCCAGAAAAAGCCGTCTCCAGCCTTGGCATAACGGTAGGCATCAGGAAATTTAAGAGACACCCCCAGCTCTTCCTCCAGCCTCTTATCCTCTTTCAGGGATTTGGAAATTCGCCGTTGTTTTTCTTTTAATTCCACCTTTTTCAGGGTATTGATGATCCGCTCCGCATTTTCGTTGATCAGGTTAATTATTTCCTCATTGCTTTCCCCGGAAATAAAGACGCCGACCTGAGGTTCGGCATAGGGATCCCTGACGATCTTGATATCGGCAGGCTGCCCTTTTTCAATTTTAAGGAAGATGCGGCTTTTTCTCATGAAACCGCTGAAAGATTCTGGAGGCATCTGTCTGAGGGTGAAAATGGGCTCTTCCTGAGGCAGGCCATGAACCGAACTAGCTAAGTTGGTACGAATGGCTTCTCCTATTTCCCCCCTCCAAAGGTCTTGGGCGAGAATTACGGTCAGGTTGTTTATATTTCCAGAAGAATCAGCGAGTATTCTGGGATTTTCCTTTGTATTATCTCCACAGGCCACCATAAGCAGCGCCCCGATCAGTAAAAGCAGTATTTTCTTCATGGTAAATCTATTTATCCCTCCGAAATCTTAATTTTCATTCCGGGTTTTAATTTATTGCTGTTCATATTGTTCCACGTGCGTAGCTGTTGTACGGTAAGACCGGGGAATTTTCTGGAGATGCTCCACAAAGAATCCCCTTTTTCCACTGTATAGATCTTTGGAGAGCCGGTGCCCCTGTTTGATTTCACTTCTGAAGAGGTTACCGAAGCATTGGAGTAGATGGTAAGCCTTTGGCCAATTCTGAGGTTATTGCTTCTCAGGTTGTTCCATTCCTTGATGTTGCTTACCCGAACGCCATATTTCTCGGCAATTTTTCCAAGAAAATCTCCTCGTTTCACTCTATAGGTAGTCCTTTCCTGAGAATCCAGGACCTGAGCTACCTCATTTTCCTCCTGTGCAGCCTCTGCATTGGCATATGCGTAGATGGTTTCTTCGTTTTGGACAAATAAGCCCGATTTTTCCCTGGGTAGTCTCAGCGAATAATTCTCTTCAGAAATATAAGGTATGACGTCTAGTTTATAGCTGGGATTGAGGAACTGGAGCAGCTTCTTATCAACTCCGGTGACTTCAGAGATCTGTTCAAAAGTCAGGGTGCGTTTGGGTTTCAGAGTATCGGTCTCAATATAAGCCATGTCAACCGGGGGCGGCTGGAAACCATGCTCTTCGGCATATTCAAAAATATAAAGGGTGGCTATAAAAGCAGGAACATAACCTGCGGTTTCCCTGGGAAGATAAGGTCTCAGGCTCCAGTAGTCAGTGTCCCCCCCGCTTCTGCGGATGGCTTTGGAAACATTACCGGGTCCGGAATTATAAGAAGCCAGCACCAAATCCCAGTCCTCAAAGACTTTATACAATGTGGAGAGATATCGCGCTGCGGCTTCTGTCGATCTTACAGGATCCATACGTTCATCGACATATGAACTTACGTTTAGCCCGTGCATTTTTCCGGTGGCATACATGAACTGCCAGAGGCCCGTGGCCCCTACCCTGGACTTGGCCCTTGGATTAAGCGCCGATTCCACGATAGCCAGATATTTGATCTCCAGGGGGATGTTATGGGCGTCGAGTTTCTGCTCAAAAAGTGGAAAATAGTAAGAGCTCAGGGCCATTAGCCGCTCCATGGCCTTCTTGTTTCTTTTGAGATAGGATTTGATGACCCTTTCCAGAATGGGATTGTACTCAATCCTGAAAGGGGTTTTGGCATCCAGTATTTTCAGCCGTTTTTTAAGCGTATCCGTAGGAAGGTCTCTGAAAGTGACTTCATTATATTCTTCCCCGGAAATCAGGCTCAGCTGATCATTTGAAAGGCTTGATTTCAGAAGTTCCTGCTGCCAGATGGAATCCATCCTGGCGGCTTCAGCATCGTCACTCAGGTGAAAAATGAGGGAATCATTAAGAAAGTTCTCCAGGGGAACCTTGTTGGCAAAATCCACATCATCTTCATCGAGTAACAGGATAGGCTCTTTCTGTGCGACCTTTATGGTATCTATTCCTGAATTGTCTTTTACAGCTTTCTCCGCCTCATTTGATTCCTGGGCGAACCCGCAAAAAGACAGAAGCAGCATTAAAAAGGGCAAACATTTTCTCATTATTTCAATTTTGGTTTCTAAATGAGGATACCACAGGTCATCAATTACCGTACCTTTTAAGAGTCTATTGCCTTAATTCCCGGCAGGCTCTTCCCTTCCAGCATCTCCAGCATCGCGCCACCGCCTGTGGATACGTAACTTACCTCGTCCTGCAGATTGTATTTTTTTACGGCTGCCACAGAATCGCCTCCGCCCACTAAGGAGAAAGCTCCTGCCTTGGTGGCGCTGGCTATGTGTTTTCCCACTTCGATGGTCCCCTTGGCAAAAGCATCCATTTCGAATACGCCCATGGGACCATTCCAAAGAATTGTCTTTGATTCTTGAATGATCCTTCCAAAGGTGTCAATTGTTTCCGGACCAATGTCAAGTCCCATCCAACCGTCTGGAATTTCGGAAACCTTGACTACCTCGGTGTTGGCAAATTCAGAAAAACTGTCGGCTATTACTGCATCAACAGGGATATGAACCTGTACCCCCTTCTCTTTCGCAGCCTTGAGTATATCCAGTGCCAGCTCCTGTTTATCCTCCTCGACAAGGGAATTTCCGATCTTTCCGCCCTGGGCTTTTATGAAGGTATAGGTCATTCCACCCCCGATGATGAGATGGTCCACCTTATCGAGTATATTCTCTATAACGGTAATTTTTGTAGAAACTTTTGCACCCCCTAAAATTGCTGTCACAGGTTTCTCTGAATTTCCCAGAACCCGTTCCAGGCTTTCAATTTCTTTGGCCAGCAGAAGACCGAAACATTTATCTTCAAAGTAGTTGGCCACTATGGTGGTAGAAGCGTGGGCCCGATGGGCGGTCCCAAAGGCATCGTTTACATAGATATCTCCAAGGTCTGCCAGTTTTTGGGCGAAAGCAGGGTCTCCTTTTTCCTCTTCCACGTGGAACCTCAGGTTTTCAAGAAGTAATACTTCCCCCGGTTCCAGGGCTTCCGCAGCTTTTCTGGCTTCTTCCCCAATGCTGTCCGAAACAAATTTCACATCGACCCCAAGAATTTCCGACACTTTGGAACGAATATGCTTGAGGGAAGATTTCTCTTCCACGCCTTTCGGCCTGCCCAGGTGGGACATCAGGATGGCACTTCCGCCGTCATTCAAAATCTTCATGATGGTTGGCTTGGCGGCCTCTATTCTGCTGGTATCCCCTACTTCCTGCGCCTCGTCCAGGGGCACGTTAAAATCTACCCGGATCAGGGCCTTTTTATTTCTAAAATCAAAGTCGTTTACAGTCTTCATAATGTTAAAATTTGCCTCAAATATAATTTTTCCCTAAGATAACTAAAGTGTGGATAAATTTTATCTTTGCTTATGCTATTTTCTGAAGTTTTAGGCCTGCCGCATCTGAAAAACCACCTTACCACCACCGCCGATAAAGGAAGGGTGCCTCACGCCCAACTCTTTGCCGGACCTACTGGAAGCGGAACTTTGCCCATGGCCATCGCCTATGCGCAATACGTGCTTTGTAACAACGCAGGAGCAGAGAACAATTCCGGGAACACCGCGTGTAATCTGAAGATGAACCACTTGTCGCATCCCGACCTGCATTTTGCCTTCCCGGTGGCTATCAATGACAAGATCAAGAGTCATCCGGTTTCAAATAATTTCCTGGAAGACTGGAGGAAATTTGTCAGTTCTAACCCTTATGGAAGCCTTTTTGACTGGTACCAGCACATTGGAATTGAAAATAAACAGGGCCAGATTGGAGTGGACGAAGCTCAGGAGATCGTGAAGTCGCTAGCACTAAAATCCTATGAAGGCGGATACAAGGTGATGATCATCTGGATGGCTGACAAAATGAACACCGCCTGCTCCAACAAACTTCTGAAACTGATTGAGGAGCCGCCCAACAAGACCATTTTTATCCTGCTCACGGAAGAGGAAGAAAATATTATCCAAACCATCCGGTCCAGGTGTCAGACCCTTAGCTTCCCTCCACTTAATGAGTCTGTTATATCGGAAGGGCTGGTAGAACGGAATGGCCTCCAGGAGAAAGAGGCACTTACCATCGCCCACAGGGCCAACGGGGATTTTACCCAGGCTCTCCATATCCTGAACAGTAATGCAGGCGATGAAAAGTTTGAGGAATGGTTCATCACCTGGGTCCGAAGTGCATTCAAGGCAAAGGGCAATAAAACTGCCATTCACGATCTGATAAGCTGGAGCGAAATGATTGCCGGAACAGGTAGGGAAACCCAAAAGAAATTCCTGCTGTACTGCCTTGATTTTTTCAGGCAGGCCCTGCTTCTGAATTATAAAGCCAAAGATCTGGTATTCATGGAACCACAGACGGAAGGTTTTACGCTGGAGAAATTCGCCCCGTTTATCCATGGAAATAATATATTATCAATCACCTCCGAAGTTCAGGACGCCCTTTATCACATTGAAAGGAACGGGAACTCCAAATTGATACTTACGGATCTTTCTATTAAATTAACGCGACTCTTACACGCCAAAGAAAACTAAAATGGAAAACCTTGTCACCAACATCCCCGAACTACTCATTCTGCTGTTTATCGTGATCACATTCCTGCAATCGGGAATGGACAAGATCACCGACTGGGGAGGGAATATCGGCTGGCTGAAAGGCCATTTTGAGAAGACCTTCATGGGCGGGATGGTACCGCTTATGGTGGGAATTATCCTTGTAATGGAAATTCTGGCAGGACTTCTGGCAGTATGGGGCATTGTCTCCATCATCACCACCTCTGACAGATCTATTGCATTATACGCATCGGTCCTTGCCGCCATTACTTTGCTCATGCTCCTTTTCGGACAGAGAGTAGCGAAGGATTACGCAGGCGCTTTCACCATCACAGGTTACTTTATGGTGGTGGTTTTTGGAATCTACCTACTGACACATTAACGGAAGGATTAGCCACGAATCCACGAATAATTCTAAATAATATTCGTGAATTCGTGGCCCATTAATCGCAGGGTTATGTAATAAAAAAGGGACCCACGAAAGGTCCCCGGAAATCTTAATTTTTCAGGCTCTTACTCTTCAGCTACCGCCGGTTCAGCTCCTTTGTTCAATTGCTCGAGCACCTCATCGGTGATTTCAAGCCCTTCCTTGGCATACATGATATTGGCAGATTCATTGGATCCAAAAATATAGGTGTATCCATTATCCTCCCCATAATCAGCAACAAAATCCTTCACCTTGGTCACAAGAGAATCGATCACTTCATCGCTCTCCATTCTCAGCTGATTCGATTTCATCTGCGCGCTCTGCTGCAACATCTGTTGTTTTCTCATGAACTGCATCTGAGCCTCTTCCTGTTCAGCCTTGGACATGGTCGCCATATTCTCCTGAAAAGCCACCACTTCGGCCTGGAATATTTGGGCTACAGAATCAAGTTCTGTTTTTAAGGATTCCGACTTGGCGGTAAATTCACTTTCCACTTCCTTCATTTCAGAATATTCCTGAAGCAGTCTGGTTGTGTCAACGTAACCGGTCTTCTGCTCGGTACACCCGGTAAAGGCAACTCCAAGGACCAGCACAGCAAATAATTTTTTCATTTTAGTGTTTTGATTTGATTTTGGGCAAAAGTAAGAAAGCAGTTGATTATATAACGAAAAAGGTAAAAAATGATTTGTATTGCCATTTCTTATGAAGATCAAAACACTCCATAAGCTTCCCTTATGAAAATCCGCTTCAATAGAGGCCGCTGTAGAGAGATTCAGGAAAAAGAAAGACGTCCTGTTGCCTCTGGAGATTAAAAGCGCTTAAAACGCTTTATTTTGCGTTTTTAGAAGATTTTTGAAGGAAATACACCAGCGAAGAATGTTCTTTGGTCTTTCGGGCAATCATATTAGATACAAAGCCATTTAGAAGAGCCTTAAAATAATTACTGGACCCGGATTTGTTTTTTTCCGAAAGCAGACTCACATAAAAAGAATCAAACTTAAGAGGCTCCACTTTTTTCACTTCAAAAGAAAAGATTTCAAAAATCTTCTCAATGGAAGTCCGGGAAAAATGCCAAAGGTGTCTGGGCACATCGAAAGCCGCCCAGTCGTCTTTATATTTATAGGCGTCATAACTTTTAAAATTAGGGACAGCGACAATAAGAAGACCGTCTTCTTTTAAAAGTCGCTGCAACTCCAGAATCTGCTTTTCCAGATCAGGAATGTGTTCCAGCACATGCCACATGGTTATCACATCAAAAGAACCTGCAGCCAGAGAATCTGAATTTTCCTTCAAAGCAATTCCTTTTTCCTTCGCCAGGTTTCTTGCTCCTTCACTCGGTTCTACCCCTGTCACCTTCCATCCCCTTTTCTTGGCCCTGGCTAAAAAATCACCCGTCCCCGCACCAATATCCAAAAGCTCCCCTTCCAGGTTTTTTTCCTTTTCAATCCAATCCAGCTTTTTACTAAGCATATGATTCTTCACGAAATGATATGCTTTCTCGGTCAAACCTTTTTTGGAATCGGTGTGAGAAATATAATCTTCGCTCCTATAAAATTCTGAAAGTTCTCCGGCCTCCGGTGCGGGAAAAGTAACCATCATTTCGAATTCCGAATTGTAGCGGATTTCAAAATCCTGATTGGATACGGTGTGATCTTTACTGATAAAGTAAGGCTGGTCCGAGAGGTTATTGAGAATTCTTTCCTGAAGCAAAAGCAGATATTTTTTTATTGTTCCACGTGGAACTATGACGTGTTATTTTAAATTTTTCAATTATTCAATCTTTTCCTTATCGTCCCATGTACACCAGAAGAACCGAAATATCGTTCGGACTTACCCCGCTTATTCGGGAAGCCTGTGAAAGGCTGGTCGGTTTAATCTTCTTTAATTTCTCCCTCGCCTCATAGGACATGGATTTGATCCTTGAGTAGTCAAATTCCGATGGGATTTTTATATCCTCCAGCCGGTTTAGTTTATCCGCATTGTTCTTTTCCTTTTCAATATAACCCGAATACTTCACCTGAATCTCGGTCTGCTCAAGAACCTCCTCATTCAAATCATGGGTGCTAATATATTCATTCACCCCACTGAACCTCCTCACATCATTCATCTCAATATTGGGTCGGGAAAAGATTTTGAACATCTTGTCGCTTTGTTTCACCGGAGCGGAATCCTTTTCTTCCAGAACCGCATTGGCCTCTTCAGGGGCCACACTGGTGTCCTTAAAGAACTGTACAAAAGCAGCAGATTTTTCCCTCTTCTCTTCCATCTTCCGCATACGTTCTTCTTTGGCCAACCCTATATTATAAGATTTTTCCGTTAACCTGAAATCCGCATTATCCTGCCTTAAAAGGGTCCTGTATTCCGCCCTGGAAGTAAACATTCGATAAGGCTCCTCGGTTCCTTTTGTAATAAGATCGTCTATAAGAACTCCAATATAAGCCTCATTCCTCTGAAGCACAAATTCCTCTTTTTCCTGAACTTTCAGCGCAGCGTTTATACCGGCCATCAGACCCTGCGAAGCAGCTTCCTCGTATCCGGTAGTTCCATTGATCTGCCCTGCAAAATAAAGTCCCTCCACCAGTTTGGTTTCCAAGGTGTGCTTTAACTGAGTGGGTGGAAAGTAATCGTATTCTATCGCATAGCCGGGACGGAAGAACTTCACCTTCTCAAATCCCGCAACAGATTTTAGCGCTTTAAACTGTACATCTTCCGGCAGGGAAGTTGAAAAGCCGTTGATATACATCTCCACGGTTTTCCAGCCTTCAGGTTCAATGAATAACTGGTGCCTGTCCTTATCCGCAAAACGATTGATCTTATCTTCTATGGAGGGACAGTACCGTGGTCCAATACTCTTTATCCTTCCATTAAACATGGGGGACCTGTCAAAGCCTTCCCTGAGGAGGTCGTGAACCTCCGGAGAAGTGTAGGACATATAACAGGAGCGCTGAACTTTTAAGGGAGAAGTTTCATCTAAATAGGAAAACTTACCCGGCACATCATCCCCTGGTTGTTCCACCATTTTGGAATAATCCAAAGACCTCCCATCTACCCTGGGAGGGGTCCCGGTTTTCATTCTTCCGGCTTCAAAACCTATTTGCACAAGCTCCTCAGTGATCCCGGTGGCAGCTCTTTCTCCTGCCCTTCCGCCACCAAATTGTTTGTCGCCAATATGGATAAGTCCATTCAGGAAAGTACCATTGGTTAGCACCACACTTTTCCCGCGCACCTTAACTCCAAGAGAAGTTTTCACGCCCACAACTTTTCCGTTCTCCACCAGCAATCCGGCTACCATCTCCTGATAAAAATCAAGGTTCTTTGTCGCCTCCAACCGCAGTCTCCAGTGTTCCGCAAACATCATCCGGTCGCTCTGCACCCTCGGACTCCACATGGCAGGTCCTTTGGATTTATTGAGCATCTTGAATTGAATGGCGCTGGTATCACTTACCAAACCGCTATACCCCCCAAGCGCATCAATCTCCCGAACGATTTGCCCTTTTGCGATCCCACCCATTGCGGGATTACAACTCATCTGGGCAATATTCTGCAGGTTCATGGTAATAAGAAGCGTTGAGCTCCCCATGTTCGCGGCAGCGGCAGCGGCTTCACTTCCCGCATGTCCGGCACCAACTACTATAACGTCATATTCTTTGTCAAACATAAAATTTCTTCTATTGTTCCACGTGGAACATTTGCATTTTTTCCTCTTCCTTCTGCCGCATCAGCGACTGCTCCTCTTCCGATTTGTCCTTATATCCGCAGAAGTGCAGAATGCCGTGAGCCATTACTCTTCGCAATTCCTCCTGAAATTCTACCCCATATTCAGCGGAGTTTTCCGAAACCCTTTCGATGCTGATGAAAATATCCCCCTGAAGGATGTTCCCGATACAGCTGTCAAAACTGATGATGTCGGTATAGGTGTCGTGATTCAGATATTTCTGATTGATCTCCAATAAGTATTGGTCGTCACAAAATATATAACTTACTTCCTCCAGCTCTTTTTCTTCTGAAGAGATAACCTTTTTCAACCACTCCTCATAGGAATCGTGGTCGTTAAGATTAAAGTCGTTTTCGAAATAAAAATTAATGATCCCGGCGTTCAAAATACTCTCTTACTTTTTTCTGGTAAATTTGCCGCAAAGGTAAGGTTTGTCTGTTTAAAATCTCCGTCGTATTGAAATATTCTTTAGCCTTAAGAATTTGATTACTAGGACTCTTGTCAAATTCCTCTTCATTGGTATTTGATTCCCTCTCTTCCTTTTGTCCCTCCTGAAGTCTCGCGTCCTCCAAATCAAGTAATTTATGTTCCAGTTGCTGCATCTTTTCAAGCACCTCAGGGGAGAACCCTTTTTCCAGTATTTCCTGCTCCAGCTGTTCCAGTTCCTTCATCAGCGCATCCCCTGAGCCTCCCAATCCTTCCTCTTCAAGTTTCTCCTCCAGTGCCTTCCTTAGCATCTGTTGCTCCTGATATATCTCGAAAAGCTTCCCGTTCATTTTCTCACTTCCCTGAGATCCCTGTTTTTGTTTCTCTCCGATTCCCTCCTTCATTTCCTCCTTCAGTTCGCCCTGCTTCCTTATTAGGTCCGGCAACTGTTGCTCCTCTCCTCCCCCGGAACCGGCACCTTTCCCGCTGCCGTCTCCCTTGGCAGAGGATTGCATCATTTGCTGCATGTTCTGTAAAATATTATTCAGAAGATACGCCAGATCATTTGCACCGGTAACCACGTACTGCTGACTCCCTATTCCCTGTGGGATCTCGTTTTCCGCCAGCCTCTCCAAGGCCTGATCGAGGTCGTATTCTATATCTGTCAGTTTCTCGGTAATCTTTTCGGTGATCATGGGATTCCTTAAGGCCAGGGCGTAAAGACTATCATCAACATGCTGAAAATGAACCTTCAGCACATTCTGTCGCCTAAGTTTCGCGGCAAATTGTGGGGAATTTCTGTCCATCTCCTGAAAATCCTCCATCAAACCCTCCTGTTCAAAGGAAAAAACAAGCAGATTATCCAGTATCTGTCGCAGCATCTCCGAATCTATTTCCATCTGTTCCCCGGCGGCACCCGCCTGTTGCTGCTTCATTTCCCCTGCCATCTTCTTCATGCCTTCGGCTGCTTTCTTCTGGTTTTCTTTAGCTGCTCCTTTTTCCTGCTTCTCGAGATTCTCACTTGCCTCCTTCTGTTCCTGCCCGACTTCCTTTTCAGTGGACTCCTCCATCCCGAGCTCCATAGGTTCCTTTAATCCCTCATTCTCTTCCTTCAGCTCCTGCATTTCCTTGCGGAGTTCTTCAAAATCTGAGTTTAAGGAATCCTGTTTATCCTTTGTATTCTCCTCCCCGGCTTCCGATAATTTCTCCTGCTCCTCCGCCATCTTCTCAAGCTCTCGGGAAATCTTGGCCGACTTTTCAGTAACATAATAGCGTTTGGTCAGCTCCAGTAACTGCTCCAGATTCTTTTCCTGGTTCTGGTTTCTCTTTGAAAGCTCTTCCAGTTTCTTTGCCAATTCTTCCTGCTGTATCTTATCTGAATACTCCTCCAATTCCTTCAGAAGCTCCTCGTTTTCCTGCAGGCGTTCTTCCTTCCTCTCCAGCCGCTCCTGCAGCTGTTCCCTCATTTCATTCTCTTCCCCTGTCGACTCCGAAAGGGACTTTTTCAGTTGTTCGGAATAATCCTTCATCATGGCGAGTTGCTGCTGCTGCCTTTTCAGAAAACTCTCCAGCCTCTTCCTGTCGTTATAATCCAGCTTCCCCTGCTCCTTCTGAAGCCTGGAAAGTTCCTTTAGCTCTTCCTCCGAAAGTTCCATTTTCTCCAGGGATTCATCCAATCCATCGATAGCTTCATTCTGTTGTTCTAATTGTTGTTCCCGGACCTCCTCATCGGTCTGTTTCCTATAACTGAAAACCGGGCTCTTCACAGTCTTTCCATTCCTCAGGGCATCATTATCCTCCACCTCAAAATAAAATTCGTAGCTGGTACCTTTGGTGAGTTCGAGTTCCCCGGGAAAGCTGGAAAGAAATTCATCAACTGTTCCCCCATTGATTGGTATTTCCAGAGTTTTAATATCCCCGGATTCCCCTTCAGGATAATACCTGAGATTCACTTCCCGAAGCCCATAATCGTCAGAGATCTTCCCATGAAAATACCAGGTCTGTTTATCCAGACTGTCCCTGGCACTTTCCAGCTCCATTCGCGGATACTGATCCTTTACTACCTCCAGGGAATATTTCAGCTTTTCATATGCCTTCACCTCTCTATTGGAAGTTGTTATTTCATACTCCAGGTCATCCATCACCTGCTTTTTCTTGGTGAAGCCATCAGCATTTCTGGAGAATGATTCAATGCTGTCTTCCAGGACCAGGGATACCTCATCTGTAGAAGCTGTCTTTAAATTCCATTCCACCCTTGTACCTTCAGGTACGCTGGCATTACCGGAACCATTAAGCACCTCATCCGCTCTCCCGGTGTATCCGGGAAAGTCGAGAAGCATTTGAAAATTCAGGAGTCTCGGAACCTTGATTACCTCCAGGGAATATTCCCGGGAAACCACCCCATTGGCAGAAAGGGAAAAATCCAAAGGAGCATCCACCTTGTCAAACCTGTATTCAAATACCCCGGGTCCCGTGCCTGATAGGAAATAAGTCTGTCCGTTATAATTTATGGAAGCATCCTCAGGGACCATTTTCCCAAGGGTTCGTATCTGTAGAGTAAAGGCTTCATTTTCCCGAACCTCCAGCCCCGGATTGAGCACCTGAAAGGAAAAAGGGGCAGGAGGCTCGTAGGCGGTGGTATAGTTCACTACCCTGGTATAACTATCGGCAAATAGATTGGAATTCCCCGTTAACACAACCGCAAGGATAATAAGTACGGGCAGCACTGCGTATTTCAGATACTTAACATTTACCCTGAAATCCACCGCAGAAGTAAAGGGAACAGGTTTCAGCTCCACTGCCTTTTGCTCAATCCCAGCAAGTAAGAGTTCAGACTGATGGGTGTCCTGTTTTAACTGCAACACATTCAGTAGTTTATCCTTTACTTCAGGGAAATGCTCCCCGATTATTCTTGAAGCCATGGCATTATCCAGGCCCTTGGATATTCTGAACAGTTTTAAAAGCGGGATCACCAGAAATTTCACCAGCAGCAGACACTCCACCAGAATAAAACTCCAGAATAAAAGGCTGCGCCCAAAACTGTCCAGCCAAAGGAAGTGTTCCACCAGCAGGGTGAGTATGAAATACAGCAGCCCAATGGAAGCAAAGAGAATGGCGCCCTTGATCAGCTCGTTCATATAGTACCGCCTGATAAAGGATTCCAGTTTTTTCAGTAAATAATCATAACTGTCCATTCAGCCCCTCGTTCTTTAAAATAATTCCAATAAATCCCCTACAAGGCATGTGCCACGGGGGTTCTTTAAATTTACAATATTAATCCTTAATTCCCAGCTAATAAACATTTTGGTTTTCTCCCGCCACAGGATTTCAGAAAACCTAAAGAATCGGTTATCTTTGCTGTTAAAATAAAGCTGTTATGTCAAGTGAAAAAGTAAGGGTGCGTTTCGCGCCGAGTCCCACAGGACCACTGCATATTGGAGGTGTGAGAACCGCTCTTTTCAATTACCTGTTCGCCAAAAAACACGGAGGGGATTTCCTGCTCCGAATCGAAGACACTGACCAGGCCCGTTATGTGGAAGGCGCCGAAAATTATATCATCGAAGCCCTCAACTGGTGTAACATCCCTTACGATGAAGGTCCCGGGAAGGAAGGGGATTTCGGACCCTACCGACAGAGTGAACGTCAGCATCTTTATAAATCCTATGCCGAGGAACTTATTTCCTCCGGAAATGCCTACTACGCTTTTGACACCCCTGAAAGTCTGGACCAGCACCGGCAGGAGCACGAGGCACAGGGAAAAACCTTTATCTACAACTGGCATAACCGGGAAAAACTGAACAACTCCCTGGCCCTTTCCGAAGAGGAGGTCCTGAGGAAACTTGAAACCGAGGAACCCTATGTGATCCGCTTCAAGATCCCGGAAGCCAAAACCCTGCTCCTGAAGGATGAAATCCGTGGGGAAATGCAGATAGATACCCAGGTCCTGGACGACAAGGTGCTTTTCAAAAGCGATGGAATGCCAACCTATCACCTTGCCAATATCGTCGATGATCATCTTATGAAGATCACCCATGTGATCCGCGGAGAAGAATGGCTGCCTTCCCTCCCACTCCACGAATTGCTATACCGCGCCTTCGAATGGGAGGCCCCGAAATTTGCCCACCTGCCCCTGATCCTGAAACCACAGGGCAAAGGAAAACTGAGTAAAAGGGATGGCGACAAATTAGGATTCCCCGTGTTCCCGCTGGAATGGAAAGACCCTAAAACCGGGGAAATCTCCTCCGGCTACCGCGAAGATGGCTATTCTCCGGGCGCAGTTATCAATATGCTGGCGTTCCTGGGATGGAATGAAGGCGGAGGAAGCGAAAAAGAAATTTACAGCCTTGAGGAACTGGTCGAAGCATTCAGTCTGGAGCATGTTTCCAAGGGAGGCTCCAAATTTGATCCTGAAAAAACCAAATGGTTCCAGCACCACTATTTCCAGGAAGAAAGTAATGATAAGCTGGCAACCCAGCTGCAGGCCCTGCTAAAGTCAAAAAATCTGGGCTTCAATAAGGAATACCTGAAGAAGATCGTTTCGCTTTTAAAAGAGCGTGCGAGCTTTGTAAAGGATTTCTGGGAGCTGGGGGACTACTTCTTCGTCGCTCCAGAAAACTACGATGAAAAGGCCGTTAAAAAAGCCTGGAAAGAGGATTCTGCTGAAATAATGGAACAGGTCATCGAACAACTGGATGAAGTTTCTGATTTCAGTCCGGAAAATCTTCAGGAAAAAGTGAAAGGCTGGATCACTTCACAGAACATTGGTTTCGGAAAAGTAATGCAGCCCTTCAGGCTAAGCCTCGTAGGCGCCATGCAGGGTCCCGATGTATTCGAGATCGCCGCCGCCCTTGGAAAAGAGGAAAGCCTGAACCGTTTGAGGAGGGCTGTAGATGTTTTAGGATAATTTCCCAGGAATTGCCTTTAGCTTCTGAATTGCCTCCAGCTTCAGCTGGAGGATCTGAAATGTGCATCAATATTCTGGGCTTTAGCCCAATCTTTGTATTTATGATTGGGCTAAAGCCCCTATTAGTGAATATCAGATTCCCGGGCTTAAAAGCCCGGGCAAAAAAAAAATCTAATTCCAGGCGCCCATAATACTCCTGCTCCCTTACAAAAACATCGCCACCCCCGCGGTAACCATCCCGATGGTACCTTTAAATTCAGGTGTATTCGGATCGATCTCCTCCAGCCCCTCATCATTCAGCGGGGCCAGGATATTGTTCAACCCATGTTGATACTGCGCCCAGAACTTCAGCTTCTCAAATCCCCCGGAAATACCTACTGCAAAATTAAAATTGAAGGTAGAAACCTTCCTGATATCATTGGCTGTAAAATCATAGCCATCTATATACCACAATTCCTTATCCTGTCTCGGCTCAAATTTCCCGTTCACCTGAATTACAGGGCCTGCCTCCACGCTCAGGTGGTGCCCGATTATCTTATAGCTTCCCATAAAATTTGCCTGCACCCCAATCATATTGAAATCTATTTCCCGATTAGGAGTGGAATAATCAATTTTTTCCCTTCCCGTCACCTGGGCCTTGAAATCATAGAAATTGATGCCATATATAAACTGGAAATTATCATGAAAAGAGGACCTGGTGGTAAATCCTGCCGTCCAGCTGGTACGTGCTGTCAGCGGAAGCTCATCGGTCGCAATATTAAAATGGTTTACCCCCGCCTTCAGCCCCAATCGGTTGTACGCCCCATCCCATATTCCCCGCTGCGCATTTCCCATAAAAGGCAAAAAAACTAGTGCTGCGAGAAGAAAAATTCCATTCCTTAAGTTCATTTTTACAGATTTAGGTTTCCGTGGTTAAATGTAAGCGATTATTTCTATCTTAACCACAGTAATTTAAAATTCACAGGCATGCTCAGCACCATCATCACCGTTTTGATCATCTTCTTCGGAATGATCATCTTCTTCTCAGGGATCTTCACAGTAAAACAACAAACCGCAGCGATTGTGGAACGCTTCGGAAAATTCCAGTGGATCAGCAATAGCGGACTCCACTTTAAAATTCCCATCATCGACAAGATCGCAGGGCGTATTAATCTGAAAGTACAGCAGCTGGACGTATTGGTAGAAACAAAAACCAAGGACGACGTATTCGTAAAGCTGAAGATCTCTGTACAGTTTCAGGTGATAGGCTCCCAGGTGTACGACGCTTTCTATCGACTGGAGAGTCCGCACGACCAGATCACTTCGTACGTTTTCGACGTGGTAAGGGCCGAAGTTCCCAAGATGAAGCTCGATGATGTTTTTGAACGCAAGGACGACATTGCCATTGCAGTGAAGAGAGAACTCAACGAAGCCATGCAGGGCTATGGCTACGACATCATTAAAACCCTGGTAACCGACATCGATCCGGACGTGCAGGTGAAAGCTGCCATGAACCGTATAAACGCTTCAGAACGCGAGAAAGTGGCTGCAGAGTATGAAGCCGAGGCAGAGCGCATAAAGATTGTTGCAAAGGCCCGTGCGGAGGCCGAGAGCAAACGTTTACAGGGTCAGGGAATCGCCGATCAGCGAAGGGAGATCGCACGAGGGCTGGAGGAAAGTGTGGATGTACTGAACAACGTCGGCATCAATTCCCAGGAAGCTTCTGCCCTTATCGTGGTCACCCAGCATTATGATACGCTGCAGTCCTTAGGGGAAGAAACCCAGAGCAATCTTATCCTGTTACCCAATTCCCCTCAGACGGGAAGCGATATGCTGAACAATATGATCGCCTCCTTTACTGCGTCCAATCAGATCGGGGAAGCCATGAAGAAACAGAATGCCCTGAAGCAGGGGAAAAAGGAGAAGCCCGGAAGAGACAGGAACAGGGATCAGGATATCGATCCAACTGACATTCCATAAACACGTAAAGACGCAATGCATTGCGTCTAAAAATTATTTCTTTTTATGCAGCTTGTCTCCTATGAAGCCCAAAAATTTGCTGGCCCCTTTATAGATCAGTGCCGATTTAAAGATGGTACCGGCAGTGCGTTTTAGAATGGAAACCGGAGAAAGACTCTCCTTGGTATGGTTATAGGCAAGAAATATCCTTTCCTTGTCGATCTCATTCTGGAGTTTCAACAACTTGAGGTCCCTTTCTATTTCGTCAAAGTTGCTATACTGTCTCATCTTCTTCGGAAGCATGTTTAGTGCGTTCAAATTCCAGTTCCCGTTCCAGTTCCAGCTCCCTTTGAAGCCTCATCCTGCTGGCTTCGGCTTCTTTCAGATCTTCATCCTCCTCCACGAATTTCTCAAAATACATCCTGGAGAATTTGACAAGCATGAACTTTTCGATCATTTTTCCAAATACGAAATAGACCAGTAGCATTAAGACGATATAAATACCGCCCATGATGAAGAATCCGCTGCTAAGGGAATCCAGGGCGGAGCCGATCCAGATGGCCAGCGCCAGAGAGAGTAGCCAGAATGCAGTTAAAAAAAATAAGCCCATCAACAGTCCATTGACCATTGATGTGGCTCCTTTCATACTTTTGTTAAACAAGTCCAGTTTGTAATACTCTGCGGAACTTTTCGCAAAGGACTTAATGTTCTCGTTTAACCGTCGTAAATTATCTGAAATACTGTCAACTGCCATTTTTTCCCTAGACTACAGCACTATCCGTAGCACCCCCTGTTTGACCGGTATTGGGTTGCGCTCCTCCTTTTGGATGCTCCCGCTGAAATTTGGCGTTCTGCTTCCGCAATTCATCGAGCTTGGTCTCCAGGCTTGCCAGGATCTCATCCGCTTTATAACTGGCCGAGGAAAGAGTTTCCTCCAGACGGACCTCGAAATCCATTTTGGCACGCTTGGCTTTTTCCCCTAAATTTGAAGAGGTCTCGCGGTACCTTCTGTTAAGATTGTCCTGTGCTCTGCGGGCGTTATCGCTAAGTCTTCTTCTTGTTTCATCACCCGAGTCAGGTGCGTAAAGCAATCCCAATCCTGCACCGATGGCTGCTCCCGTGAGCAACGCTAAAAAGGTGGTTCCTGAATTTGACATAATAGTTCTGGTTCTTTTGAGTTAATACTAACCCAAATTTAGAACATTGTCCTGTGCAGCCCTGTTAACAACCGGTTAATATCCCTACAGCGATGCTAAAATATTCTTAAGAGCAGACGGGAGGCTGGAGAACCGTTATTAAGCCACGAATCCACGAATAAATTTTTATATAATTCGTGGATTCGTGGCAAAAATTTACTCCTATCCCTTATTTGCCCAGGAATCCCTAAGCCCCACAGTCCTGTTGAAAACGAGTTTCTCAGCGCTGCTGTCCTTGTCGACATTGAAATATCCTATTCTCTGGAACTGATACTGCTCCAGCGGCTTCACCTCCTTCAGGCTGGGTTCCAGATACCCGGTAACGATCTTCAGGGATTCCGGATTTAAAAATTCCATATAATCCCTGTCCTTCGAGCCATCCGGCGCTTCCACGCTGAATAAACGGTCGTACAGGCGTACCTCTGCCTCCAGCGCATGTTTTGAGGAAACCCAGTGCAGGGTACCTTTTACCTTTCGCATGGACTCCTCCGTCCCACTGCCGCTGCGGCTTTTGGGATCATAGGTACAATGAATCTCGGTAATTTCCCCGTTCTCATCCTTCACTACGGAATCAGCCTGAATGATATAGGCATTCTTAAGCCGGACTTCCTTCCCGATACTCAGCCTGAAGAATTTGCGGTTGGCCTCCTCCTTAAAATCCTCTCTTTCGATGAAGATTTCCCGTGAGAAAGGCACTTTCCTTGATCCTGCAGATTCATCCTCTGGATTGTTCTCTGCCTCCAGCCACTCTTCTTCCCCTTCAGGATAATTGGTGATAACCACCTTTACCGGATCGAGCACCGCCATCACCCTGGGTGCGGTTTTATTCAGGTCTTCCCTGATACAGAATTCCAGCAGGGAAACATCAATGACATTCTCCCGTTTCGCCACCCCAATGGTCTCGGCAAATTTCCTGATGGAAGCGGGCGTATATCCCCTTCTCCTCAATCCGGAAATGGTAGGCATCCTCGGATCGTCCCAGGAGCTTACAATTCCCTTTTGCACCAGCTCCGCCAGCTTTCTCTTGCTCATGATCGTATAGCTGAGATTTAAGCGCGCAAATTCCGTTTGACGGGGTCTTGTATCCCCTGAAGTATAAACCCTGTCCAGAAACCAGTTATACAGCTCCCTGTGCATCACAAATTCGAGGGTACAGAACGAGTGGGAAACCCCTTCCATATAATCGCTTTCGCCATGAGCCCAGTCGTACATGGGGTAGATCATCCAGTCATTCCCTGTGCGATGGTGTTTTTTGTGCAGACTTCGGTACATCACCGGGTCCCGCATCAGCATATTGCTGGATGCCATATCGATTTTTGCCCTTAAAACATGGGCTCCTTCCGCAGTCTTCCCATTCTTCATCTTCTCGAACAGTTCAAGGTTTTCCTCCACTGAACGATTGCGATACGGACTCTCCTTCCCCGGCTGGGTGGGAGTTCCTTTCTGTTCCGCGATGGCAGCCGAAGCCTGGCTGTCCACATAGGCGTAGCCGTCCTTTATCATCTGCACCGCCCAGTCATACAGCTGTTGAAAATAATCGGAAGCATAGCATTCCTTTGCCCAGTCGAAACCAAGCCAATTCACGTCCTCCTTAATGGAATCCACGAACTCCTGCTCCTCCTTGATGGGGTTGGTATCGTCAAACCTCAGATTAACGGGGGCATTATATTTTAATCCAAGTCCGAAATTCAGGCAGATGGCCTTGGCGTGGCCTATATGCAGGTATCCGTTCGGCTCGGGGGGAAATCTGAATTGCAGTTCCGACGAGGGAAAACCACCCTTCAGGTCATCACTGATCAGTTGTTCAATAAAATTGAGAGACTTCTTTTCTTCAGACATAATTTTCAAACTTCTAAATGGATGCCAAAATTAATTAAAATAAACATCAGTATCATCAGTTTGCAGCATTTTCAACTCAATCCCCTCCCTGCCTCAAAAGCTTTTTCCAATCTTGCTTTCTCTCTGCTGAATAGTTTCTAACTTTGAAAAAAAATAGAAATGGGCGTCATCAAAATAAAAAACATCAAGGTTTTCGCCTACCATGGCTGCCTGGAGGAAGAAGGAAAGATAGGAAGTGACTATCGCGTGGACCTGAAAGTCAAGGGTGATCTGTCCCTTTCAGCCAAAACCGACGAATTACAGGATACCATTGATTACGTCCACCTCAATCGCATCGTCCGACAGGAAATGGCGATCCGCTCCAAACTTTTGGAAACTGTTGCCGAACGCATCCTGAACCGCATCCTCGAGGAACTGCTGATCGTCCAGAAGGTGACGGTTGCGGTTTCAAAGATCAATCCCCCCATGGGTGGGAATGTGGAAATGGTCACTGTTGAAAGAAGTAAATCCCGTTAAAGAAACTCCGTACCTCCGCCCTGCCAACTCCGTACCAGGTCCCAGTAAAACAGGCAGTATACAGGGTATAAACAGGCTCTAAACAGGCGCTATACATATCCGGAAGCCTGTGTACCGCGTGTTTATAGCCTGTTTATAGGCTGTTTAGTTGGGAGCTGGTACGGACCTGGTACGGTGATGGTATAGCCTTACAGGAAACTTTTCCCAATATTTCTGAATTCATAATTCTGCATTCTGAATTAAATTTTATTACATTTGCCTTCCAATTTTACTGGCATCGTGGCCGAGTGGCTAGGCAGAGCTCTGCAAAAGCTCGTACAGCGGTTCGAATCCGCTCGATGCCTCCAGAAGAAGCTTCCTTGAAAAAGGGGGCTTTTTTTTTGAAGTGGAGAGTGGAAAGTGGAGAGTGGAAAGAAATTAGAGTCTGGAGATTAGAGACTAGAGTTTTTATCTGCGGGAAACAGTAGCCACGAATCCACGAATTATTTCCAATAAATATTCGTGGATTCGTGGCTAAAAAAATGATTATCTAATAGCTACTTTTTCAATGGTTTCCTTGATCTCGGATATCTCCTGCGGAATCAGTCCCTGCGCTACCAGGAAGACGCCAAAGACGATCAGTAACATGCTGATGCCTTTCTTCATTTTATAAATCCGGTCGGGAGTCAGCTTGTTATTCAGCTTCTTTGCCAGCAGGATCTTAAAGATATCCACCACCAGATACACCCCGAGAATGCTGCCAAAAAACACCACCATCCTGTCGGCATCCATCTTCAGCTGAGGCCCGAAGACAATGATGAGGCCCAGCCAGAATCCCAGCACCCCAATATTGATAAAGTTCAGTAAAAAACCTTTTGCCGCAAGGCCCAGATAATCCCGTTTGTTCAGTTTCTGGATCTCCGGCACATCCTCATGTTGCAGTACTTTTCTGGTCTGTATGAACTGGATGATTCCGTAGGTGATAAGGATCCCCCCGCCAAAGACGAACAGGGCAGGATCATCCTTGATGCTGTTGAGGAGCTTATTGGTACTCAGATAGGCGATGAGCAGAAAGACTATATCTGCAAAAAGTACTCCCACGTCAAAGGAAAATGCGGCCCTGAAGCCTTTGATCGCAGCTGTTTCCAGCAACACGAAGAATACCGGCCCCAGTAAAAACGCAAGAAAAAAACCGATGGGTATAGCCGCTAGTACATCTTGAAGCATTCCAGATTATTGAATTTGCAAAGGTAGTATTTTAGTTTTCTTTCAGAATCTTGCCTCCTAAAGTGGTTTTGCTGTCAAGATCGTCCGGATTGCCATATACATTGATCACTCCTCCCAGTTTGGCGGTGGCCTTGAGGTATTCCGAAGCATGTACATCGGCCTGGCCTCCTGTACCAACACTGACTTCTGCCTCCTTGCTTTTTAGCTGTTCCCCAAAGAATTTGCCCCCTGTGTTTACCTCCACATCCAGATCATCAGTTTTCCCCTTTATCTGCACGATGCCTGCGGTAATGGCCTTGACGTTTACTCTTGAAGAATTCACCCCCACATAGATCGCAGCGCCTTCCTGTGCCCTGAAGTTAAGGGAAGAAGCCTCCAGTTCCTTTTTCACATCAACAATGGAACCCTCATTGGCGTCAATGGTTTCCAGGGAATTGGCGTAAACGGTGACCAGGGTATTGTCATCAGACCAGATATTCTCAAGGGAAAGTTTTATTTCCAGGCGGTTTTCCACCACCTCAAACTTCACCTTTTCCTTGCTGTGCCCGGTTATACTGATCCTGTTCTCTTCCGAAGGGATCAGCTCCACCTCTACCCCATTGTAAACCTTTATTTCAGAAAAATCAGAAAGGTCTTCTTTGATATCCTGCGCAAAAACTCCGTTTGAACAGCCTAAAAGCAGCAGGAACAGAAAACATTTCCCCTGCAGATTATTTTTCAACTTCATGTTTTAAACCAATTAAATTAAAATCCAGGTGCCTCTTCACCAGATCGGCATTCTTAACACTGATATATACCTCGTCTCCCAGCTGGTACACCTTTTTGGTCTTCCTGCCGACGATGGCATAATTTTCTTCATCAAACTCGAAATGATCTTCCTTGATGTCGCGTAATCGAACCATTCCCTCGCACTTGTTGGAAATGATCTCCACGTAGATCCCCCATTCAGTAACCCCTGAAATAACGCCCAGGAATTCCTCCTCATCGTGTTCCTGCATGTATTTTACCTGCATGAACTTGATGGAATCCCGCTCCGCATTGGTAGCCAGGTTTTCCATCTCACTGCTGTGGCTGCATTTTTCTTCAAACTCCTCCTGATTGGCGGTAGGCTCGTCGTCCAGATATCGCTGTAGCAGTCGATGGGCCATTACATCGGGATACCTTCGGATTGGGGAAGTGAAATGTGAATAGTGGTCGAATGCCAGTCCGTAATGTCCGATGTTTTCAGTGCTGTAGTAGGCCTTGCTCATGGTCCTGATAGCAAGGGTATCCACCAGGTTCTGTTCCTTGGTGCCCTGCACATCCTCCAGAAGCTTGTTAAGTGACTTGCTCACACTCCTTTTGTCCTTCAGGTCCAGTTTGTGCCCAAACTTGGATACCAGGGTTTTAAGGGAAGCGAGTTTATCTTCCTTAGGTTCGTCGTGGCAACGGTACACAAATGTTTTCTTGGGCTGGCGTTTTCCAATGAATTCGGCTACTTTCTTGTTGGCCAGCAGCATGAATTCCTCGATCAGTTTATTCGCCTCCTTGGAGGTTTTGAAAAACACTCCTGTAGGTTCATTATTTTCATCCAATTCGAATTTCACTTCCACCTTGTCAAAGGAAATGGCTCCATATTTCATACGTTTTTTCCGCATGTCTTTTGCCATCTGATCCATTTTAAGAACGGCAGAAACGATCTCGTCCTGCACGCGGTATAATTCCCCGGTTATTGAAATATCTGCGGGAATTTCACCTCCTGTGGTTTCAATGATATACTGGGCTTCCTCGTAGGCAAATCGCGCGTCTGAATAGGTTACGGTCCTTCCGAACCACTGGTTCTTCACCTCATTTTTGTGGTTGATTTCGAATACTGCGGAAAAGGTGTACTTCTCTTCATTTGGCCTTAAGGAACAGGCATTGTTGGAAAGTATTTCGGGCAACATGGGCACTACCCTATCCACCAGATAAACGGAGGTGGCACGGTTGTAAGCTTCCTCGTCCAGAATGGTTCCGGGAGTCACGTAATGTGAAACGTCGGCAATGTGGATACCCACCTCATAGTTGCCGTTGTCGAGTTCCCTGAAGCTCAGGGCGTCATCGAAATCCTTGGCATCCTTAGGGTCGATGGTAAACGTCAGAACATCCCGCATGTCACGCCTTTTGGCGATCTCGTCCTTGGTGATGGAGGTGTTAATGTTGTTGGCAAACTCCTCCACTTCCTTGGGAAATTCGTGCGGCAAACCGTACTGTGCAAGTATGGAGTGGATTTCGGTGTCGTGTTCCCCGGGTTTTCCGAGAACCTGAATGATCTTCCCTTCCGGGGAATCGGCCTTCGGGGCCCAGGATTCCATTTCCACCACTACCTTGTCTCCATCGGTGGCATCCCCGATCTTGTCTTTGGAAACGAATATATCCGTATACATTTTCGGATCTGACATAACCACGAAGCCGTAGTTTTCCTTCAACTGAAGCACTCCGACAAATTCGGTGCGCTTTCTGTTGATAACCTTGGTGATTTCCCCTTCGGATTTTTTGTTGCGTCTTCTTTTGTAGATATAGATCTCTACCTCATCCCCATCCAGGGCCTTGTTCAGGTTGTTGGAAGGGATATAAACATCGTCGTCCAGGTCCTCCACTATCACATATCCCCCACCTTTGGAAGTCATGTCAAGTTTCCCGGTAAAGATATCGACGTCGGTAAGGATGCGGAATTTGCCCCTGTCAACTTCTTCTATTTTCTCTTTGGCCGCAAGCTGGGCCAGGCTTCTTATGATCTGATTTCTGCTGCTGGCATCATCTACTCCCAGCGCTGCAGCCACTTGTTTGTAATTTAAGGCCTTGTCAGGGCTTTTGCGCAGCACTCCTAAAACATTTTGCGAAATACTTTCAAGCTTAGGTTTATTCGATCTTCTCTTATTCTTCTTCGTCATACTTTTTAATAATTTATAAAATTACAGCTTTATACTGATTTCTTTTCCTTCATTAAATATTTTTTCAAAATTCTGTAATTCAGCATTGGCATCCCCATCTTAAGGCAGGGCAATAAAATCTCTCTGAAACCGATTTTATTAAATGATTATTACGGCTGAACCATAGCTCAGTATCTTAAATATTTCTTAATTTTATTCCCTGAAACTTCATCAAATACTGATCTGCTCCCAATGAAAAAAGTTACAGGAATTATCCTTCTTTTTGTTCTAATATTTCTGGTAGGGGTACTGGGTTTTGTGGCCTATATCAATAATTCTCTTGAAGATACCCGTGATACAGAGGTAAATATCACTACCGAGGAACAGAGTTTTTGACCTAAAGAGCAGAATATTTCTTATCTTTCTGAGGATATAATCTGCCGATGAAAGATTTCCACACGCTGGCCATATTTACCTATCCTCATGAATTCGCGGTGCTAAAGCTGCTGCTCGAACAGGAGGACATTCGTCATTATTTTCTCAACGAAATGACCATTGGCGTATTCCCTTTCTACTCCAATGCCCTGGGTGGGATTCACCTCAAGGTGCACAGTTCGGATCTTTCAAGGGCGCAGGAAATCCTGGACAGAATGGACGACCACTTCCCTCCACTCAAGATCGTCTGAAGAAAACAGCCAAACTCCATAAACGCGATTTATCGCGTTCCTACCTGATCTTCTGACTTCGGACTTCGGACTCCCTACTCACTTATCAACACTTATTAATATTAATCTTTCTTTTCTTTTTTAAAAAATTAAAATCTGCTGTCTATTATTGTCTGTTGATAGGTGCAATAACTTTTTCAAGTTTCTTTTGGTTTTTACCCGGGAATTTTCTGTGAACCGATTGTGAACATATTGTTAATTTTTCAAGGCCTTGATTTCTAAGCTAATTTTAGTTTTTATTAACAACTGTTCATAATTTCATGTGAAACCAAAAGGCTGATAATTTTCAGAAATTTTTCTGTTCACAAGCAAATTTTTGCTGCTCATAACTTCTCCAGAAAAAAGGAATAAAATATTTGGTTCCCCCATTTTTTAGTGCCTATTGGAAATTATTGCGAAGAAACCAAATGTGATTTTAAAAATTTCATCTCATTTTATGAACAAAATATCAGGTTTTATAAGAGCTTCATTTTTAGCTTTTTGTAACATTTAATTAACATAGCTTTTCAAACTAGTTAATAAGGCTATTTTTACCTTTGTTTAACGTTAATCACATACAAATGAAAATCTCCATAGGAAACGACCACGCCGGGACTGACTATAAATTTGCCATTGTCGAGTACCTTAAAGAAAAAGGTTTTGAAGTTAATAATCACGGAACCGATTCTGCCGACAGTGTCGACTATCCGGATTTTGTACATCCGGTAGCTAAGGATGTACAGGATAAGCAGGCCAATTTCGGGATCATCATCTGTGGCAGCGGAAATGGTGCTAACATGACGGCCAACAAACATCAGGGCGTGCGTTCTGCCCTTTGCTGGAACAAGGAGATCACTGAACTTGCACGGGAACATAACGATGCCAATGTACTCAGTATTCCTGCGAGATATACCTCCCTCCCACAGGCCGTGGAAATGGTGAAGGTATTTCTGGAAACCCCATTTGCCGGAGGAAGGCATTCCAGAAGAGTGGAAAAAATAGCCTGCAATTAAGATTCCTGACTTGAATATCAGCATCAACACGTTTAGCGAACTCACGCTGCAACAATTGTACGACCTGCTACAGCTGCGTTCAGAGATCTTTGTGGTGGAACAGAATTGCGTGTATCAGGATATAGATGGAAAGGATCAACAGGCGTTTCACATTCTGGGTTATAAAGAGGATCTGCTGGTTGCATATACCCGTTGTTTCCCTCCGGGGATTTATTTCAAAGAACCTGCCATTGGCCGCGTGTTGGTGCGTAAATCAGAACGAATAAACTCCTATGGGCACCAGATCATGAAAACCTCTATTCAAGCCCTTGAGTCGCGGTTTCCCGATACTTCCATTAAATTATCTGCACAGACCTATCTCACCGCATTTTACGAATCCCATGGCTTTAAACAGATTGGGGAAGGTTATCTGGAAGATGGTATCCCTCACATTGCCATGATCCGCGATTAAGGCCTTACCCTGGCGGCTGATTTCTTCTTTGGCAGATTCATCTGCACCACTGCCAGAAGTATGATCAGAATTCCTGCCCATTGGTAGGTATTTACCTGCTCGTTAATGAGAAAGTAAGCCATCAGAACCGCTGCGGGCAGTTCAATGGACGAAATAATTGCGCCCAGTCCTACATTAATTTTCGGCATTCCCGCGGTATAGAGGATTGGAGGAAGTATGGTTCCGAAAAGGGCGAGGATCAATCCCCACTTTGTTAATATCTCGGAATTAAACTGCTCAAGCAGGAAGGGGGATAAAATTATTCCTACAGTCAGCGTTCCGCCCAGCATCATCCACAGGCTCCTTCTCAGGGAATGCATATGCAGGGAAACCTGATTGGAGGTGGAGATGGTCACCGTATAAGAGGCCGCAGCAAGCATTCCCCAGCCAATTCCCCTCCAGTCGATCTGGATGGAATCCAGCAGCAAATTGGTTGCAAGTAGGGTTCCTCCCAGAATGGCAAGAACTGCTATTATCTTTTGGTTTGAAGGCTTTGTACGCGTCATGACAGCCTCCAGCACTACCCCCATCCAGACGCTCTGCATCAGGAGCACTATCCCCACAGATACAGGCACGTATTTCACTGCCAGATAATAAAAGGTGCTGGTAAGCCCCAGGGAAGTTCCGGCAGCCATGAGTTTTAGAATGCTCTTAGTCTGGGGGTTTGAGCTTTTAGTTTTTTTGTTCTTGACGAACAGCAGATTGATGATAAGCAGTCCTATAAGTCCAAGAAACATCTGGGAAAAGGTTATTTCATAAGAAGTAAAGCCTTCGGCATAGGCCATTTTAACAAAGGTGGTGAGCATACCATAGCTGGCAGCCCCCATGGCAACCAGAAGGCTGCCTTTGAATACAGAATTGTTCATAGGTTTAAAGCAAACGGAATGTCGTTAAAGAGATTACTGGACATTCCGAATTTTTCTTTTTCGGGCGCAAAAGTACGAATAAACAGAGGAATAGAATTGAATATTTTCCATTCCTTCAGTTACATAGCAATACCTTTTAGGTTGCCCGAATTTTACTGCAAGATGGACTGATATTTATCCGGATTTTCCAGAATTTCCACTGCTTCTCGGATCTCCGGGTTATGCTGTACGTAATACTCATACAGCCCCTCTTTGTAGAAGTACCTTTTGATGATCTCGTCGGTCAGCAGACTTGTAATCTCCGCCTTTTTCTCCACCAGGGTATTGGCCTTGGCCTCCTCAATGGCCTGCAACATCGCGGAATACTCTCCCGCCAGTTCCTCATCGATTTCCTCCTGAATGGAGATTTCCAGAAGTTCTGTCAGTTTTAGTTCCGTAAGAGTATTAAATTCAAAATTATTGGTTTCCAGGAATTTTCTGAAAGCAGCAAAGTCGGCGTCAGTGAACCGGAAGGAATTCAGGTCCTCAACATTGTGCGTATAATAATAGTTATTGGCGAAATCAAAGATGGCGTGCTCCCTCACAAGGGCATCCGTAACGCTGCTGTATTCTGAAGTTTCCAGAGCTACATCGGGCATGATCCCTCCGCCGTCGTAGACTTTTCTTCCGTTTCTTGTCTTGAACTCATTATAGTCGTCCTTGCTGATCCTCACCGCATTGCCTTCCGCATCACGATTCCAGTAATCCAGGGCTTGTATACATCTTCCGCTGGGGGTATAATACCGGGAGATGGTAACTTTCAGCTGAGTTCCGTAAGTTAGTTCCTTTGGTCGCTGTACCAGTCCTTTTCCGAAGCTGCGGGCACCAATGATAACTGCCCTGTCCAGATCTTGAAGCGATCCTGCCACGATCTCACTGGCCGAAGCACTTCTGCCGTCGATGAGCACGGCCAGCGGGATTTCCGTGTCAATGGCTTTTCGGGTGGTATGGTAGGTTTTGTTATACTTATCAACAACAGATTTGGTAGTGGTGATAAGTTCACCTTCGGGAACAAAAATATTGGAAACATTAATGGCTTCAGAAAGCAATCCTCCCGGGTTACCCCTTAGGTCGAGGATCATTCTGGTGGCTCCCTGCTCCTTCAGTTCCTTGAAGGCTTTAATGGTCTCGGCAGAAGCGTTTCTGTTGAACTGGGAAAGCACAATATATCCAATCCCGCCATCAAGAAGCTGATGAAAGGGGACCGCCTTGATTTCAACCGCACCCCGGGTAAGGCTGGTGGTTTTCGTTTCGCCCTGGCGGTTAAAGGTGATCTGCACTTTCGAATTTGGAGCCCCTTTTAGAAGTTCTCCCGCATTTTCTTCGAAATCTGCCACTACGATGTCATCTATCTTGATAATCTCGTCTCCGGGCTTTAAACCTGCCTTGTCTGCCGGATAGTCCTTATAGGGTTCAATGATGATGATATGATTCTTCCGGATAGCCACCGTGGCACCTATTCCCGTATACTCCCCCGAGTTATTGATCCTTGCAGTCTCCACGTCCTGCTCATTCCAGTAATGGGTGTAGGGATCGAGGTCCTTAAGCATCCCTGTAATCGCCGCATCCATCAGTTCTGCGGGATTGGTCTCATCCACATAGTTCATATTAAGTTCCTTGAACAAGGTGGTGAAGATCTCGATTTGCTTGGCGATTTCAAAGAAATCCGATTTATAACCTAAAGTTCCGAATAGCAGTACCCCCGCTCCGCAAAACAGCAACAGTTTTTGGGTAATTGACTTTTTCATATTGCGAATATTTTTAGTGAGAAGGCAGGAGTCGGAAGTCGGAAGTCCGAAGACCGAAGAATTTCTTTTACAGCACCCTGTCTCCTTGTTCTGAATTTAATTCTGAACTGGAAAATCGTTTCAAAAGCTCCTCCATGACTTCAAAAATTTCATGGTAACCATCCTTCTGTTTGCCGACATAGATAAACAGGAAGGCAAAACATTGCCCGTTGGTGTGGACAAGATACTTATTTTTTCGATAAGCCTCCCGCATAAGACGCTTTAAATGAGTCCGGTCCACGGCTCTTTTGAAATTGCGTTTTGGAACTGAGACCGCTGCCTGGTGCTGCCTGAGGTCCTCCCGTTCCAGGGGAAGGTATACCAGCCTCAGCGGGAATTTCTTCATGAATTTCCCCTCTTCGAACAGGCGGCTGATCAATATTTTACTCTTTAGTTTTTCTTTTCGGCCAAAGCTTTCCTCCATGTCGGCAAAATTAGAAATTTTATGCATAGAATTCTCTATTCTCCTGATTTCTCCAAGGCAATGTTAAAATAATACAAATACGGGAAAACCCCTATAATCAATTTCTTACATAAGCAATAACTTTGGGAAAAGAGATTTCAGGATTTCTTTTTAGCCCCACTTCCCCCCGCACGTAGCTCCCTACGGAAATTGGAAACAATAACTATATATACCATTCTAAAACCAATTATTAACCATTAAATTCAAAACCAATGAAACATTTTAGACTTAGTATGGCTTTTTTAGCTGTATTTGCCCTTCTGTTTGCCTCCTGTAGCAAAGAGGAGGCTGCTGCGCCGACCGGCGAATCTGCGACGCTTTCCTTCGCAACTATGTTAAACGATCTTGTCAGCAATAAGGCTGCCCTTAAGCAGGCACTTGCTGATATTCCTGCCTGTTCTGACGATACCCCTGCCTTTGTGGAGGTGGTACTTTCAGGAACTGAAGACGTAGGTACCATGGAGGATCCTCTTGTGGTAAGCGTGAATCCTGATCCGGGGAATTATGACGGAGATTCCGAAGCAGAATATTTTACTGACGAATCCTCTGAACTGGAACTGGAACCTGGAAGTTATGTGCTGGAATATTTTGCCGTATGGAATGGCGATCCTGCCAATGCAGCTTCTGATCTCATCTGGATAGCTCCTCATGATGGTGGAAGCCTTGCTGCTTTCGTGGACGATGCCTTACCAATGAGCTTTAACCTGGGCGCAGGTGTTAAAAAATACGTGGATGTGGAAGTGCTTTGCTTCGACGACCGTATCGTAAATGAGTATGGCTACCTCTTCTTTGACATTGAGGATACCCAGGCTATAGAATTCTGCGTATTTGGAAACTTCTGTCCTCCAAGTGGACGTCACTTCCCAGCTGCCTATACTTTTGAAGTATGGACTTCTCAAGGTGGTGAACTTCTGGATTCCGGAACCGCAACAGTGGCACTTGACGACAATGGTGATTATGCCGCCAGTCCAGTGTGCGTGATGCTTCCTGATACCGAAGGCGTGGATGAATATTATGGAGAGATCACTTTACTGAGTTCAGCTGCTTACGGGCAGGTTACAGAGACAGTGATCCGCGCAGGAGTCTTCAACGACAGCGAGGTGAGAAGCTTCTTTGTCGGGGACAATAATCTGGAATACTATCACTTCAGAGAAGGTTGTGAAGGCGATGACAATCCTCCGATATTCGATAACCCAACCGATGATATTGTAAGCTATAAGGCTTGTCTGAACCAGATCAACGATTCCGGAGCCGTGGCCTTTGCCTACCTGGAGCTGGATAAAGAAAACAATACTTTACAAACTCATGTATTTGGATTTAACGTGGAAGCCAATAAGGTTCACGCACAACATATCCATGGGTTAGATGATAAAAATGCAAACGCAACCTGTCCACCAGATTCGGCTGATGAGAATGAGGACGGTATCATTACCCTGGCTGAAGGTCTTCCGTTCTACGGAGGCGTGAAAGTAGCGCTTACTGACGAAGGCGGTAATTATCCAACTGCCAATGCTATGGGAATGACAGAATACAGCAGAACATTTAATCTTGGAACCGGAGGCATTATTTCAATGAGTGACCTGGGTCCATTGGAAAATCGGGTTGTAGTAATGCACGGACTGACATCGGACGGAGAATATGTTGGATCCCTGCCTATTGCCTGCGCCGAGATTACAAAAGTTGGAGATTGCGAAACCTGCGATTAATTTGAGAAACCACATGAATTTAAAACACCAGGTTCAATTTCTCCATAGTTATAGTTCATATTAGAATGGTCAGAATGGACCTAGAGTTTTGAATTTTTTACAGGGATTCTTAACACGGAAACTGCCCAGTACGCTGGGCAGTTTTTTTATTATATAGCTCTCAAAGGTTGGATCGCGTTCGATGATCTTGTCCAGCTCTCCCCCGTCCAGCCAGACTCCGCGGCATTCAGGACAATAATTTATTTCGACCCCGTTGTGGTCAAGGTCATCATTAAATTAACATTCCAGTTTGGACATTCATAGGTTTCGATTTTAAATTTAGGACTAGGTTCCAGGGATATTTTATGAAGATACAGAACCTATATTATGGTGTTCCACCCACTTTTCTATGGGAGCCTTTCCTGATTCCGGTGTTTAGGTCTGGAAGGTTTTTTTTCCGGCTCAATCTGATGCGTCCTGGTGACAATCCGTCTCAAAATGTCATCCATTTCCAGGGCAGAATTTTTAATGTGTTGAAGGATACTTTCCCGGCTCATCTCTTCAAAGTCTTCCATTTCAAAAAAGTCGAGCAGGCCCATCAGCCGGGTAAGTGGTGCCCGGACCAGGTGCGACTGTTCCCAGGCTATTTCCCGCAAAAGTCTGTTCTGGTGTTTTATACGTTTTATGGCTGTCCTGGATTCTGTGGCATCAAGGGCAGAACCTACCATTCTTATCGCCTTTCCCTCCAGGTCCCTTACAATGAATCCCCTATCAACAATATAAACGATCTTACCGTCAGGTTTTATCAGGCGATATTCCTCTCTCCATTTTCGAGTTAGCCTGTCTTTCAAGGCATCCTCCAAAGATTGTTCCACCCGCTGCCGATCTTCGGGGTGTACTTTGGAAAACCAGAAACCCGGTTGGCGAAAATCCTTTCTCTTGTCATAGCCCGAAATCTTTGCAAAGGATTTACTTCTGTCGATCTTATTCTTGACCAGATCCCAGTCCCATATCATTTCCTTAGTGGCTTTCATGGCCAGCTTATAACGTCTGTTAGCCTCCTTTAAAGCATCTTCTTTGGTTTTCAGGTCTGAAATATCACTGCTGGCCCCAACAAGTCGTACAGGCTTTCCTTTGGCGTCCCTTATTATGAACCCGCTGTCTATGAAGTGCGCATAACTGCCATCAGCCCTCCTGAACCTGTACTCTGTATGAACGAAATCCTGCTTTGGGTCATTAAGGATTTCCTCCTGTTCTTCCTTTACTTTTTCCAGATCATCAGGGTGGATGTGCTTTCTCCAGAAGTCTCGCCTGTCTACTGCAGAAATCGGGTGACCCAGAAAATCGCTGAAATTTTTATGAAACCTGATTACCTCGTTGGTTTCAAAATCCCAGTCGTAGATCAGGTCCTGGGTGGCTGTAGCGGCCAGCTGGTAACGTTCGTTGATTTCTTTTATCTCTCTTTCCTGATCCTTGAGTCGGGTAATGTCCCTGGAGTTCACCACCACTCCCTGCACCGAGGGGTCGTCAGTCAGATTGGTGACCGTGGTTTCCAGCCACCTCCAGTTTCCCTCATGATCCTTGAAGCGGATAGGTTTAAGTTTAAATCGTTTTATCATGTCCAGTGTCCCCAGCTGTATGGAAATATATTGCTGATCCTGAGGATGAATGAATTCCAGAATATTCTTACCAAGGAAATTTTCCGGGTTAATTCCCAGCACTGCCCTGGTCGTCTGGCTTATAAATTTGCAATTACCATCAAGATCCAATATTCCCATCAGATCTGCACCTTCCTGGACCAGGGCCCTGAACTTCTGTTCGCTCATCCGGAGGGCCTCTTCCTGTTTCTTGACGGCTAAATCCGCCTCTTGTTTTTCAAGGGCAGCGGTAAGATGGTGGCCGAGACTTTTTAAAAAGTTTATTTCCACATCACTCCAGTGGCGCTCCCGACTGCAGTCGTCAAACCCGATCAGGCCGTATAACTGGCCTTTTAAATATATAGGAAGGATCAGGCTAGACTTGATTTTCACTTCTAAGAAAAAATCCCTCACTCCGCCTTCAGGAAGGTCCTGTATATTTAGCGAGATGGCCTGTCCTTTTTCAGCTCCACCTGTTAACAACTCAAGGTTGGCTGCGGGGACTTTCTGCAGCTCAGGTCTCCCTGTTTTTGGTTGGGTCTTCTCGCTGGTCCACTCTATTTTAGGAAACAGGAATACCCCTTCTTCTTCCGGATCCTCCTTTCTTCCAAAAAAAAAGATCCGGTCTGCGTGCACCGCTTTACCTACCATGGCCAAAGCTTGTTTTAGGGTATCTTTCTCAAGGTCATTTTCGAGCAGGGAACCTATGATGTTGGCATTCGCCTCCAGAAATTTTCTCTTTTCTACTATTATCTTTTCAGATTTCCTGAGCTCGGTCAGGTCCTTGGTGATCCCGTACGCCCCTATGATCTTGCCCTTGGATTTCATGGGGGCGAGGGAAACCCGCAGGATCATATATCTGCCTTTGGCCGAAACAAACCTGGCTTCGAATTTTGTTGTTTCTCCTCCTATGGCTTTCCTGAAATGCTGCAGGATATACTCCTTATCCTCTTTGGAACAGAAAGGGAGGAAGTCCATTTTCAGAAGCTCCTTCAGCGGCACCCCGGCTATTTCTGCCAGCCCTTTATTCGCATTCACGAACCGGCCTTCGAGGTCCAGGGAATATAAACCGTCGGGATTGGAATCAACGAAATGCCCATACTGTTCCTGTCTTTTTTCAAGTTCTGCCTGTGTTTGTTCCTCCTTTTGTTTCAAAAGTACCTGGTCCGTAATATCCTGCACCATATGGAGCACGTATTCCAATTCCCCGGCCGAATT